>JAWSVN010000017.1:0-62410 GCA_033851875.1 Acidimicrobiales bacterium
GTGGTGGTTCGATCCGGATCCCCGCGTCGTGCGCCGGGCTGTTCGGGCTCAAGACCTCTCGGGGGCGGATCTCGCTCGGCCCGTTCCGCGACGAGGCCGGCCTGAGCGTCGAGTTCGCGCTCACCCGCTCGGTGCGCGACGCGGCGCGCCTGCTCGACGCCGTCCATGGGCCCGGGGTCGGCGACGGGGTGATCGCCCCGCCGCCGGTGCGCCCCTACGTCGACGAGCTCGGCGCCGATCCCGGCAGCCTGCGGATCGGCATCCTCGATCACCANNCCTCCCGGTGCACGACGACTGTGTCGCCGCGGTGCGTGACGCCGGCGCGTTGTTGGAGTCGTTGGGCCATCGCGTCGAGCCGGGGTTCCCGTCGGTGCTGGCCGACGCCTCGTTCAGCGGCCGGTTCATCGCCATGTGGGGCGCCGGCATGAAGACCGGCATCGATGCCCTCGGCGCGATGCTCGGACGGGAGTTGACCCAGGACGAGGTGGAGCCGGTCAACTGGGCCCAGGTCGAGTTCGTCAAGGGCATGTCGGCGATCGACTACTCGACGGCGCTGGGTGCGGTGGCCGACTACCGCCGCCAGGTGCAGTCGTGGTGGGCCGATGGTTGGGACCTGCTGCTCACCCCGACGATCGCTGAGCCGCCGCCCCGGATCGGCGAACACGCCAACGAACCCGACAATCCGTTGGCGCCCCTGATGCGGGCCGGCGAGTACGTGACGTTCACGCCGCCGTTCAACACGAGCGGACAGCCGGCGATGAACCTGCCGCTGTGGTGGAACGACGCCGGGCTGCCCATCGGCGTGCAGCTCGTGGCCGCCTACGGACGCGAGGACCTGCTGCTCCGGCTGGCGTCCCAGGTCGAGGCGGCCCGGCCGTGGGCAGATCGCCGGCCCTCGGCCTGATGACCGGAATAGACCGGACAATTCGACGGTTGGCAGAGCCATGACCACCGTGAATCTGACCAAGGACACCTTCGAGGAGACCATCACCGGAGAAGGCCTGGTGCTCCTCGACTTCTGGGCCGAGTGGTGCGGCCCGTGCCGGATGTTCGGCCCGATCTTCGAAGCGGCGTCCGAGCAGCACCCCGACGCCGTGTTCGCCAAGATCGACACCGAGGCCGAGCAGGAGCTCGCCGGGTCGCTCAACATCATGTCGATCCCGACCCTGATGGTCGCCCGCGACGGCATCGTGCTCTTCTCCCAGCCCGGCGCCCTGCCGGCCGAGGCCCTCGAGCAGCTGATCACCCAGGCCAAGGCCCTCGACATGGACGAGGTCCGCGCCGAGATCGCCGCCCAGCAGGCGAACGCCTAACAGCCGATGCGGGTCTCGACGACGATGCCGTCGTCGTCGATGACCGTCACGTCACCGTCGGGCGGGATGTAGCCGATCACGGCCGCGGGGCGAGCTGAGGCGGCCGCCGCGGCCTCGGCGATCGAGATGCCGGCGAACCGGGCCAGGTTGCGCACCCCGGTGTCGATGCCGACGGTGGCGCCGGCCAGGGTCCCGTCGGGCAGCGTGCCGACCGGTTCGTCGCGTTCGCCGATCCACGAGATCGCGTCGCTCACCAGCACGATCCGCTCGGCGGCCAGGCGCCACGAGAGGCGGACGACTTCCGGGGCGACGTGGTGGCCGTCCGCGATCAGACCGACGGCGGCGTCGCAGCGGTCGCCGAGCAGGGCGGCAGCCAGGCCCGGCGTGCGGTGGTGCAGGCCGCCCATCGCGTTGAAGAGGTGGGTGCCCATCGTGGCCCCGGCGGCGAAGGCCCGCTGCGCGGCGTCGCTGTCGATGTCGGTGTGGCCGAGCGACACGGTCACCCCGGCCTCGACGAGGGCCTCGATCGCCTCGTGGGCGGCCGCTTCGCTCGGCGCTGCGTCGGGGGCCAGTGTCACCAGCCGGACACCCCGGTCGGCCCGCAGCGGGGCGACGGCCTCGGGGGTCAACGGTCGGAGGACCGAACGGTCGTGGGCCCCGGCACGGGCTGGGGCGAGGAATGGCCCCTCGACGTGCCAGCCGATCGGTCGGGCGCCGCGGTAGCCAGCGGGTGCGCCTGTCGCGCGGACCGCGAACGCGCGGTCCCAGACGGCAACGCCCTCGCTGGTGAGGGTCGGGCAGAAGGCGGTGACCCCGAATCGGGGCAGCCGTTCGCCGACCGCCCAGATCGCCTCGGGGTTGCGGGCGAAGTGGTGACCCCACCCGCCGTTGATCTGGAGATCGACGAAGCCGCCGGGGATCTCAGGCAGTGACCTGCTCCTGATCGGTGAGGCCGAGCTGTTCGACCGCAGCGTCACGCAGCTTGAACTTCTGGATCTTGCCGGTGACCGTCATCGGGAACTCCTCGGTCACGATCACGTAGCGGGGCACCTTGTAGTGCGCGATCTTGCCCTTGCAGAACTCCTTGACCTCCTCGGCGGTGAGTTCTGCTCCGTCCTCGGTCTGGACCCAGGCCGCCACCTCCTCGCCGTACTTGGCGTCGGGCACGCCGATCACCTGGACGTCGCGGATGTTGGGGTGGGAGTAGAGGAACTCCTCGATCTCACGGGGGTAGACGTTCTCGCCGCCCCGGATGACCATGTCCTTGATGCGGCCGACGATGTTGGCGTAGCCCTCGTCGTCCATCACCGCCAGGTCGCCGGTGTGCATCCAGCCATCCGCGTCGATGGCATCCGCGGTGCGTTCCGGGTCGTTCCAGTAGCCCTGCATCACCGAGTAGCCCCGGGTGCAGAACTCACCCGAGGTGCCGCGGGGCACGGTCTCGCCGGTCTCTGGGTCGACGACCTTGATCTCGATGTGGGGCAGGACCCGGCCGACCGTGCCGACCTTCTTCTCGAGCGGATCGTCCGGCGACGTCTGGGTCGACACCGGGGACGTCTCGGTCATGCCATACGCGATGGTGACCTCGTCCATGTGCATCTGGTCGACGCACTGCTTCATCACCTCGATCGGGCACGGCGAGCCGGCCATGATCCCGGTCCGCAGGCTGGTCAGGTCGTAGTCGGCGAAGCCGGCCTCGCCGAGCTGTGCGATGAACATCGTCGGCACGCCGTAGAGCGAGGTGCAGCGCTGGTTCGCGGTGGCCTCGAGGGTGGCGACCGGCTCGAACGACGGGGCCGGGAACACCATGGCGGCGCCGTGGGTGAGGCAGCCGAGCACGCCCATCACCATGCCGAAGCAGTGGTAGAGGGGCACGGGGATGTTGACCCGATCGGCCTCGGTGTAGTGGCAGGCCTCGCCGACGAAGAAGCCGTTGTTCAAGATGTTGCGGTGGGTCAGGGTGGCCCCCTTGGGGTACCCGGTGGTGCCCGAGGTGTACTGGATGTTGATCGGGTCATTCGCGGCGAGGCCGCCCGAGACCTCGGCCAGCTGGTCGGCGCTCACCTCGTCGGCCTTGGCCAGGAGCGCCGGCCAGTCGTCGGTGCCGATCCAGTAGACCTGCTCGAGGTCGGGCAGGTCGCCCCGCACCTCGTCGATCATGCCGACGTAGTCGCTGGTCTTGAACGAGGTCGCGGCGACGAGCCCCTTGCAGCCGGACTGGGCGAGGGCGTACTGCACCTCGTGGGTCCGGTAGGCCGGGTTGATGCAGACCATGATCACGCCGATGCGTGCGGTCGCGAGCTGGGTGGTCACCCACTCGACGTTGTTCGGTGACCAGATGCCGAGGCGGTCGCCCTTGGCGAAGCCGGCGGCGAGCAGGGCGCGGGCCAACCGATCGACCTCGTCACGCAGTTCGGTGTAGGTCCAGTGGACGTCCTGGAACGGCACCACGATGGCGTCGCGGTCGCCGTGGGCGGCGGTGATGCGGTCGAGGCAGGCGCCGATGGTCTCGTCGAGCAGCGCCGGTTCGGTGGCGCCGACGGTGTGGCTGGGCTGGTGCGACATGGGTCACATGGTGCCACAGTCCCGAGGCTCAGCCCAGGGGTGTCAACCCAGTCGCCGACGACGCAACAGCGGAGCGATGTCGGGGTCCTTGCCCCGGAAGGAGAGGTAGCCCTCCATGGCGTCGACCGAGTTGCCCTTCGAGAGCACCTGCTCTCGGAAGAACTGACCGTTCTCCCTGGTGAGGCCGCCGTTCTCCATGAACCACTCCCCCGCGTCGGCGTCGAGCACCTCCGACCAGATGTAGGAGTAGTAGGCGGCCGAGTAGCCGCCGCCGAAGATGTGGTTGAAGTAGGTGCTGCGGTAGCGAGGCGGGATCTTGGCGTGGGCGATGCCGGCCTTGGCCAGGGCGTCGGCCTCGAAGGCCTCGACGTCGTCGGGGCCGAGCGCTGCCAGGGCCTCGGCGTCGAGCTGGTGCCAGGCCTGGTCGAGCAGGGTGGCGGCCAGGTACTCGGTGGTCGCGAACCCCTCGCCGTAGGCCCGGGCGGCCCGCACCTTCTCGAGCAGCTCGGTCGGCATCGGTTCACCGGTCTCGTGGTGCACCGCGTAGCGGGCCAGGATCGCCGGGTCCTCCAGCCACATCTCGTTGACCTGGGACGGGAACTCGACGTAGTCACGGGGCACGGCGGTGCCGGCCAGGCTCGGGAACCAGACGTCGCTGAACAACCCGTGGAGGGCGTGGCCGAACTCGTGGAACAGGGTGCGGACCTCGTCCATCGTCAGCAGGGCGGGCTCACCCGGGGCCGGCTTGGTGAAGTTGCACGTGTTCATCACCACCGGGCCGCGGCCGAGCATCCGGCTCTGCGACACGACCGCGTTCATCCACGCCCCGCCTCGCTTGGACGGCCGGGCGAAGTAGTCGCCGCCGAAGAGCCCGAGGACCGAACCGTCGGCCTCGCGGACCTCCCAGTAGCGGACATCGGGGTGGAGCTTGGGGAGGTCGTCGCGGGGTATGAACTCGAGGCCGAAGAGCTGGTTGGCGGCAGCGAACACGCCATCGGTGATCACCCGGTCGAGTTCGAGGTAGGGACGCAGCGCAGCATCGTCGACGGCCAGCTTCTCCAGGCGGACCTTCTGGGCGTAGAACGCCCAGTCCCATGCCTCGATCTCGTGACCGGCGATCGCCTCGAGCTCGGCGGCCTCGGCATCGGCGTTGGCCATCGCGGCGGGCACGAGCTTGGCCAGCATCGTGGCGACGGCGTCGACCGACCCGGCCGTCGAGTCGGCGATCACGTAGTCGGCGTGGCTGGCGAAGCCGAGCAGGGCGGCCCGCTCGGCGCGGAGCTGGGCCTGACGCACGATGTTGGCCCGGGTGTCGGTGGCCTCGTCGACGCCGGTGCCCCGGCTGATCGACGCCTCGAACACCGCCTGTCGGAGGTCGCGGTCGGCGAGCGACGACAGCGCCGGTTGCCCGGTCGGCAGCACGAGGGGGAAGTTCCAGGTGCCGTCGCCGGCGGTCGCGGCCGCGGCGGCGATCTCGCCGTCGGACAGGCCTTCGAGACGGTCACGGTCGGCGACCTTGACGGCGCCGGCGTTGGCCCCCTTCAACAGCTTCTCGCCGAAGGCGGTGCCGAGGCTCGACAGCTCGGCGTTGAGCGCCTTCAGCGTGTCCTTGTCGGCCGGCGAGAGCTGAGCGCCGGCGCGGACGAACGAGTCATAGGTGCGCTCCAGCAGTCGCAGCGCCTCGGGGCCGAGGCCGAGCTCGGCCCGACGGTCGTGGAGGTCGGCGACCCGGGCGAAGAGGCGGTCGTCGAGGGTGATGGCGTCGCTGTGGGCCGACAGCTTCGGGGAGATCTCGGCGTTGATCGCGTCGATCGTGTCGTTGCTGTGGGCCGACACCCGGGAGTAGAAGACGATCAGGGCCCGGTCGAGCTGCTGGCCGCCAGCCTCGAGGGCGCCGATCGTGTTGTCGAACGTGACCTCAGGCTGGGCGATGATCGCGTCGACCTCGGCGCGATGGGCCGCCATGCCGTCGATGATCGCCGGTCCGAAGTCGTCGTCGCCGATCGCGTCGAAGTCCGGGAGTTGGAACGGGAGCGAGCTCGGAGCGGAGAAGGGGTTCGCCATCCGGGGAGGCTATCGCGACGCGAGGTTGCGGGCTTGCTCCTGGACCTCGGCGAGCTTCACGGCGAGCTGGTCGGTGAAGGCTCGCATGTCGTCGCGGTTGGCGCGCTTGCCGGTGGCGCCGACCGGGGGGTCCATCAGCTCGCCGACGACGATGCCGACGGTCGAGCGGCGGATCATCTTGGCCCCCTCGGGCATCGCCTCGCCGGTTCCCGAGATCCCGATCGGCACGACCTTGGCCCCGGTCCGGGCCGCCAGCCAGGCGGCACCGTCGAACAGTTCGGCGATGTCGTGGCCGTTCTGGCGGCCCCCTTCGGGGAAGACGATCATCGCCTCGCCCCGGTCCAGGAGCGCCTTCGCCGCGGCGAGGGCCTCACGGTCGGCCTGCCCGCGACGCACGGGGATCGCGCCGAGGGCGGCGCAGAAGAACGACAGCACGGGGACGGTGAACAGCGACTCCTTGCCGAGCGCTCGGATCCGGCGCCGGCAGGTGGTGGCGACCAGTACCGAGTCGAGGTGGGACCGATGCACCGGTGCCAGGATGAGTGGGCCCGGCGTCTCGAGGACCTCCGAGCCGGTCCACCGCACCCGCAACAGGGGATGCAGCACGAGCCGGATCAGCTTGTGGACGACCCGGTAGACGCGGAGCGACGAGGCTCGATCACCGGTGGCGAACGCCTTCTCCCGGAGTTCGGCGCTCTGTTCCCTGGTCAGCGAGTCGGTCCCCACGAAGGGTCAAGCTACCGCGAAAGGAAGGTGTCCCAGCGAGCGTCGATCTCCGATTCGACGGCCGACAGGCGGGCGGCAGCAGCCGGGCCGAGCGGCACGGCGCCGGCGGCGAAGGCGAGGGCTTCCTCCTCGGCCAGCAGGTCGACCAGGACCAGGCTGTCGACCGTCGGCACGAATCGGTCGGTGGGCCGCACGAATTCGGTCTCCCGGATCCGACTCCCCGACACCCCGTCGCGAAGGTCGATCGTGCGCTCGACGATGTGCTCGAGCGCGGGCAGGTCGGTGGTCGTGGTAGCGGCGGGAGCGACGGACATGTTCTGGATGACGTCTCCGGAACGGAAAGGTCGCGAATCTCTCCCGTAGCCTTCGATCCGATGGGTCCCCGGCCGACGTCCACCGCGCTCCGCCGGCTCGTGCTGCCCGTCTACCTGCCGGTGCTGGCGGTCAACGCCGGGGTCAGCATGCTCGTGCCGATCCTCCCGCTCTACCTCGAGTCGCTGTCGCTCGACTACTCCGCCATCGGCTACGTCCTGGCCGCAGCCGGGCTCGGTTCGGCGCTGTCGCAGCTGCCGGTCGGCGAGATGCTGCGACGCCGGAGCGAGACCGAGACGATGGTGATCTCGGTGCTGGTGCTCGCCGGTTCGGTCGCCCTGCTCGGCGCGACCGGCGCCGCGTTGGCGTTGGTCGGCCTGCAATTCGTGTGGGGCGTCGGCTCGGTCGGCTGGCTGTTGTCACGCCAGTCGTTCCTCACCCGCACCGTCGACCCCGTGCTCCGCGGTCGGGCGATGTCGCTGTTCGGCGGCACGATCCGTCTCGCCTACCTGATCGGGCCCCTGCTCGGCGGCTGGACAGCGGACCGGTTCGGCTTCTCCACCGCGTTCTGGGCGACGGCGGTCGTGACGGCGGCCGGGCTCGTGCCGCTGCTGTTCTGGCGGCCGATCGCCGGCGAGGTCCGCACAAACGCCGAGACCATCGAGGCGGCGGCGGCCGAGGGGTCGTTGCGGGGCCATCGCACCGCCCTCGCCGTGGCCGGCGCCGGGCAGCTGTGCGTCATGTTGGCCCGCCAGGGCCGCTTCGTGGTGTTGCCGTTGATCGGCGCCGCGTTCGGCCTCGACCCCGGCGAGGTCGGGGTGCTGGTCGCGGTCGGCAGCTTCGCCGACCTGGTGTTGTTCCCGGTGTCCGGGGTGTTGATGGACCGCTTCGGCCGACTGTTCGCCATCGTGCCGTCGTTCACCCTGCTCGGCGTCGGCCTCCTCGTGTTGTCGCGAGCCGACGGGACCACGGGTGTGGCGGTGGCCGCGGTCGTGATGGGGGTCGGCAACGGGCTGGGATCGGGCACGATGCTGACCCTGTCGAGCGACCTGGCGCCGGTGGCGTCGCCGGCCCGGTTCCTCGCCTCGATGGGCGCGATCCGCGACGTCGGCAAGATCATCGGCCCGATCATCGTCGGCTCGTTGGCCGATGCCGCCGGCCTCGACGCGTCGTCGCTCGCCCTGGCCGCCGTCGCCGGGCTCGGGGTGGTCATCATCGCGTTCGGCGTGGGCGAAACCCGTGGCCGGGCCGCCGCCGCTGCGCCAAGCTGAGTCGATGACGACACGACGAGGCAGCAACGCTGACTGGTTCGCCTACGAGGGCCGCCCAGGCTGGCGGCACCGCCGGTTCCGCGCGGGCTTCAAGACCGCCGATCTCGAGGCACCCGGCTGGGCTGCCATCGCCACCGCCGGGCTCGCGATCGCCGCGATCGTGTGGCGAGTCCTCGGCGCCCCGTGGTGGCTTGCGCTGCCGACGACGCTGAGCGGTTGGATCGGAGCCCGGGTCGCCGACGAAGTCGCCTGGCGGCGACTGCCGAGCGGCTAGGGAGTCGCCCCTACTTCGCGCAGGTGCAGCTCGCGGTCGAATCGGCCAGAGTGGGGCGGTGACCGCCCGCCCGCTCGACCGATTGCTGCGACGCCGACCAACCGAATCGGCCGATCCCCTCGTGGCGGAGCTGCGTGCCGCGCTGTCGGCCGACCGGGTGCGGACCGACGGGGCCGAGCGGGCGCTGATGGCCCATGACGCGTCGGTGTTCGACGGCGGCGTCGCCGGGCCGGTGTGTTTCCCGACCTCAGCCGATGAGGTCGCCGCGATCGTGACGATCGCCAACGCTCACGGCCGAGCCGTCGTGCCCCGTGGCGCCGGCACCGGCCTCGCCGGCGGGGCGATCCCACTCGGCGCCCCGGTGGTCGTCGCCCTGGCCAAGATGCACCGGATCCTCGAGGTCGACCTCGACAACGAGATCGCCTGGGTCGAACCCGGGGTGGTCAACCTCGACCTGTCGCGTCACCTCGCTCCCCTCGGCTACCACTTCGCCCCCGACCCGTCGTCGCAACAGGTGTGCACGATCGGCGGGAACGTCGCCAACAACTCCGGCGGCCCCCACTGCCTGTCGGAAGGGGTCACCAACGCCCACGTCGTCGCCGTCGACGTCGTATTGCCGGACGGCACCGAGGCCCGTCTCGGCGGCCTCGACGGCGAACCGCCCGGCTACGACCTGCGAGGTGCATTCGTCGGCGGTGAGGGCACGCTCGGCATCGCCACCCGGATCGCCGTGCGGCTCACCCCCACCCCGCCGGTGGTGCGGACACTGCTGTTGTCGTTCGCCACGGTCGGCGACGCCGCTCGCACGGTCAGCGCCGTGATCGCCGCGGGGATCGTGCCGGCCGCCCTCGAGGTGATGGACCAGCGCATGACCACCGCGGTGGAGAACTACGTGGCCGCCGGCTATCCGACCGACGCCGCCGCGGTGTTGCTGGCCGAGGTCGACGGCCTCGAGGCAGGCACGGCGATCGAGGCGGCCGAGATCGAACGCATCGGCCGGGCCGAGGGCGCCACCGACGTGCGGCTCGCGGCGGACGAGGCCGAGCGGGCGGCCCTGTGGAAGGGACGCAAGACCGCCTTCGGGGCGATCGCCCAGCTCGCCCCCGACTACTACCTCCACGACACGGTCGTGCCCCGATCGGCTCTGGCCGAGATCCTCGAGGCGACCTACGAGATCGCCGACCGCCACGACCTGTTGGTGATGAACGTCTTCCACGCCGGCGACGGCAACATGCATCCCCTCCTGGTGTTCGACGCCCGCGAGCCCGGGATCCTCGAGCGGGTGCACGCGGCGGGGGCCGAGATCATCACCGCCTCGCTCGACGCCGGAGGGATGCTCTCGGGTGAACACGGGATCGGGGTGGAGAAGCAGGGCTACATGGCCCGCATCTTCAGCGACGACGACCTCGACCACCAAGACCGGCTGCGCCGCAGCTTCGACCCCCAGTGCCGGGCCAATCCGGGCAAGGTGTTGCCGCTCGGCCACAGCTGTGCCGACATCGCCGCCCTGCGGTCCATGCCGACAGGGGTCTGGGGATGAGCCGCCTCGCGATCGATGCCGCGCTGGCCGGCTTCGCCGACGAGGTGGGCGCCGAGGGGCCGGTGGCGGTCGAGGGTGGCCGCACCCGCTGGGATCTCGGGCGCGGCGATGGGTCAGAACCGCGGTTGGTGCGAGCGCCGAGCGGCATCGTCGAACACCTGCCGGCCGAGATGACGGTCCGGGTCCGGGCCGGCACGCCGGTGGCGGAGCTCGACTCCGCCCTGGCCGAGGCCGGTCAGCGGTGCGCCCTGCCCGACCGTGGGGCGGGCCCCGCCGGTCCGTCGACGGTGGGCGGCGCCGTGATGGTCGCCGAGAACCACCTCCATTCGCTCGGGCGGGGACGGCTGCGCGACTCGGTGCTCGAGGTCCGCTACGTCTCGGCCGAGGGCAAGGTCATCATCGGCGGCGGCCCGACGGTGAAGAATGTGACCGGGTTCGACCTGCCCCGCCTCCTCACCGGATCGCTCGGCACGATCGGGCTGCTCGGCGAGGTCGTGTTGCGCACCAACCCGATCCCCGCCGCCCACCGCTGGGTCGCGGTCACCGACGCCGAACCGCGGGCCGTGCGACGAGCCGTGCTGCGGCCCGGAGCGATCGCCTGGGACGGTGAGACGGCGTGGGTGCTGCTCGAAGGCCACGAACCGGACGTCGAGGCCGGCGCCGCCGCGTTGGCGCTGCTCGGCGACGTCACCGACAGTGACGGCCCGCCAGCCTTGCCCCATCGGTGGTCCCGCACCCCGGCCCAGCAGTACGACTCGCCCGGCGTGAACTACCTCGGCACCGGGGTCACGGTCGCCGACCAGCCCGACCCGAACCCGCCGACGGTCGATCCCGGCGCCGCGACCGTGGCGGCCCGGGTCGTCGCCAACTTCGACCCGACCGGGCGCCTCAACCCCCAGGTGAGCTGCTGATGGACCTCCATCTCGACGACGACGACCTCGCCCAGTGCGTGCAGTGCGGCCTGTGTCTCCCCCACTGCCCGACCTACCGGGTGACCGGTGACGAGACCCGCTCGCCCCGGGGCCGCATCCGTCTGATGCGGGAGGTGCAGGACCACGACGCCCCGCTCACCGACGAGGTGCTCGACGCCTTCGACACCTGCATCCAGTGCCGGGGCTGCGAACCGGCGTGCCCGTCGGGGGTGCCCTACGGGCGACTCATCGAGGGCACCAACGAGGCCCTGACCGACGCCGGCCACGGGGCCCCGTGGTGGCAACAGCTGGCGATGCGGCCACTCGCCAGCCCGACGGCGTTGCGGGCCGGGACGACGGCGATGGCGGCCGCCCAACGGACCGGCCTGCTCGGGCTGGTCGGCAAGGTCGTGCCCGCCGTCGCAGGACTGCCGGCCGACCTGCCCCTGTCGTCGCCCGCCCTCGTGGCGACGCCGGTCGACCGTCCGGCGCCGGCCGGCGAGGTGATCCTGTTCACCGGGTGCGTGATGGACGCCTGGCAGCGCGACGTGCACGCCGCCGCCCAGCGGGTGCTCGAAGCCGCCGGCGCCCGTGTGGTGCCGGCGTCGGACCTCGGGGCCGGGTGCTGTGGGGCGCTGCACACCCACGCCGGCTTCGGCGACGAGGCTCGTTCGATGGGGGCCGAGGTGGCCGACGCTCTCGCCGGCGACCAGCCGATCGTCGTCGACGCCGCCGGCTGTGGGGCCGAGCTGCTGGCCAACCCGGCGGTCGCCGACCGGGTCGTCGACGTGTCGACGTGGGTGGCCGCGCACCGCGACCGACTGCCGTCGGTGGCGCCGATCGAGGCCCGGGTCGCGATCCAGGATCCGTGCCACCTGCGCCACGTGCAGAAGGCCCACGACGCGGTGCGGGTCGCCCTCGCCCCCTTCGTGGCCGAGGTCGTCGAGCTCGACGACGACGGCCTGTGTTGCGGGGCCGGCGGGGCGTTCAGCGCCCTGCAGCCGGACCTGGCCGGCGAGGTTCGCGGCCGCAAGCTGGCGGCCCTCGACCGGGCGGCACCCGAGGTCGTCGCGTCGGCCAACCCCGGCTGCTCGCTCCACCTGGCGGCCGGCTACCGAGACCGAGGCGGCACGGCCCCCGAGGTCGTCCACCCGATCCAACTCATCGACCGAGCGCTCCAGCGGGCGCAGAAAGGTGCGCCTGCATGTTCATCGACGCCAACGGACTGACGTTCTACGTCGAGCTGCACGGAGACGAGACGGCCGACCGCCGGATCCTCAACATCGGGGGCACCGGCGGCGACCTGCGCACGTCGATGCCCGACCGCAATCCGCTCAACACGATCGGCCACGTCCTGCACTACGACCAGCGTGGCCTCGGCCAGACCTCGAAGCCGGCCGGACCGCACGAGATGGCCGACTACGCGGATGACGCTGCGGCCGTGGTGCGGGCGATCGGCTGGGAGCGGTGTCACGTGGTCGGCACCAGCTTCGGTGGCATGGTCGCCCAGCACCTGGCGATCCGGCACCCCGACCTCGTCCAGCGGCTCGTGCTCAACTGCACCTCGCCCGGTGGCACCCAGCCCTCGTTCCCGCTCCACACCCTCGAGGAGCTCGACGCCGAGGCCCGTATCGAGCTGATGCTGGGCCTGCTCGACAACCGTTGGGACCCGGGACGCGACGACCCGATCCCCGGCCTGCCGAACGCGTTCTACGACACGATGATCCAGGGCTACCGCACACCGCGGACCGGCGAGGCCCGCACCGGCTACCTGGCCCAGCTCGACGCCCGCAGCCGCCACGACACCCAACGGCGACTCGGCGAGATCGGTGCACCGACCCTCGTCGCCGCCGGCGCGTTCGACGACCTCGCGCCCCCGCCCAACTCCGAGGCGCTCGCCGAAGCGATCCCCGACGCCACCGTCGAGTTCTTCGACGGCGGCCACCTGTTCATGCTCCAGGACCGCACGGCGTACCCGCGGATTCTCGAGTTTCTCCAGGACTGAGCTCCCCAACGACCGAACCCCCAACGAGAAATGGGGATCTCCCCCACGACCCCTGGGACCCCGGGGTCGACGATCGGGACATGGCAGCACCGCTCGATCGTCGGTCCACCCTCGTCGGAGCCGGAGCCACCCTGGTGGCGGTCGGCTCACTCGGTGGGGTGTTCGGCCTCGGCGTGTGGTGGGGCGGCCGCTCCGCCGAGGCGACCGCCGAGGAGCCGAGCCACGAGCCCGCCGAGGCGATGACCGAGACCGCGGCTGCGGGCGAGCCGCTGGCGGCGCTCGTGGGGGCGACCGTGGAAGCCGGCATCGTGACGATCGAGGTCGAGTACCGGAACTGGCCGGAGCCGGTCAGCATCGCCTCGGGCCATCACGCCCACGTCTACGCCGCCGATCTGGCGGTCGAGACCGTCGGTGCGCAGAGCGAGATCAGCGTCGGCGGAGGGAGTTGGGAGGTGGTCGACGGCGAAACCGTGCAACTCTCCGAGTTCCTGTCGCAGGAGGCGATCGAGGCAGGCGGCGTCTGTGTCGCCACGGCAACGCCCATGCACACCCTGGCCCACCTCGAGACGAACTGCGTCGAGCTCGAGCCCTAGTTCTCCTGGGCAGTAGCCGGCTGCCGTCAGGAGGGTCTGCTCCCCAGCGAGCCGAGGAGACGGGGGCCGTCGAGCACGGCGACGAAGGGAAGCACGTCGTCGAACTCGGCGAGCACGAAATCGGTGAGCTGATCACGCACGACCTGGCACAGCGCCTCGCCGTCCCACGGCTTGGCGACGTAGTGGTCGAGGCCGGCGTCGTTGACGGCCCGCACGGTGTCGTCGAGGCCGGCCTGGCCCGTCACGAGCACCTTGCGGGCGGCGGCGTGGCGGGGGTCGGCGTCGAGCTCGACCAGGAAGTCGACCCCGGTCCGGCCCGGCAGGCGATGGTCGGCCAGCACCAGCCCGAGTCGGTCACCCGCCGCGTCGGCCTCGCCGACGGCGGCCCAGGCGTCGTCGACGTCGCTGGCGGCGTCGACCCGCACGGCCGGGGCGAACCCGTCGAGGTCTCGCACCAGGGCGTCGCGCACCTCGGCTTCGTCCTCGATCACGAGCACCCACAGCTGTCCCATCTCAGGCTCCTTCCTCGACCGGTAGCAACACCGCTCGCGGCAACAGCACCGTGGCGGTGGTCGCGTCCCCGCTCGCCAGTTCGATCGTGCCGGCGTGATCGTCGACGATCCGGCGGGCGATCGACAAGCCGAGGCCGAGGCCGAACTCGACGCGACCCCCTTTGGTGGTGAATCGAGGCTCGAAGATCCGGTCGAGCACATCGGCCGGGATTCCCGGCCCGTTGTCGACGATCCGGACCCGCACGTCGCCCCCGTGACGGTCGACGACCACATCGATCCGGGCTGCCGGCCGGCCGTCGAGGGCGTCGAGGGCGTTGACCAGCAGATTGGTCCAGACCTGGTTGAGCTCACCCGGGCGCCCGAGGATCGTGGGCACGTCGTCGTAGCGCCGTTCGACCTGCACCCCGTCGAGACGGTGGCCGAGCAGGCGGAGCGTGTCGTCGAGGCCCTCGCGCACGTCGACCTCGACCTCGTCGCCGGTGTCGTCGCGCACATAGGAACGGAGCCCGCTGACGATCCCGGTGATCCGGTCGGTGGCCGACGCGGCGTTGCGGACCGAGGTGCCGAGCTGCCACAACCGGACACGGCGGTCGAGGGCGGCGGCGCCGGCGGCGACCAGCCGGTTGGCCTCGGCGGGCGTCGCCACGCCCGCCCGTGCCAGTCGATCGGCGAGCGCGTCGTCGCTGAGGGCGGCCGCCAGTTCGCGACGGCGCCGCCGCAGCTCGGAGGTCGAGATCGGCGAGGCGGTCGAGGCCTCGTCGAACACGGCGCGGTCGTCGACGTCGAGCAGGGCGCCGAGATCGGTGGCTACGTGATCGGCCGCTCGGGCGAGGGCACCGACGGGGTTGTTGAGTTCGTGGGCGACCCCGGCCGACAGCTCGCCCAACGTCGCCATCCGGGCCGAGTCGATCAGGCGGACCTCCGCAGCAGCCAGGGTCCGGTTGAGGGTCCGCAATTCGAGGTGGAGTTCGTCGGCCCGCACCAACCGCTTGGCCAGGGCCCGCAGCAGGAGCGCCGAGAACAGGGTGCTCACCTCGGGATCGTGACGCATCGCCTGGTCGAGCTGTTCGAGGGTGAGGTGGATCGCTGTCACCGGGCCGGCGGCCACCGCGGTGACGAACGCCGCTCGCTGCTGGGTGAACGACAGCATCCCGACCACGCCGCCCGAGGAGTTGCGGTGGAGCACCTGTTCGCCGTGAGCGGCCCGACGGCTGAGTTCGATGTCGCCGTCCTCGACGATGAACACCGCGTTGACCTGCTCGCCCTCGCGGACCAAGGTGGCGCCGGCCCGCAACAGGAGCCGCGGGCGGGGGCCGAGGGCGCGCTCGATCGCCGTCACCAGACGGGTCGACACCTCGGCGTCGTCGGCCTCGAGGGCCTCGAGGGCCGGGGCCCGGTCGAGATCCGGGGTGGGGGCGGCCCCGTCGCCACGACGAATCTGGGCGGCGAGGTGGCGGGCGAACTCGCCGGGGGTCCAGGTGGCGGAGACGACGCCGACCAGGGTCCCGGCCGACACGGCGGCGTCGAGGCCGGTCAGGCGGGGCTCCGGGGTGAGGAGCAACACCCTCGTCGGGCCGGTGACAGCAATCAGCTCGTCGACCGGGACGTCGATGGCGACCAGCAGCGAGATCGGGCGGTCGACGGCGCGGAGGTCATTCAGCGTCGTGGCGGCGTCGGCGACGGTCGCCACGACGGTCGTGACGGCTGGCAATTCGCGTTCGATCTCGGCGACCACGGGGGCGACGAGCTCACCCGAGCCGACGAGGAGGACGAGGGGGTTCACCGTCACAGCACGCCCAACAGACGCCACAGGGGTGGGCCGAGCACGACGAACACCGCCAGGCCGATCGCGCCGACGGCGATACCGCTGCGGGCGAGGTCGCGCCCCTCGACCACGCCGGTGGCATACGCGATGGCGTTGGGCGGGGTCGAGATCGGCAGGGCCATCGCCAACGACGAGCCGATCGCCAGCATCAGCACCGCCAGCAGCGGGGCGATCATCACGGCGTCGCTGGCCGCCAGGGTCACCCCGATCGGGATCAGGAGGTTGGCGGTCGCCGACGACGAGATGACCGTCGACATCCCCAGCGCCACCACGGCGAGGGCCACCACGAGCAGGCCGCCGGGCACCGAGTCCCAGGGCACGAGCCCGACGAGCCAGGCGTCGAGCCCGGTCGTGGCGACGCCGGTGCCGAGGGCGACACCGCCGCTCACCAACCACAACACGTCCCACGGCATCGCCTTGAGGTCGTCGGGCCCGAACACCTTGGTGGCGAGCAGGATCACGACCGGCACCAGGCTGACCGCCGAGATCTGCACGCCGTGGAGCGGTTGCGACAGCCAGCCGACGACGGTGAGGGCGGCCACGACGTAGAACAGCCGGGCGGCGGGCGAGGTGTCGAACTCGACGTCGATGCGGACGTCGAGGTGGTCGGCCCGGGGCGGGAAGAGGCGCATCAGCACCACCCACGACGCGAGCAACACCACCAGCGTCAGGGGCAGGGCGAGCAGGACCCAGTCGAGGAAGGTGAGGTCGACACCGTTGTCGGCCAGGACGCCGAGGGCGATGGCGTTGGGCGGGGTGCCGACCGGGGTCGCGATGCCGCCGACGTTCGCCGCCACCGGCACCGACAGGGCGAGGGCGGTGCGGAGCGGATCGCCGGCCTCGAGCGTGCCGATCACGGGCAACAACACCGCCAACATGGTGGCGGTCGTGGCGGTGTTCGACATGAACATCGACAGCACGGCGGTGATCAGCATGATGCCGAGCACGGTGCGGCGGGGCGACGGCACGAAGGGCCGCAGGAGCACCCGGGCCAGGTTCTGGTCGAGGGTGAACACCTCGGCGCCGTGGGCGATGAAGAAGCCGCCGAGGAACAGGACGATCACCGGATTGGCGAGGGCGGCGTAGAAGTCGGCGGCGGCCGGGGCGTCGGCGGCGACCGGCACGACGGCGGCGTCGCTCACCAGGAGGACCTCGGCGAGGATGATGCCGATGGCCGTGGCGTGGAGGGGGATGGCCTCGCTCACCCAGAGGCCGACGGCGAGCAGGAAGGCGCTCAGCATCCGGTGGCCGCTGGTCGACAGGCCATCGAAGGTGACGACCCACGGGATGGCGGCGGCGGCGAGCGATCCGGCGAGCCCGACGCGCTGGGCGTCGGTGGGGCTGGCGATCGTTCGGACCGGGCGTCGGTCGACGGCGGGCACCACCTCACCCTATGTCCGCTGACCTGGGTGGATGGCCGGGAACCGGGTGACAGGTGCGACCCGTGAAGCGGGCCGTTCGGCCCTGTTGCCTGTCTCGTTCTGCTCGGCGCAGCTCAGCCGCCGAAGCAGTGGCCGAGGCAGGTCTGCCAGCGGGCGTCGATCTCGGCGGTGACGGCGTCGAGACGGACGGCGTCGGCGGCCGGCAGGACGGTGCCGGCGGCCCGGTGACTGAGGCGCTCCTCCTCGGCGAGCAGGTCGGCGAGGACTCGGTGGGGAAGGTCCTCGAGGCTCACCTGGATCGGCGAGGCGGGACGGGCAGCCGGCCGATCCATGCGGCGGCGGGCGGCGTCGAGCATCAGGGGGAGTTCGGCCAGAGCCATCGTCACCACCGCCCGCAGAGGTCGGCCATCTCGATGGCGGCTTCGACGGAGGCGAGGGCGCCGAGCACGAGGTCCTCGGTGTCGGCGTCGTCGATCGAGCCGAGGAGCTGGAGGTCCTCGATGACCTCGCCGATCAGGCGGCGGACCTTGGGGCGCTCGTCGCTCTGGTAGAGGTCGAGGAGCCAGTCGGTGCAGCGCTGGATCGAGATGCAGCCGACGGTGTCGTGGTCGGCGCTGAAGAACGCCTGGGTGACCTCGGCGATCTCGGTGGAGCTGGTGTGGCTGGTGTGCTCGGTGATGGTCATGATCGTTGCCCTCTCGGTGTTCGTGCGACCCAGTCACATGCTCAACGCTGTGTGGGTGCTGGTCGCTTGTGAACATCAAGGTACGAACGATCTTCGACCCCGGAATCGGGGGAACCCCTATGGTCCGGGGGACCCATAGGGGGGAGCTACCAGGTGGCTGTCACCAGGTAGCTGTCACCAGGTATCGATGGCCGGACGCTTCTTGCCGGAGCGGGGCAAGGGGGCGGGGGCAGCCCGGAGCATCGTGAGGATGACCCGACGGCTCTCGGCCGGGTCGATCACGTCGTCGATCTCGAAGTGGTCGGCCATCGAGACCGCCTTGCCGACGGTGTACATGCGGTCGACCATCTCCTGGTAGGTGCGTTCCCGCTCCTCGGGGTCTTCGATGGCCGCCAATTCGTTGCGGTAGCCGAGTTGGACGGCGCCCTCGAGGCCCATGCCGCCGAACTCCCCGGTCGGCCAGGCGACGGTGAACACCGGTGACTTGAAGCTGCCGGCCGCCATCGCCTGGGCCCCGAGGCCATATCCCTTGCGCAACACGATCGTGCACATCGGCACCTCGACCGAGGCCCCGACGACGAACAGCCGCGACGCGTGGCGCACCAGGGCGGTCTTCTCGGCCTCGGGGCCGACCATGATCCCCGGCGTGTCGCACAGGTTGACCACCGGCAGGTCGAAGGCGTCGCACAGCTGCAGGAACCGGGCCGCCTTGTCGGCACCGTCGGCGTCGATGGCGCCGGCCAGGTGGGCGGGGTTGTTGGCGACCACGCCGACCGGACGGCCCTCGATGCGGGCCAGGGCGGTGATCATGCCGAGCCCGAAGTCGGCCCGGAGCTCGAGCACCGAGTCGACGTCGAAGAGGAGGTCGATCACCTCGCGCACGTCGTAGATGCGCAGGCGGTTCTCGGGGATGACGTGGCGGAGACGGCGCTGGTCGTGCGCCTCCCAGTCGTCGGTTCGGCCCTGGAAGTAGGCGAGGTACTGCTTGGCCACCCGCACCGCCTCTTCCTCGTCGTCGACGAGGATGTCGATCACGCCGTTGGCGGACTGCACGTCGCTCGGCCCGATCTCGGTGGGGTGGAACACGCCGAGGCCGCCGCCCTCGATCATCGCCGGGCCGCCCATGCCGAGATTGGAGTCGCGGGTCGCGATCACGACGTCGCAGCAACCCAACAGGGCGGCGTTGCCGGCGAAGCAGTAGCCGGCGTTGATGCCGACCAGGGGCACCAGGCCGCTCAGTTCGCCCCACAGGCGGAACGCCATGCAGTCGAGGCCGGCCACACCGACGCCGTCGGTGTCGCCCGGGCGGCCGCCGCCGCCCTCGGCGAACAGAATCGTCGGCAGGCGCAGCTCCTGGGCCAGTTCGAACAGGCGGTCCTTCTTGCGGTGGTTCTGGTGGCCCTGGGTGCCGGCGAGGACCATGTAGTCGTAGGTCATCACGACGCACTGGGCGTCGTCCTCACCGAACGCGTCGCCGTTGACCGAGCCGATGCCGCCGACGAGGCCGTCGCCGGGGGTCTTCTCGATCAGTTCGGGCAGGGAGCGACGCTTGCGTTGGGCGGCGACGACGAGTGGCCCCCACTCCATGAAGGTGCCGTCGTCGACCAGGTCGGCGATGTTCTCCCGTGCGGTGCGCTTGCCCTTGGCGTGGCGCTTGGCCACCGCCTCGGCCCGGTTCTCGTCGAACCCGAACCCGTGGCGTTCGTTGACCTCGGCCAGGTCGGCGCGCACGTGGTCGAGGTCGACCTCGGCGCTGCCGGCGGCCTCGTCGCCGGCCACCTCGGCGGCGTCGAGCACGAGCAGGCCGTGGCCCTCGAACACGGCGTCGCCCGGGGCGACGGCGATCGCGCCGACCACCCCGGAGTGGGCGGCGACGACGACGTGTTCCATCTTCATCGCCTCCATCACCAGCAGCTGGGCGCCGGCGGGCACGGCGTCGCCGGGGGCCACGTCGATCGTGACGACCGTGCCTTGGAGGGGCGCGGCGATCGTGCCGGGAGCGAGATCGCCGACGGGCGCCGAGGTCGCGGCGGTCGCGGTCGAGCCCGCCGGGCCGGTCCAGGCGGCGGCGTCGGCGGCGAGGCGTTCGGCGTTGGCGGCGATGAAGGTGGTCGACACGTCGTTGGCCGCCACGGCCTCATCCGCGAGGAGGGCGGCGAGGAAACCGAGGTTGGAGGCGGGGCCGTCGAGGGCGAACCGGTCGACGGCCCGGGCGGCCCGGACCAGGGTCTCCGCGTGGTCGCGGCCGTGCACGATCACCTTGGCCAGCAACGAGTCGTAGGCCGGTGAGGTGGTGTAGCCCTGGGCGCCATAGGTGTCGACTCGCACCCCGGGGCCGGTCGGCGGCTCGAAGCGGGTCAGGGTGCCGCCGGCCGGGCGGGTCGAGCCGTCGGCCTCCATCGTCTCGAGGTTGACCCGGAGCTGCACGGCCTGGCCCCGGCGGGTCGGCGTCTCGGCCAATCCGACCTCGGCGAGGGTGCCGCCGGCAACGATGCCGAGCTGGGTCTGCACGAGGTCGACGCCGGTGATCTCCTCGGTCACGGTGTGTTCCACCTGGAGGCGGGCGTTGGCCTCGATGAAGAAGGCGTCGCCGCTCCCCCGGTCGACCAGGAACTCGACGGTGCCGACGCCCCGGTAGTCCAGCGCCGCCCCCAGGGAGACCGACCACTCGGCGAGGCGGTCGGCCAGGGCTCGGTCGAGGGTCGGCGACGGGGCGTACTCGACCACCTTCTGGTGGCGGCGCTGCAGGGTGCACTCGCGTTCGTGGAGGTGCACGACGGCCCCGGAGCCGTCGCCGACGATCTGGACCTCGACATGTCGGGCGTCGCCGACGAGCCGTTCCGCGTAGACCGCGTCGTCACCGAAGGCGCCCAGCGCCTCGGAGCGGCAACGTTCGAGGGCGGCGGCCACGTCGGCGGGGTCGGTCACGATGCGCATGCCGCGCCCGCCGCCACCGGAGACGGCCTTGAGCACCATGGCGCCGTGGTCGGCGAGGAACGCGGCGGCCTCATCGGCGTCGGCGAGCACCTCGGAGGCCGGCAGGACCGGCACCCCGACCTCCGCGGCGATGCGGCGGGCCTCGGCCTTGTCGCCCAGCGCCGCGAGCTGGGCCGGGGTCGGTCCGACGAAGCGGAGCCCGGCGGCCTCCACGGCGGTGGCGAACGCCGAGTTCTCCGACAGGAACCCGTAGCCCGGATGCACGGCGTCGCACTCCTCGGCCACGGCGACGGCCACGAGCTGGTCGATGTCGAGGTAGGCGGCGGGGCCGCGCCCCTCGAGGGCGACGAATCGATCGGTCACCTGGGTGTGGCGCGAGCCGGCATCGTCGTCGGGGGCGACCGCCACCGTCTCGATGCCGAGATCGGCGGCGCCGGCCGCGATGCGGCAGGCGATCTCGCCCCGGTTGGCGATCAGGAGGCGGGTGACGGGACGCTCGTTGACCATGGGCCAGAGCGTGGCCCAGTCACGGGCCGGTTGCGAGTCGGAGCCGCTATCCGCCCAGGCGGCGGCGCAGCATGGTCAGCCGGTGCACCAGGAGGAAATAGCTGCACACGGCGATCCCGAGGCAGAAGCGCACGGCCGAGCCGAGGGAGTCGCCGTCGAAGATCGCGTCGGCGGTCCACCAGGTGAACACGATCATCGACACCGCGAGGCCGAACGCGGGGAACCACCAGTTCCAACGCCAGTTGTTGCGCCCGTTCTCCACGGGTTCGACGCTACGCAGCCGGCGCCGCACCCGGGAGGGCGGAGCCACCCGGCGCACTGGGTCGCCGGCCCCAGGTCCGGCTAGCCTCGTTCGCCGATCAGTCGGACCGATCTGGAGCCCGCATGTTGTTTGCCATCCACGCCCTCGACAAGCCGGGGGCGCTCGACGTTCGCACGGCCAATCGGGAGGCCCACCTCGCCTACGTGGCCGACTTCGACTCCAAGGCCGGCGGCCCCCTGCTCGACGACGACGACAACATGTGCGGCAGCCTCCTGATCATGGAGTTCGCCGACCGGGCGGCGGCCGAGGAGTTCTCGGCCAACGACCCCTACACCAAGGCCGGGCTGTTCGAGCGGGTGGAGATCCGCGGCTTCAAGAAGGTGATGTGGCCGTCGTGAGCGAGGCGAACAACGAGCACCCCTTCGGCCGGGCGACCACCCCGCGCCGGGTCCTGATCGCCGGCGGCGGCATCGGCGGCCTCACCGCCGCCCTGTGCCTCCACGCTGCGGGCCACGACGTGACCGTGTTCGAGTCGGTGCGAGAGCCCCGCGAGTTGGGCGTCGGCATCAACGTGCAACCCCACTCGGTCCGCATCCTGCACGAACTCGGGCTCGGCCCGGCGCTCGACGAGGTGGCGATCCACACCCGCCGCCTCAGCTTCTACTCCGAGGACGGCACGCAGATCTGGACCGAGGATCGTGGCACCCACGCGGGCTTGCCCTGGCCGCAGTACTCGATCCACCGCGGCCGCTTCCAGATGGTGCTCCTCGAGGCCGCCCGCGAGCGGTTGGGCGCCGACCGGGTGCTCACCGGCCACCACCTCTCGGCCTTCGAGCAGGACGCGTCGGGCGTCACCGGGTACTTCGTCGACAAGGAGACCGGGGCCGCCGCCGGTTCCTACACCGGCGACGTCCTCGTCGGCGCCGACGGCATCAACTCGGTCGTGCGTTCCACCCTCAACCCCGACCAGGGGCCGCCCCACTACTCGGGCCTGATGCTGTGGCGCGGGGCGGTCGAGGCCGAACCGTTCGGCGACGGCGAGTCGATGTTCATGGCCGGCCACGACACCCTGAAGGTGGTCGCCTACCCGATCGGCGGCGCCGAGCGCCGGGCCGGTCGCAGCCTGATCAACTGGGTGGCCGAGTTCCCCGTCGAGCTCGACATCGAGTCGGCCGACTGGAACCGGATCGCCGAACACGACGACTTCGCCCCCGCCTTCAAGGACTGGGTGTGGGACTGGATCGACATCCCGTCGATCTTCGCCGCCACCGAGACCGTGTGGGAGTTCCCGATGTCGGACCGTGACCCGATCGACCGCTGGTCGCACGGACGGGTCACCCTCCTCGGCGACGCCGCCCACGTGATGCGCCCCAACGGTTCCAACGGGTCGAGCCAGGCGATCATCGACGGCGAGAGCCTCACCGCCGCCCTCAATGTGGAGGACGACGTGGTCGACGCCCTCGAGCGCTACCAGGACGAACGACTCCCGCCGACCCGCCAGCTCACGCTCGACAACCGCCAGACCGGGCCCGAACGGGTGTTGCAGTGGGTCAAGGACCGGTGCGACGGCAACTGCGTCGGCCACCACGTCTGCGTGCCCCGCCACGAGCTCGAGACGGTGGCCAACGCCTACAAGATGCTCGCCGGCATGTCGAACGATCAGCTCCTGGCCAAGATCGACGAGGCCGGCGCCGCGAACTGACACTCTTGGGTGACATCAGTTCACGCGTCGAAGGTTCGACTGCCTAAGCTCGGAGCGTGACTCCTGCTGCGTCCACCCTCCACTGGCACGACACCGACGTCGAGGTCCACAAGGTCGTCGTCGGGCCCTACGACAACAACGTCTTCGTCGTCCGCTGCCGCCACACCGGCGAGGCGGTGATGCTCGACGCCGCCAACGAACACGAGATGTTGCTCGACCTGTGTCGCACCCTCGGGGTGCGGACCGTGCTCGAGACCCATGGCCACTGGGACCACATCCAGGCGGTGCCGGCCGTGCGCGACGCCGGGTTCGAGGTGGGGGTGACCGCGGCCGACGCCGAGATGTTGCCGAGCTACGACTACCTCCTCGAGGACGACACGATGATCGAGGTCGGCCGGCTCAAGCTCCACACGATCACGACCCCGGGCCACACCCCCGGTTCGATCTGCTTCAAGCTGGTCGACAAGCCGCTGCTGTTCACCGGCGACACCCTCTTCCCCGGCGGCCCCGGCGCCACCAAGTGGGAGTACTCGAGCTTCGACGAGATCATCCGCTCGATCGACGACCGCCTGTTCGTCCACGCCCCCGACACGATCGTGCTGCCCGGCCACGGCGACGACACCACGATCGGCACCGAACGACCCCAGCTCGACGCCTGGGTCGATCGAGGCTGGTGAGCGAGAACCGCCCCGCCATGGACGCCTCCGCCAGATCGGGCTGCGAGCTCGACGAACCCCCTGAACCCGAGCCGGCGCCGGAGAGCACGGCCTTCGACGTGCTCAAGATCCGGGACTTCCGCCGGATCTTCCTCGCATCCTTCGCGTCCAACATGGGGCGCTGGATGCAGAACGTGGCCCTCGGCGTGTTCGCCTACGAGCTGACCGAGAGCCCCACCTTCACCACCTTCATCATCTTCGCCCAGCTCTCCCCCATGCTGTTGCTGAGCGTCGTCGGCGGCTCGCTGGCCGACTCCGTCGACCGCCGCAAGCTGCTGTTGTTCACCCAGGCCTGGCAGGCGCTGTGGGGTCTCGTCCTGGCGTGGCAGGTGCTCGACGACGACATCAGCCAACACCTGCTGGTCGGCATCGTGTTCATGATCGGCATCGGGCAGGCTCTGTTCGCCCCCGCCTTCACCGCGGTGGTGCCGAGCCTGGTCGGACCTCGTGACCTCGGGGCGGCCATCAGCCTCAACTCGATCCAGGTCAACGGCTCGCGCGTCCTCGGCCCGGCGCTCGGCGCCGCGCTGCTCAGCGCCACCGGGATCGCCGAGCTGTTCGCCCTCAACTCGGCCACCTACCTGCTGATCATCGGCGCCCTGTTCGTCACCCCGATGCCCCCGGTCCGCCAGCAGTCGATGTCGGCCGCCGACCGGCTCCTCGGCGGCTTCCGGGTCGCCACCCGGGTCCCCCAGGTCGGCCGTCCGCTCGCGATCATGTCGACCTTCTCGCTGCTGTGCCTGCCCTTCATCGGTCTGATGCCGGTGCTGGCCGAACACGACTGGAACGTCGACGCCGAGAGCACCCAATACGGCTTGATCTACGCCATCTTCGGGTGCGGGGCCCTCGTCGGGGCCGCCCTCGCCGGCACGGTACTGGTACGGCTCGACAAGGAGAAGGTGGTCCGCACCACCCTCGCCGGCTTCGCCGTCGCCCTTGCCACACTCAGCCAGGTGCGCTCCGGTTGGGTGGCCGCCGGGGTGCTGTTCTGGGTCGGCACCTTCTACTTCGTGATGCCGACCGCCCTCAACACCTTCCTCCAGCAGCACCTGGCCGACGAGGTCCGCGGCCGGGTGATGGCGCTGTGGGTGCTGTCGTTCGGCGGCGTCGTGTCGCTGAACAACCTCGTGTCGGGCGCCGTGGTCGAGGTCACGTCGACCTCCCTCGTCCTGGCGTCCGGCGCCGCGGTGGCCCTCGTCCTGGCGGCGCTGGTGCGCCTCACCCCCGGCAAGCCGGTGGGCAACGAGGTGCTCAGCGACCCTGCCAGGTCCGCAACGGAGTCTTGAGCTTCGAGCCGACGACCGCCAGGCAGCGGGCCTTCTCCGCCGTCGACAGGTCCGACTCCTGGAGCGCCGACACGTAGCCGTGGAGGATCCGGGCCACGAACTGGCGGCTTCCGGCCCCGTACTGGGTCATCGCGTCGGCGTCGTGAGCCATCCGGGTGGAGTTCATGTTGTGGCTCCGCCGGTTGAACAGTGGCTCGGGCACCTCGGCGAACTTGCCCTGGAGCAGAAGCTCGAACAGGAGCACCTTGTCGGCGCCGTAGAACGGGCGGTGCAGCAAGGTGCGATGCAGGGCATCGCGCCGCATCAATCCGAAGATGAACGAGAGCTTGTGGGTGTTGCGCACCACGGCGCGGATCCGTTCGTGCGGCGCGTCCTTCTCGAGCCACTGCGAGCTCGGCGAGTTCAACACGAAGTGCTCGACGAACCCGTCCGGGTCGAGGAACCCGTTCTCGAGGGGCACGAGCGGTTCGCCGAATCGGTCGATGGCGGCCGACCGGGCGTGAGCCACGATCACGTCGGGCCGGGTGTCGAGGAGCTCGACGGTGCGCTCGAGATAGGTCGGCTCGATCGTGTCGTCGGCGGCCGCCCACCGCAGATACGGCGCCGTCGTGTAGCGGAAGCCGACGTTGAAGTTCGGGTTGGCGCCCAGGTTGACGTCGTTGCACCGGTAGCGCACTCGGTCGTCGGCGGCGACGAACCGCTCGGCGATCTCCCGGGTCGCGTCGGTCGACGCGTTGTCACAGATCAGCAGTTCGAAGTCGCCGAAGGTCTGCGCGAGGTGGCATTCGATGGCGTCGGCCAGGAAGGTCTCGCCGTTGTAGACCGGCATGGCAATACTCACTCGGGGGGCACTGCTCACTCGGGGGGCACTGCTCGTCATCGTCGGGCTCCGAAGAAGGTCCAGTGGTCGGCCGGGTCGAAGTCGACCAGGGGCGGCAGGGCGGTCAGCTCGTCGGCCAAGGCCGCCTCGAGCCGGGCCCGCGTGGAAGCCGGCATGTCGTCGTAATCGTTGCTGCGGAGCCGCTCGCGCACGGCGACCGCTCGGTCCTTGAGGCCGCGCGGGATCCGGTCGGCGAAGGAGTCGGGCAGGAAGCCAGGTGTGAGGATCGTGCTCAGCGCCGGGACTCGCGACCGACCGGCGGAGTTGTGGCGGACCTCGACCCCCACGTCGGCATCGGGGTCGATCCCGAGCCACGTGAAGATTCGAGCCATCTCGGCCGGCCCATCGGCTTGCAGCCGTTCGAGCACGGCGACGTGGACCTGGTCCCGGTCGAACTTCTCGTAGAGCCGGGTGAGCTGCTCGCTGTAGCGACTCTCGGCCACGTAGTGGAACAGCGGCTCCCAGTGATCGGCGATGCGCTGGGGCTCGGCCTCGAGGGCCGCGTCGAGGGTCTCGAGCGGTTCGCCGCCGAGACGGCGGAGGTAGTTGAAGCTCGACCAGATCCGATCGATCGGGTCGCGCAGCACGATCAAGAGCTTGGCGTCGGGGAACCGGCGGGCCAGCTCGGCCTGGGCGTCGTCGATGTAGAGGTAGAACGACGACGACTCGCCGCGGTAACGCCGGTCGGCGCCCGGCGTGAAGAGGTCGAGGTACGCGCCCTCGTCGAGGACGATCTGCCCCTCGAAGTTCGGGTCGCCGTTGTGGTTGAACGGCGGCGTACCCCCGGCGAAGCACACGAACCCGGGCTCCTTGGCCTCGGCCATGTAGATCTCGGGGTGCGCCCGCAGGTACCGCCACATCGACGTGCTACCGGCGCGCTGCGCTCCGATCACGAAGAAGTTCGGTTCGATCATCGTCGCCTCACCCACATATCACCCTTCCGCGTCCGCGCTCGGCGCCGCCGCCGGTGAGAAGTGTGGCTGAGTCGGCCCCGGTTTCTCACCGGCAAGGCTGCCCACCATCCCGCTCGGGATCGGCCGTTCGACCTACTCTGCCCACAAGCACCTCCAAGCAGCTTGCGAGCGCGCTGACAGTCGTGCCGTAGGTGAAAGTGACCGGTCATTGACGGGTCGAAGCCTCGGTCCGTACAGTCCGAAGCGGCGGGAAGGATGGGAGAAATGGCGATGGCGACCGGCGGGACGGTGCGTCGAGCCCAACAGAGGCTTCGGATTGCGATGATCGGTTCGCGCGGGATCCCCGCTCGATACGGCGGCGTCGAGACCGTGGTCGATGTGGCGGCACGAGAACTGGTGAAACGAGGCCACGACGTGACGGTGTTCTGCCGTCGTGGCGACTACGAAGAACGACCGAGCGACGTCGACGGCGTGCGCTGCGTCTACCTGTGGGCGCCGGCCCAGACCGGGCTCGCCGCTCTCGTCCATTCGGGCCTGGCGACGATCTGGTCGCTGCCGCGCCGCTTCGACGTCATCCATTACCACGCCCTCGGTCCGGGCCTGCTGGCAGCGATCCCCAAGCTCCTGACCAAGGCCCGCATCGTGCAGACGGTCCACGGCCGCGACGACAAGCGCGACAAGTGGGGCCGCTTCCCGAAGCTGGTCCTCGGTCTCGGCGCTCGGTCCAGCGCGTCGATCCCCGACGAGACCCTCGTCGTGTCGAACGCCCTCTGCGAGGACTACCTGGAGGAGTTCGGCCGACGCACCCGATTCGTGCCCAACGCCACCGGCCCTCGTATGGAGGCCGAGCCGGGCGAGGCCCTCGAACGCTTCGGCCTCGATCGCGGACGCTACGTGCTGTCGGTGGGCCGCATCGTGCCCGAGAAGGCGCCCCACGAACTGGTCGAGGCGTTCGTCGACAGCGACCTCGACACGACCCTCGTCGTCGTCGGCGGCTCGGCCGGCACCGATGACTACGCCGCCAAGATCTGGGCGATCGCCGAGGGTGACGACCGCGTCGTCTTCACCGGCGGCGTCTACGGCGACGACCTGGCCCAGCTGGTCTGCGGCGCCGCCGTGTTCGTCACCGGCTCCCACCTCGAGGGCCTCCCGACCACGGTGATCGAAGCGGGCCGCACGGCCACGCCGTGCTTGGCCAGCGACATCGCCCCCCACGTCGAGATCCTGGGCGACGACCAGCCGGGCGCTCGCACGTTCCCGGTCGGCGACGGCACCAAGTTCGTCGAACGGCTCCGAGCCATGCTGGGCGACCTCGAACGAGAGCAGCGGGGCGCACGCGTCCTGGCCGAGTCGCTCGAGGATCGGTTCAGCGCCGAGCGGGCCGCCGACATCCACGAGATCGCGTACGGCCTCGACCCCGAGGTCGTGATCGATCTACGTCGGGAGCGGATACCCGAGGTCGATCGCGAGGGATCCGACCGCCTTCTCGATTCGAGCCGCTGACGAGCTCGGCAGGCGAGCACCATGGGACCGGCCGACCTTGCGGTCGAGGGTCGACGAATCGGGCTCGAGCCCACAGAACGCGCCCAGCTCGGTGAGCACCGTCGGGTCCTCGACCAACGACTCGTAGCGGACGACCATGTGGGGCAGCTCCGACGGGTAGTCGAGGTAGCCGGCGACCCGGTCGGCCCACAGGAGGCCGAAGTCTCGGGGCGACACGATCGGCTCGTCGGGCCAGCGGGAGTAGCCCTGCGCCCGCAGCGCCACATACGACGACCAGCTGGCGTAGGGATCGCGATGGACGAAAACCACCCGAGCGTTCGGGTAGAGGGCGTGGAGGTAGCGGGCATCGTCGGCCGACAACCGCGTCTCCTTCAGCCCCCAGCGCCCGTAGCCGCGGGCCGCCGCCGGGTCGGCGTAGAGGCGATCGAACAGAGCGCGGTGCGAGGCCAGCAGGTCGACGCGCTCGGGATAGAGGTCGGGCACCATCAGCTCGTGGAGGGCCGAGCCGTCGAGACGGTCGCCGGCCTCGAGTTCGTCGACGACGTTGCCGGGAGCCGGCCAGGCGTCGTCGAGGGGGCGCAGCGATTCGCGCAGACGGGGCACCAGGTCGCAGCGATTCCAGGGTTCACCCCACATCATCACGTCGCCCGAACTCAGCAGGAGTCGCTGCAACAGGGTCGAGCCGCTGCGCCACGTGGCGGCCAGCACGAAGATCGGGGCCTCGCTGTCGCTGGTCGGCGGAGCGGTCGCCGACGCGGCCTCGACCACCTCGTCGGTGAGTGCGAGCTCGGACCAACCGGCCTGGGCGGCCCGCTGGTGCCGGCGACCCATCACCACGCCGTAGCGGTCCTCGACCGGCCGCAGCGCTCGACGGAACCATCGACGGGCCGCACTCACGTCGGCCCGACCCCAGTCGTCGGTCGTTCCGGTCGGTTCAGGCATCACAATCCCTGCTGCTCGACATCTCCACCGACCCCGTCGGCCGGTTCGACTCCGAATTCAACCCGTGAAAGTGGTGCCAGCAGCCCATGCGGTGGGAAATGCTCCCCTGATGGGGGCCGGGCGCCAGTCGTATCATGGGACACTCCAAGCATGGCGGAGGGTAGACCTCAATGGAATTGATCGACGCGTTGCATCTGCGTGGCTGGCGACCGCTGGCGCTCGCGGTGCTGGTCGCTGCCGGCGCCCTCGTGGGGGCGATGATCCCGCAGGACACGACCTATACCTCGCAGCACATCGTGTTCGCGGCCCAGCTCGCGTCCGACGACCTGTCGCCGGCACAGCTCGAGGACTTCGCCGACGAGCTCCGGTTGGCGGCGACCCTGCCCCAGGTGTCCGACACGGTCGACGAGGCGCTCGGCGCCGACGCCGCCGACTACACGGTCGAGATCTCCCAGACCGCCTCCGACACCTCGCTGCGGTTCACCGCCGAGGCATCGTCGGAGAGCGTGGCCCGAGAGGCGAGCCGTCTCACCGCTCAGGAGACCGCCGAGTTCGTGATCGGGCAGTCGATCGTGCGGGCCGACTCGCTCGTCGCTGCGCTCGAGACCCAGCTGGCCGTGGTTCGGGAGGAGCAGGAGACCCTCACCGACCTGGCGGGCGGCATCGACCCCAACATCGCCCTCACCCGGGCCTCGGAACTCCTCTTCGATTCCCGCCAGGCGGCCGCGGCCGGCGACACCGAGGCCGGGCAGCTGGCCGACTCGCTGGAGGAAGAGATCGAGCTGCTGCGTCCCCACCAGCAGCAGTACGCCCTCCTCGAGGAGGAGGCAGGCCAGATCGCCGACGGACTCGGGGTGGCGATCACCGACCGGTCCCGCTCGCAGAACTCCCTCGCCAACGCTTCGAGCGAGCTGGTGATCGCCGAGGTGGCGACCCGTGAGACCTCGAAGGTCCCGGCGATCGCTCAGAACATGCTGCTGCTGGCGGCGATCAACGGCCTCGTGTTGATCGCAGCGTTCGTGGCGATCGACCTGCTCGCCGACCGCCGCCGCAAGAACGCACCTCGGGTCGTGGCCAGCAGCGACGACAACATCCTCGACCTGGTCGAGGACGAGGCCGACGACGAGACCGAGGTCGACGACGACCTCGCCGACGATGTCTCCGATGCCGAGGACGAAACCACCGACGACAACTCCGCTGCCGATGACGACCGCTCCTCGCAGCCTGTCCTGAGGAGCCGGTGATGGAGGCGTCGACGAAGGATCGTCTGACGGTGGCGATGGTCGGGCCCTACCCCGTCGGTCGCCCCCTCTCCAACGGCGTCGAGGCCGTCACGGTCGGCATGGTCGACCTCCTGCGACAGCGCGACGACATCGACGTCCAGGTCGTGACCGTCGTCTTCGGCAGCGAGGATCGCATCGTCGAGCAGGACGGGGTGACGATCCACTGCGTCGGCTCCGACGACCGGCTGCGTCGCATCACCTTCTACCGCAACGAGCGGGTCGGCATCGCCCGCACGCTCCGGCGGATCGCCCCGGACATCGTGCACGCCCAGGGCGCCAACTTCTACGGCCTCGGCGCGCTCGCCGCCGACCTGCCGACCGTCGTCACCCTCCACGGCATGCTGTTCAAGGAGGCCAAGATCGTCGACGAGCGATCGAGCCGGCTCCGACAGCTGCAGACCCGCGTGCGCGGCTACTTCAACGCCCGGTTCGAAGCTCAGGTCCTCGAACGGGCGGAACACATCATCACGATCAGTGGCTACGTCAACGACTCGATCACCGGCCGCACCGAAGCCGAGCTCACGGCGATCGGCAACCCGATCGGCGCCGAGTACTTCGACCTCACCCATCGCCCCGCGTCGGGCCATCTGCTGTGCGTCGCCCGGATCGAGCCCCGCAAGGGGCAGCACCACCTCGTCGAGGCGGTGCGCCGACTGACCGAGCGCGGCATCGACGCCACCCTGCACCTCGTCGGCAAACAGGTCGACGCCGAGTACACCGAGGCCGTCAAGGCGTCGATCGCCGAACACGGACTCACCGATCGGGTGATCCTCACCGGCATCGTCTCGGACGAAGAGCTGCTCGAGCACTACGCCACCGCCTCGGTGGTCGTGATGTCGAGCCGGGAGGAGACCTCCCCGATGGCATTCCAGCAGGCGATGGCGGCCGGCATCCCCGTGATCGGGCCTGCCAACGCCGGCATCCCGTACCTGATCGACGACGACGAGAACGGCCTCCTCGTGCCGGGTCGTGACATCGGCGGCGAGCTGGCCGACGGTCTTGGCCGTCTCCTCACCGAGGACGACCTCCGAGCCCGGTTGGGCAAGGGCGGACGGGCCACGGCCGAGCGCCGCTTCCGGGCGAGCGAAGTCGGCAACGACACCGTCGCCGTCTACCGCTCGCTCCTCGACCGCACGCGGTGAACGGTGCAGTGAGCGTCCGGCGATGACCCGACGCAGTGGTGACGTCGCGATCGCGATCGTCTCGATCGTCGTCGGCGTCCTCGCCGCGTTCAGCCTCCTGGTCATCCAGCCCGACCCGGACCTGGTCACCCTGGTCCTCGCCCTCACGATCTCGGTCGGCCTCGGGCTGACCGCCCTCTACCGCTTCGAGTGGTTCATCCTCGCTGCGCTCGCGATCCGCCCCGCGCTCGACGATCTCAAGACCGAGGCCCTCGACCCGCTGCAGCCCTCCGCCATCCTCGGCCTGCTGGTGATCGGCCTGGTGATCGTGCGGCTGGGCGCCGACCGGGCCCACGGGGCCAAGGCGATCGCCACCCCGATGGCCGCGGCCTATGTCGCCTGTGGCGCGCTCCTCGCCATCTCACTGGTGACGTCACTCGACCGGGGCGAGACGATGCCCGCCGTGCTCGGCTTCGTGTCGTCGGTCGCCCTCTACCTCGGCATCGAGCGCGGCCTGCGCGAGGACCGTCGGGCCCTGCTCCGCCTCGTCGGTGCCCTGGCCGTCGGCCTGGTGATCCCGGTCGCGACGGGCATCGTCCAGTACTTCTGGACCGGCACCCTCGAACCGATCTCCGGGCTGGTCCGGCTCGACGGTTCGTTCACCCACTACAACCCGTTCGCCACCTACCTCGTCATCGTGCTGCTGCTGGGGTTCGCTGCGATCACCGCGATGCGGCCGGCCGACCGGGTGTTCTCGGTGTTCCCGGTAGCCGCCAGCCTGTTCGTGCTGGTCTACACCTACGCCCGGGCGGCCTGGATCTCCTTCACGCTCGGCGTCATGCTGCTCGTGTGGCGGATCGACCGTCGGGTGACGATCGGCGTCGGCGTGGCCGTCGTGCTCGCCGCCTTCCTCGTGCCCGGCATCAGCGACCGTCTCGCCAACATCACCGCCGACACCGGCGCCGACGGTGGGGCCAAGACCGACGATTCCCTCGCTTGGCGGATCTCTTACTGGGGCGAGGTCGCTCCCCTCTTCTGGCGCAATCCGATCTCGGGCGTCGGCCTCCAGGTCGTGCCGTCGCTCACCGTGCGGGGCGCCCGCCCCCACAACAGCTTCCTCCAGGCCGCCGTCGAGGCCGGCATCCTCGGCTTGGTCGGTTGGCTCCTCCTCGTCGGCACCGCCGTCGTGCTGACCATCAAGGCCTACCGGCTCGCCGACCGCCTGCCGCACGGTGCCCCGGGCTCGCTCGGCAAGCTCGAGCGGGCGATGCTGATCGGCGCCGTCGCAGCCACCGCCTCGACGATCCTGCAGCTCATCAGCGAGAACATCCTCACCGACACCGTGTTGCAGTGGCACCTCAACGTGGCCCTCGCCCACATGGCGGTGATGGTCTGGGGCAGACACCGCGGTCGAGAGGCCGACACCGGCAGCGAGACCGGCCAGCCCGTCGTCGACCGACCGGATGACCGGATCGAGGCCGAACTGGTGGGCACACGATGAACGCCGCGAGGCCGTCTCGGCCGATGCCCGTCGCGTTGCTGGCCGTGATCGTGGTCGTCGCGGCGCTTCTCGGTGCCCTGCTCGGGTTCGGCTCCGGTGCTCGGTACCGGTCCGAAGCCGTCTTCTCGATCAGCCGACTCGAGGGCGACGGGGTCACCCGGCCCGAGCTCCGCCGCATCGCCGACGATCTGGTGGTCGTGTCGAGTCTGCCCTCGGTCCGCCAGGAGGTCCGCCGCCGGGTCGAACTGCCCGCGGGCGCCGAGTTCGAACCCGACGTGGGCGTCCATGAGGAGGCCGAAGGCGTCGTGCGCTTCACCGCGACCCACGCCGATGCCGACACCGCCCGCGAGCTGGCCCTCGCCCTCGCCACCGTCTCGGTCGAATTCCTCGTCGACGGACGGTCCTCGCCGGCCGACGACCCACTCAGCGTGGCCAGCCGCGCCGCCACCGACGCCGTACTCGCCGACCAGGCCCTCGTGACCCCCGACAGCACCGTCGCCATCTCGCTGTGGCCGGCCTTCGCCCGGTCGGCCGTGGTCGCCGCTGTCGTGTCGCTGTTGACCGGTCTCACCCTCGTCGGCCTCCGCTCCGCAACCCGCACCCGCACCCTCCACGACCCGCACCTCACTGCTCGATCAGATCTGAAGGGATCCTTCTCATGACCATCATGGTGACCGGCGCCGCCGGCTATCTCGGCAGCTATGTCTGCGACGTGCTCCTCGAGGCGGGCGATCGGGTGGTCGGCCTCGACAATCTGGCATGGGGCATCCCCGAGCACGTCGAACGCTTCGCCGACGACGACCGCTTCGTGTTCGTGCAGGCCGACATCGGCGACACCGACGCCGTCACCGCCGCCATCATCACCCATGGCGTCACCGAGATCTACCACCTGGCCGCCCTTCACTTCATTCCGGCCGCCGTGCGCAACCCGTCGCTGGCCGTGGGCATCAACGTCCTCGGCACCCAGTCGATGCTCGACGCCGTGCGCCGGGCCGCCGCCGAGGGTCATCGGGTGGAGCGATTCGCCTTCGCCTCGACCGGTGACGTCTACGCACCCGCCGACGAGGCCCACCGGATCGACGGCGAAATCGGCCCCTTCAACATCTACGGTCTGTCGAAGCTCCAGGGCGAGCAGCTGATCGCCCTCGCCGATCGCGACCTCGACACGACCTTCCTCGTGTCGCGGTTCTTCAACCTCTACGGCGCCCGCGAGACCAACCCCCACATCGTGCCCGAGATCGTCGACCAGCTCCGCGAGGGCACCGGCGAACTGCTCCTCGGCAACCTCGAGCCGCGCCGTGACATGGTGCCGATCGATCAGGCCGCCAAGGCCCTCGTCGAGGCGACCCGGGCCGCCGCTCCCGGCGTCACCACCGTCAACATCGGCACCGGGGTGGCCCACACGATGCAGAGCGTCGTCGACACCCTGGTCGAACTCGCCGGCACCGAGACGACGGTCGGCACCGACCCGGCCAAGGTCCGGGCGTCGGAGCGCATGCACCTCCAGGCCGATACCGGTCCCCTCGAGGCCCTGATCGGCTGGGCGCCGAGCGGCGACCTCGAGGCCGGGATCAAGAAGCTCCTCGTCGACGAAGGGTTCTAGGCTCCGGCCAGTGCGCCTCGGTCTCGCCGCAGCGAGCGGTACGACCACAGGATCCAGCCGAGGTAGCCGGCGTAGGCCGCCGACGTGACGGCGGCCGCTCCGAGGATGCCGAACACCGGGGCCGCCACCGCCAGTCCGGCGACGGTGATCACCGCCGACGCGAGCTGGGCCTTCGAGGCGTCCTCGGGTCGGTTGAACGCGTCGAGGGCGGACGCGTAGACCGTGGCAAGGTCGTTGCAGAACTGGCCCGGCAGCAGGATCAAGAGCGGGGCCACCGCCGGGGCGAAGGCATCGCCGGCCAGGAGCGGGACCAGGAACGGGCTGACGATCGCGAGCAGCACGAGCATCCCGACCGAGGTCAGGCGGGTCCAGCGCACCGCCCGGTCGACGGCGGCGAACCGTTCGGCGTCGTTGTCGGCCCGACGGATGTGGGGCAGCAAGGTCTGGCCGATGCCCCGGCTGAGGGGGAGGCTGAGCGTCGCTGCGGTGGCGGCGACGGCATAGAAGCCGAGGTCCTCCGACGACACGAGCCCGGCCAGGACGAACTGGTCGACGCGGAACGTCACGAGGTAGCTGAGCGACCCGAACCACGCCCGCAGGCCGTAGTGCATGTGGGTCCGGTAGGCGGCCCGCTCGAATCCTCGGCCGGGGAACGCACGGCCGTAGCCGAGCGCCACGAGCCGGGCGGTCACCTGGGCGACGAAGGTCGAGGCGAGCGCCGATTCGAGCGTGAGGGCACCGACGACGGCGAGCCCGACGTAGCCCAGGGTGGTGAACAACGGCGGCAGGGAGTTGAGCAGGTTGAACGCGACGGTCCGGTTCCGGCCGCGCAACCAGAAGATCGTGGTGGTCGTCGGATTCACCAACAGCGTCCCGACCAGGTAGACGAAGAACCACTGGCGGGTCACCTCGAGCTTGCCGTCGAGCAGCCAGCCGTAGAGGGGCCAGAGCACTCCCAGGAACGGCAGGGCGAAGAGCGCCACCGTCGTCCAGCTCGACATGATGATGCGCCGCCACCGCTCCTCGAGGGCGTAGTAGACGGCGGCCCGCGGCATGCCGAAGCCGGTCATGAAGCCGAGGAGCTGGGTGACCGAAACCACAGCGGCCAGCTCGCCTCGGCCGGCGGGACCGAGCCCGTAGCCGAGGATCGGCAGGTTGACGATGCCGAGGCCGGCGGTCGCCAGGTAGCTCAGGGCGGTGACGGCCGAATCGCCGCCCTGCCCAGCGAGCTTCGATCGAACCCGGCCGACCAGGCTCATCGTCCGATCCGCCTAGAACTCGTAGCCGAAGCGTTCGATGTCGGCGGCGAAGGCGTCGGCCACGATGGCCGCGGTCTCCTCGTCGTACATCTCCCGATACGCGGGACGCTTCGTGGTGTTCCTGCGAGGCAGCTCGACCCGGCCGAGGCCGCGGGCCTCGCACACGTCGGCGAAGTCGTCGGCCAGCTCCTCGACCCGCAACACGGTGTCGACCGCCAGGCCGCCGTCGCCGTCGCCGGCGAAGTCGCTGAACGTCATGAAGCTCGCACCCGAGCCGCCCGCCTTGACGTAGTCGGCGAAGTCGAGCTCGACGGCGAGCGGGTGCCGGTCGGGGATGGTCTGACGCTGATAGCTCCAGACCGACACCATCCGGTCCCACGGGTTGCGGACGACGGCCACCCGGTGGGCGCCGACGATGGCGGGCCGCCAGGCGAACAGTCGCTCGAACTCGAGCGCCGTCATGTGCTTCCACGGCAGATCGCTGCGCAACAGCGGGTGGGCCAGTCGGGCGTAGCCCTCCCACCGCTTGGACCGCTGGGGCGCGAGCGCCGCCTCGATGGAGCTCGAGCCAGCCTTGTTGTAGGCGAGGAAGACCAGGTCGTGGTCGGGCAGCACCATCATGGTCCCCGAAGCCTACCGACGGCCCCTCCTCGCGATCAGTCGGCAAAACTCCCCCGCCGAGCGCCCGGACGTGGGCCGAACGGGCCGTCCCGGCACGGCCATCGAATTTCTCCTACGGTCATAGTGCAATTCCGGGCACCCTCTACACTGGACGCCATGAGTGCCCTGCCCTTGTTCGAGATCGAAGACCTCCACGCTGTCGCCCCCGCCGGGGGCAACGCCGAACCCGTCGAGATCCTCAAGGGCCTCTCGTTGACGGTCGGCGAGGGCGAGATCCACGCCCTCATGGGTCCGAACGGCTCCGGCAAGTCGACGCTGGCGAACGTCCTGCTCGGCTCGCCCGAGTACGAGATCACGAGCGGGCGCATCCTGTTCCGCGGTGACGACATCACCGACTGGGACACCGACGTCCGGGCCAAGGCCGGCCTGTTCCTGGCCTTCCAGTACCCCCAGGAGATCGCCGGGGTCAGCGTCCTCAACTTCCTCCGCCAGGCGCTGAGCGCTCGCAAGGGCGTGGAGATGAGCGTGCTCGAGCTCCGCCTCGAACTCATGGAGTGGATGGGGCGGCTCGGCATGGACGACTCCTTCCTCGAGCGCTACCTCAACGAGGGCTTCTCCGGTGGCGAGAAGAAGCGCAACGAGATCCTCCAGATGGCCGTGCTCGAACCCGAGATGGCGATCCTCGACGAGACCGACTCGGGCCTCGACATCGACGCACTCAAGGCGGTGGCCGGCGGCGTCAACGAGATCCGCTCCGAACGCCCGACCCTCGGCACCCTGGCCATCACCCACTATCAACGTCTCCTCGACCACCTCCAGCCCGACGTCGTCCACATCATCGTCGAGGGCCGGATCGTCGCCTCGGGTGGCATGGAGCTGGCGGCGACGCTCGAGGCCGACGGCTACGAGAGCTTCCTGTGAGCGCCACCGACCCGACGCCCACCCTCGACACCCTGGCGGTCAAGGCCGATTTCCCGATCCTGGCCCAGACCCAGGTGGGCGGCGACGGCGTCGAACGCCCTCTCGTCTTCCTCGACTCGGCGGCCTCGTCGCAGCGCCCGCGCCAGGTGATCGAGGCGATGGACGAGATCTACATCCACTCCTACGCCAACGTGCACCGAGGCGTCTACCAGCTGGCCGAGCGGGCCACCCGGGCCTACGAGGATGCGAGGGCCAAGGTGGCCCGCTTCATCAACGCGCCAAGTGCGGACGAGGTGATCTTCACCAAGAACGCCACCGAGGCCCTCAACCTGGTCGCCCAGTCGTGGGGCCGAGCCAACCTCGGGCCGGGCGACGCAGTGCTGATCAGCCTGATGGAGCACCACGCCAACATCGTGCCGTGGCAGATGCTGGCGGCCGAGAAGGGCTTCGAGATCCGCTGGATCCCGGTGACCGACGATGGCCACCTCGATCTCGCCGACCTCGACCGCCTGCTCGACGGGGTCAAGATGCTCGCCGTCACGTCGATGTCCAACGTGCTCGGCACCCTCACCCCGATCGATCAGCTCGTGGCTGCGGCTCGAGCGGTCGGCGCTGCGGTGTGCGTCGACGCCTGCCAGTCGGTCCCCCACCTGCCCACCGACGTGGCGGCGATGGGCGCCGACTTCGTCGCCTTCAGCGGCCACAAGATGCTGGGGCCCGGCGGGGTCGGCGTGTTGTGGGGCCGCTCCGAGCTGCTCGACGCCATGCCGCCCTTCCTCGGTGGCGGCGGCATGATCCTCAACGTCACGACCGACGGCTTCATCCCCGAGGGGATCCCGGCCAAGTTCGAGGCCGGCACGCCGCCGATCGCCGACGCCGTTGGCCTCGGCGCCGCGGTCGACTACCTCGAGGCGCTGGGCATGGACGCCGTGCGCCAACACGAGGTCGAGCTGACCGGCTACGCGATGCGCACCCTGACCGAGGCTCTCGGCGACGACATCACGATCTACGGGCCGTCGGAGCCGGCGGCCCGGGGTGGTGTGCTCTCGCTGGCCTTGCGCGAGGTGCATGCCCACGACATCAGCCAGATCCTCGACGAGCACGCGGTGTGCATCCGACCCGGCCATCACTGTGCCAAGCCCTTGATGCGCCGCTACGAGGTGTCGGCGACCGCTCGGGCGAGCTTCTATGTCTACAACGACGAGTCCGACGTCGACGCCCTCGCCGACGCCCTCGTCCACGCCCGCGACTTCTTCGCACTCTAGGAGAGACAACCCGATGGCCGGCCTCGAAGATCTGTACCGAGAGATCATCCTCGACCACTACCGCAGCCCCCGCAACAAGGGAGAGCTGGAGACCCCGCCGGCCCACAAGGCCGAGGGTTTCAACCCGCTGTGCGGCGACGAGATCGTCGTCTACCTGACGACCGATGGCGACGGCGACGACGCCGTGATCACCGACGTGAAGATCGGTGGGCAGGGCTGCTCGATCAGCCAGTCGTCCGCCTCGATGATGTCGGCCGCGGTCAAGGGCCGCACGGTCGGCGAGGCCCGCAAGCTCAACGACGCCTTCAAGGTGATGATGAGCATCCACGAGGCCTCCGTCGGCGGCGACGGCTCGGAGGCCGGCGTCGACCCCGACGCGGTCGCCCTCGACGACGACCTCAAGCTCGGCGATCTCGAGGCCCTGCGCGGCGTCGTGAAGTTCCCGGTGCGGATCAAGTGCGCCACCCTCAGCTGGAACACCCTCGCCGAGGCGATCGAGACCGCCGGCTGAGACTCCCGCCTGACCCGCTCGCCCGGGTCAGCGGCCGATCAGATCGAGGTCGGTGCGGCAGGCCGTCGTCGGACGCAGCTCCGGCGGTGCGATGTCGACCTCGAGGCAGGTGATCCGGGCGCCGCGCCCGTCGATCGTCCACTCGATCGGCACACCGGACGATGGGTCGATCACGTAGCTCACGTCGCGACCGTTGGCCTCGGCCGCGGCCAGGAGTTCGTGGAGTGCGAAGGGGTCGACCAGCCCCGGCAGCGCAGGGTCGGCCTGCTGCTCGACCGGCGGGTCGAACTGGCGGGCGGCCGTGCCGTCCGGCACGAGGATCAAGGGGACCTCGTCGCCGTCGCAGCCATCACAGATCGGCTCGATCGTCTGGTAGACGAAGGGAAGGATGGCGACGGCGTCGAAGAGCGACTTGGCAGCGCCGAGGTCGCCGCCGATCGTGTTGGTCTGTTCGGCCGGATCGAGCAGCGGCGCCGTCCCGGCCCCGCCGACTCCGGCCTCACCGCAGACGATCGAGGTCGCCTCGCCGGAGCCGCCGACGACGTCGAGCACGTAGGTGGCGAGGTCGCCGGTGGCGCCGAAGTCGGCGAAGGAGTTCACGAAGTCCGGGTCGGACACGGTGACGCCGCGATCGAACATGGCGAGGATGTAGGCGCCGGTGACCGACGGTGCGCCGTCGACGCCGGCCGGCTCACTGCGGTAGCGCACGTCGTCACCGACCCGCACTTCTGCGCGGTATCCGGGCTCGAGTCCGCTCCACTGCACCTCGACGCTCCGGGTCGCTGGCAGGGCTCGGCAGATCACCGACGCCGGGTCGGCGACGGGCAACGATGCGAGGCCGACGCCGAAGCCGAGCTGCTCGTGGAGCACGGCGCTCGGCGCCCCGAACGGGTAGGTCACCCCGCTGAGGGTGGTGGCCGGCACCGGGCCGCCGACCAGGTCGCTCGACAGCGGCGCGTCGGGGTCGATCGCACACTCGGCGCCGACGACGCCGTCGACGGCGTCGGGCGCCGGCCCGAAGACGGTGATGACGGTGGCCCCGCCCGCCTCGCGGCGGTCGACCACGAGGTCGGCGTGGTCGACGCAGGCCTCGACCACGAGCTGATCGCCCGACAGTTCGAAGGCGACGGGACGCAGATCGTTGACCGTTGCGTTCACGGCCACACACGGCACGAACAACCCATCGCTGCCGACCAGCCAGGTCGGCAGCGGGGTGCCGAGCGACTCGATCGTGACGGTGCCGGCCGCGGTCTCGACCGACCCGGCGTCGGCGTCGTCCGGGGTGAACACGACCGAGTCGCAGCGATAACGCAGTTCTCGTTCCTCGACGTCGTCGGCCTCGAGACGCTCACCGGTGTCGGTCCCGATCGACCCGGCGACGTCGGCCGACTCGTCGTCGGCCTGGTCGGCCTGGTCGGCGTCGCTGCCGCCGCCGGTGCAGGCACCGGCCACGAACGCGAGCGCCATCAGCACTACGGCCAGGGCGCCGGCGGGCGCGCAACGGACCCGACCGGAGCCGGTCGGGTCCGCCTGCGTTGGGCGCGTAGCGTCGCTACACCGGAGGCAAGAGGAGGGCAGCGACGCCCGTCGGGTGATGACCACTCCGACAGCTCTCAGGTTCGACTCGAGCCACGCCGTCATTAGCCCGGATCCCGATCAGGCGAGGGGGTCGGCGAACGGGTCGTCGGCGAAGGGGCCGCTCCCGATCAACGAGGCGCCGTGCGTCGTACCGGTGGCCGACGCGAACGGCGATGACTCCGCGGCGTTGGGCTCGGCTTCGGCATAGCCGGCGTAGCCGGTCTCCTCGAGCTGGATTGCCAGCTCGGGGCCCCCGCTCTCCTGGATCTTGCCCCGGGCCAACACGTGGACCCGGTCGGGCCGCAGCTCGGTGAGCAGCCGGGCGTAGTGGGTGATGACGAGCACCCCGAGGCCCGACTCCTCGGTCGCCGCCTCGACCCGCTGCGACACCATGCGCAGGGCGTCGACGTCGAGGCCGGAGTCGAGCTCGTCGAGGATGGCGATCCTGGGCGACAGCACGCCGAGCTGGAGGGTCTCGTTGCGCTTCTTCTCGCCGCCCGAGAGATCGACGTTGAGGGGCCGGGACAAGAAGCGCTCGTCGAAGCCGATGCGGGCGGCCTCGACGCTCATCGACGCCACCAGGTCGTCGGTCGGGCGGTCGGACGCGGCGAACGAGGCTCGCAGCACGTCGTCGAGCGACACGCCGGGCACTTCGGTCGGGTACTGCATCGCGAGGAACAAACCGGCCTGGGCCCGCTGCCAGGTGGGCAGGGTCAGGAGATCGACACCGTCGAGGGTGACCGAACCGCCGGTCACCTCGTAGCCCGGCTTGCCCATCAGGACGTGCGACAGGGTCGACTTGCCGGCGCCGTTCGGGCCCATCACGGCGTGGACCTCGCCGGAGGCGATCGTCAGGTCGACGCCGTCGAGGATGGGTTTGCCGGCCACGGTGGCGGTCAGGCCGCTGATGACGAGTTCACTCATGTGCTTCTCGGCCTTTCTCAGGAGCGGGGTCTCAGGAACGGGGACGGGCGAAGGCGACGCCGTCGACGACGTGGACGTCGTAGACCGGCACCGGCTTGGTGGCGGGCAAGCACTCGGGCTCACCTGTCGTCAGGGAGAACAAGGCGCCGTGCTTCCAGCACTCGATCGTGCAGTCGGCGGCGTCGACCTCGCCCTCGCTGAGGGAGAAGTCGGCGTGGGAGCAGCGATCGCTCACGGCGTGGAGCTGGTCGCCGAAGCGGACCACGGCGAGGCGTTCGGTCGTGACGCCATCGTCGGCGCCGTCGACGGGCGCTGCGTCGACCGCGGTGGCCGTGCCGTCGGCGAAGCCGTCGGCCGGGCCGAGCCGGAGCTCGCTCATGCGCCCCGCCCCTCGAGCTTGGCGGCCACCTGGGCGGCCACCTCGTCACGCACCGACGCCAAGTCGAACCGGGCGAGTGCCTCGGCGAAGAACCCGCCGACGATGAGGCGGTCGGCGACCGCCGGGGGCACACCGCGACCCTGGAGGTAGAACTGCTGGTCCTCGTCGACCGGGCTCACGGTCGAGGCGTGGCTGCAGCGCACGTCGTTGTGCTCGATCTCGAGGTTGGGCACCGACCAGGCCCAGGCGTCGTCGCTGAGCTTGATGTTGCGGTTGGTCTGGTGGGCGTTGGACCCCGCACCGTCGGGATGGATCTTGATCAGGCCCGTGTAGATCGAGCCGGAGGTGTCGTCGACGGCACCCTTGAAGAGCAGATCGGAGTAGGTGTCACGAGCCCGGTGGTGCTGGAACGTCCGGAAGTCGATCACCTGCGAGCCGTCGCCGTAGCTGACCGCGGCCAGCTCACCGGTGGCACCGCGGCCGATCAGGTCGGTGTCGACCCGCTGGCGGGCGTAGCGACCGCCGAACGCGGCGAAGGTGGCCGACACGGTGGCCTGGGCGTCGGCAGCGCCGAGCTGGCGTCCGAGCATCCAGGTCTCCTCGCCGAGCTCTTGCACCACCGCGTAGCGGAGGCGGGCGGCCGGGCCGGCCACGAGCTCGCAACGGGGCAGGTAGATCGCGGCGCCGTCGGATCCCGGCGCGGCCGTCTGAGTGGCCACGACGCTGACGCCGGCACCGTCACCGGCCCGCACGACGAGGTGGGAGGCGGCGAGCGTGCTGCCTCCCGACAGGCGCTCGGTCACCAGGATCGGCTCGCTCAGCTCGACCCCTCGGGGCACGTCGATCACGACCACGGCGCTGAGCTGTCGAGCGTGGAGGTCGTCGAACGCCGTCGGCTCGGGCACCGGCAACAGCTCGCCGGCCTCGGAGGCCGGCACCGCGGCGATGGTCACGCCCTTGGCGGCCCAACCGTCGTCGAGGTCGATACCGGCCACATGACCGTCGACCAAGGCGACCAGCGCAGCTGCCTCGGCCGGACGTTCGACCGGCAAGCCGCCGCCGGGGGCCGCTGCCGGGGCGAAGCGGGCAAGGTCGAGATCGGCGATCGGGCTGTAGCGCCAGGCCTCGGCCTCGGCCGTGGGCAGCGGGTGCTCGGTGTCGAGCGCGAGTTCGTTCGTCACCCCAATAACACTATCGCCGTAGGAGAAATTCTGGCCGGTCGGAAGCGTCGATCCGTCCCTCGTTCTACCGACCGAAGGGCCACCATTTCGAGCGCTTGCGCTGGCGGCGAGCCTTCTCGGACTCGAACTCGGCGCGGATGTCGGGGCCGGCCGCGTTGATGATGTCCTCGGCCTGATCGAGCAGGGCCGCCACGCTCGGGTCGTCGCCGACGCTCGCCGGCGCGTCGGGCGTCTGGGGCGTCACGAGCGACCCGTGGCGCCAGTTGACGTCGGCCATGCGCCGCTCGAACCCCGTGCAGTCGTCGGGACAGGCCCACGGCGCCTCGGGGGCCAGGTCGAGCGCGCACTTCCGCATCGTGTCGCCGGTGGGGTACGAGCGACTCTGGAAGTGCTTGCAGTCCTGGCGCATGGGCATGGCTCCAATTGTGCCATCCTTCGGGGCATGGCTACGCCTCACCTCCGCGCCGAACCCGGTGACTACGCCTCGACCGTGCTGATGCCGGGCGACCCGCTCCGGGCCAAGTACATCGCCGAGACGTTCCTCGACGACGTGCGCCAAGTGAACGACGTGCGCAACATGCTCGGCTACACCGGCAGCTTCGACGGCAGGCCGATCTCGGTCCAGGGATCGGGCATGGGCGTGCCGTCGTTCCAGATCTACGCCACCGAGCTCGTGAGGGAGTTCGGGGTCGACACGATCGTGCGGGTCGGATCCTGCGGCGCCCTCCAGGCCCACCTCGAACTCGGAGACGTGATCGTGGCGATCGGGGCCGGCACCGACTCGATGGTCAACCGGGCCCGTCTCCAGGGCCGCGACCTGGCGGCCGTCGCCAGTTGGAAGCTGCTTCGAGCGACGGTCGAGGCGGCCGAGACCCGCGGGGTGGCGGCCAAGGTGGGCACCCTGTTCACCTCCGACTTCTTCTACGATCCGGCCGAGCCTCCCTTCGAGCTGTTGGAGCGCTACGGCTACCTGGCGGTGGAGATGGAAGCCGCCGGGCTCTACGGGCTGGCCGCCGAACTCGGCATCGACGCTCTGGCCGTGTGCACGGTCAGCGACCACATCAAGACCGGCGCGGCGATGAGCGCGGAGGACCGACAGACGACCTTCGACGACATGATGCGGGTCGTCCTGGCGGCGCTCACTTCCTGATCTTCAGCCGACGCTGAACTCCACCCGCCGGTTGACGGCGCGGCCCTCGGGGGTGGCGTTGTCGGCGATCGGGCCGGCCTCGCCCGCACCGCGGGCGACGAGACGGTCGGCGGCGATGCCGGCGTCGATGAGGGCGTCGACGACCGCGTCGGCCTGACGCTGGGTGAAGTCCAAATTGGCGGCCGCACTCCCCCGGTCGTCGGTGAACACCGTCACCACGATCACGGCGTCGGGCCGGGCTCGTAGCCGGTCGGCGACCTGGTCGACGAGGCGACGCCCAGCGGTCGACAGCTCGGGAGTGCCCTCGACGAAGTCGACCCCGACGCCGAGGCCGCCATCGAAGGCGAGGGCCAGCGCGGCTGCGTCGGTCAGGTCGAGGGTGACGTCGGCCCCGAGCGCGACCATCGCCTGCTCGGCCCGGTCGAGGGCGGCCGGGTCGGGAGCACGGGCGTCGAGCTGCCAGCGGTCGCCGTCGATGCTGAGCGAACCGGCGACCAGGTCGCCGCGGTCGACGAGGGCATCGACGGCGAGGAGCAGGTCGGCCAGGCCCGGCGGGGTGGCCACCGTGGGATCGAGACGGACGCCCTCGACTCCGAAGCCACTCAGCGCTTCGGCCAGCCGGAGGCCGGCGACGCCCTCGCCCCAATGACCGTCAAGGTCCCAGTCGAGCGAGAAGTCGGCGTCGTCGCCGGCGACGATCTCGATGTCGACCGCCTCGACCCCCGTCGTCGTCGCCAGGCGGGCGGTCACGGCGTCGGCCGTCTCGGCGTCGGGGGCCTGCAGCACGAGCGTCCAGCCGTCGTCGGCGAGCACGGCGGCGCCGGCCGGCAGGGTACGGACCAGCAGCGGGATCGCCTGGGTCGCGGTCGTCGGGGCGGCGAGCGGCGGCACGTTGCCCGAGCCCACCAGGTCAGGGCCCGGGTCCGCTCCGAGCGCGAGGAGGACGGCGTCTCGATCCGGCGGGGCGAGGTCGACGGCCGCGATGTCGAGCCGGTCGGCCTCCCACGACAGGGCCATCGAGGGCGCCATCGAGGGCGCTCCCGTCGGCGCCGCCACCTCGGGCGTCTCGGTCGCCGGGCGTGGCGCCCGGTCGGCGGCTCCGGTCAACCAGAGGCCGACGCTCACCGCCAGGGCAGCAGAGCCGGTGGCGACCACGCCGCCGATCGCGGCCCGTGCCAGCAGTTGCCCGGTGGTCGCCGTCCGCACGCCGCGATGCTACTCCGGGGTCGCCGAGGGCCGGGGTACCGCACGCCGACGAGGAGACGACCTACAGTCGATCGGGTCCCCACACCCTCCAGGAGGATTCATCATGGGTATTTTCGACAAGGCCAAGGATCTCGCCGAGAACGTCGACGCCGACGCACTGGTCGACAAGGCACAGGACGTGGTCGAGGAGCACGGCGACAAGCTGCCGGGCGGCCTCGGCGACAAGGCCGCCGACCTGCTCGACAAGGCCGAAGGCCTCACCGACAAGCTTCCCGGCCAGGGCGACTGACCGAGGAGCGGTTGGGGGATTCGGTCAGCCGACCGAACCCTCCATCTGCAGCTCGATCAGGCGGCTCCACTCCACGGCGTACTCCATCGGGAGCGTGCGGGTGACGGGCTCGATGAAGCCGTTGACGACCATGCCGATCGCCTGCTCCTCGGAGAGACCGCGGCTCATCAGGTAGAAGAGCTGCTCATCCGCGACCTTCGACACGGTGGCCTCGTGGCCGATCTGGGCGTCGTGAGAGCCGATCTCCATGTAGGGGTAGGTGTCGCTGATCGAGTCGTCGTCGAGGATCAGGGCGTCGCACTGCACGTGACTCTTGCACCCGTAGGCGCCGTCCTCCACCCGCACCAGGCCGCGGTAGCTGGAGCGACCGCCGTCCTTGGAGATCGACTTCGAGACGATCTTCGAGGTGGTTTCCGGGGCGGCGTGCACCATCTTGGCGCCGGTGTCCTGGTGCTGGCCGCCGCCGGCGTAGGCCACCGAGAGCACCTCGCCGGTCGCCTTGGGGCCGGCCAGCCAGACGGCCGGGTACTTCATCGTGAGGCGTGAACCGATATTGCCGTCGATCCACTCCATGTGGCCCTCGGCCTCGACGTAGGCCCGCTTGGTGACCAGGTTGAACACGTTCGACGACCAGTTCTGGATCGTGGTGTAGGTGACGTGGGCCTGGGGCTTCACCACGATCTCGACCACGGCCGAGTGGAGCGAGTCGGAGGTGTAGACGGGGGCCGAGCAGCCCTCGATGTAGTGCACCTTCGAGCCCTCGTCCGCGATGATCAGGGTGCGCTCGAACTGGCCCATGTTCTCCGCGTTGATGCGGAAGTAGGCCTGGAGCGGCATCTCGACTTCGACACCCGGCGGCACGTAGATGAACGAGCCGCCCGACCACACCGAGGTGTTGAGGGCGGAGAACTTGTTGTCGTTGGGCGGGATGATCTTGCCGAAGTACGGCTTGACGATCTCGGGGTACTCCCGCAGGGCGGTGTCCATGTCGGTGAACAGGACGCCCTGACGCTCGAGGTCCTCACGGTTGCGGTGGAAGACCACCTCGGACTCGTACTGCGCGGTGACGCCGGCCAGGTACTTGCGCTCGGCCTCGGGAATGCCCAGCTTCTCGTAGGTGTCCTTGATCGCGTCCGGGAGGTCGTCCCAGGAGTCGACCTGACCCTCGGTCGGCTTGATGTAGTAGAAGATGTCGTCGAAGTAGATCTCCGACATGTCGCCGCCCCAGTCGGGCATCGGCCGCTTGGTGAAGTTGCGGTACGACTTCAACCGGAAGTCGATCATCCAGTCGGGTTCGCCCTTCATCCACGACATCTCGCGGATGATCTCCTCGTTCAGCCCCTTCTTGGGCTTGTAGACGTAGTCCTCTTCGTCGCTCCAGCCGAGCTTGTAGCGACCGAGATCGAGGGAATCGGGAGTGACCGTCACGGGGTGACCTCCTGGCGCATCCGGGGCATCGTCGGGCGGCACCCGCCGACCGACGAATTAACACTATCGCCGTAGGAGGAATTGCGCAGCACCCGGCGGGCGGGCGACCACCTGGAGCGAGTCACTGCAACCGATTCGCCTCAGTCGATCCGCCGCAGCTCGGTCGGGTAGGTCCGAGCCCGCTGGAGATAGGAGGCCACGGCGAGCTCGATCATCTCCGGCATGACCGAGTCGGGACGGATCTTTGCCGGGATGCCGAGCGCCATCGCCCCGGCCGGCACCTCGGTGTCGTTGGTGACCACGGCGTTGGATCCTACGAGAGCACCGGATCGCACGATCGCCCGATGGAGCACCACCGAGCCGTTGCCGACCAGCGAGCCGCTCTCGATCGTGCAGCCCTCGAGGTGCACGATATGGCCGACCACGCAGTCGTCGCCGACGATCGTCGGCCACTGCGGGGTGGTGTGGAGCACCGAGCCGTCTTGGATCGAGGTGCGGGCCCCGATGCTGATGTAGCCCTCGTCACCGCGCAGCACGGCGCACGGCCAGATCGACGCTTCCGCACCGATGCGGACGTCGCCGATGATCACCGCCTCCGGGTGGACGAAGGCGCTGGAGTCGATCGTGGGTTCGCGGTCACCGAGGGCGTAGATGGGCACGTCGCGAGATTCTCAGATGACGTCGCGAATGTCCATCACGAGGGCGGTGAGCGACAGCACCACGAGGGCACCGATCGTCACGTACGCCACCGGCTCCAGCCGCCGCACGTCGAAGCGCAGGCTACGATCACGGCGCACCCACTGGGCCACCTTCTCCGACACGGCGACCATCGCATGCGAACCGTCGAGCGGGGGCAGGGGCACCAGGTTGAGGGCGCCGATGGCGACGCTCAGAATGCCGAACCACTGGAGCGAGCGGGCCCACCCGGCGGCGACAGCCTCACTGGTGACGGTGGCCTGCGACACCGGCGACATGAAGCGGACCGGGGCCTCGGTCGACGGGTCGACGAGGAAGCCGAGGTAGCCGGTGATCTGCGACACCCAGGTCCACAGAGCATCACAGGTGGCGGTGATGACGAACCAGGTGTCGTCCCAGCCGCCGAGGAACGAGGACCAGGCGTCCTGACCGGCCATCGACCGAGCGACCGCGAAGGCGGCGGCGCCGGTGACGAGGTTGACGGCGGGGCCGGCGAGGATCGTGGAGAGCCTTCCCCAGTGGCTGGCCGCCCGATACGTGCCCGATTCGCTGACGCCGGCGGGCAGGACCGAGCTCGGGGTCATGCCCCACAGCTTCACGTAGCCGCCGAGGAAGAGGGCTTTGATCCCGTAGCGGCAGCCGTTGCGCTCGACGGCCACGATCTCGGGGCCGAAACCCCAGAAGAACTCGCTGGGCTCCATGCCGGCTCGGCGGGCGGCGACGAAGTGGCCGCCCTCGTGGACGAGGATGATCAGCCCGATGAAGCCGAGGAACAGAAGACCACTGGGGGCGTAGAGGCCGAGCGCCGCGAGCGACAACAGCGCCACGAACCCCCAGAACGGGTCGGCGTCGACGGACGTGCCACCCGAGGTCGACGTGGCGATCCCGCCGACGGCGGCGACCGATGGGGCGGGGGTCGAGGTGGCGGTGGCTCGGCTCATGCGAAGGTCACTCATGCGAGAGCCAGTTGACCACAGTCCGTGGTCAGCTTCGACACCAACTTGAGCCATTGGGGGCGTTTACCCACCGAGGGTGGTGAGTTGATGGGCGAGCCCGCCCACCGATGACGGCAGGGTCGCTCAGGCGGTGGTGCCGAAGGTGCCGTAGCGGCCCTTGTGGAAGATCATCGGCTCGTGGTCGTTCACGGTGTCGAGGTGGAGCACCCGGCCGACGACCAGGTGATGGTCGCCCAGCTCGACCATCTGGTCGAGGGTGCAGTCGATCACGGCGTGGACATCGGGCAGCACCGGGGCGCCCGAGCCGTGGGCCGGGGTCCAGGCCACGCCGGAGAACTTGTCGTCGGCCTTCGAGGCCATCGTGCCGCACAGGTCCAACTGATCGTCGCAGAGGACGTTGACGCAGAAGTGCCCGGCGCTCTTGATTCCCTGGAGCGAGCCACTGGTGTTGCCGAGGAAGAAGCCGACGAGGGGCGGATCGAGGGAGATCGAAGCGAACGAGCCGATGGCGACCCCGACCGGACCCTCCGAGCCGTTGGCGGTGACCACGGTGACCCCGGTCGGGAAGTGGCCGAGCACTCGGCGGAATTCGGCGGGATCGATGGCTGGCAGCTCGCTCATGGCGTCGACCATAGTGGCGAGCGACACCGACACCGGGCGACAGGGGGACGACATGGGAAGCGCCGAGACCGTGGGGATGCGGAGCGAGCGGCTCGACCGAATCGAGCCGGTGATGCAGGACTTCGTCGACACCAAGGGGATCCGGGGGATCCACACCCTGGTCTCGCGGCGGGGCGAGTTGGTACACGCCGCGTCGGTCGGTCATCGCGACGCCGAGGCGGGCGCGGCGATGGCCGCCGACACGATCTTCCGGATCTACTCGATGACCAAGCCGGTGGTCTCGACCGCGCTGATGGTCCTGTTCGAGGAGGGCAGGTTCCTGCTCGAGGATCCGGTGGCCAAGTACCTGCCGGCGTTCGGGGCGTGCGAGGTGCTCGGCGCCGACGGGTCGCTGACCCCTCAGGCCCGGCCGATGACGGTGCGCGACCTGCTGATGCACACCAGCGGCCTGACCTACGACTTCCACGTCGACAACCCGGCGGCCCAGCACTATCGCGATGCCCGGATCATGAACGACGCCGGCCGCTCCCTGGCCGACTGCGTCGACGCCATCGCCGCCCAGCCCCTCGCCTTCCAACCGGGCGAACGCTGGCACTACAGCGTGGGCATCGACGTGGCCGGCCGGCTCGTCGAACTGCTGGCCGACCAGCCGCTCGGCGACTTCCTCGCCGAGCGCTTCTTCGAGCCCCTCGCCATGCCCGACACCGGCTTCGGTGTCGCCGAGGCCGACCGTGGCCGCCTCGCCGCCATGTACGGTCTGCCCGATCTGATCGGCGAGGGCTACCACGGGGGCAAGTTGCTCGAGGCGGCGCTGGCCGGGTTCAACGAGCGCATCGACGTCGACGCCACCTACCCGGTCGACACGCCCGAGACGTTCCAGCGGGGCGGGGTCGGCCTGTTCTCCACCGGCGCCGACTACCTGCGGTTCGCCCGCATGTTGGCCAACGGCGGTGAGCTGGACGGGGCCCGGGTGATCGGCCCCAAGACCCTCGAGCTCATGCACGCCAACGCCCTGCCCGACTCGATGCTGCCCTACGAGATCATCGGCCGCGAGGCCCCCGGGTTCGGATTCGGCCTCGGCTCGCGGGTGATGGTCGACGTCGCCCAGAACGCCGGCCCGGGATCGGTCGGCGAGTTCGGCTGGGCCGGCGCGGCCAAGACCTACTTCTGGGTCGACCCCGCCGAGCAGCTCGTCGGCGTGCTGATGACGCAATACATGACCGGGATCGAGCAGCCCGAGCGGGTGTTCCGCAACCTCGTCTACGCCGCGATCGCGTCGTGACCGCGCCGCCGCTCTAGGGTTGCGGAACGGCGTTTGGACCAGGAGGAACTGTCATGCCGAACGGAGAGAAGGCGCGTGCGATGCGCGACGCCAACCTGGCCTACCAGGCCGAGTTCGACGAGGGTGGGCTCGGCAAGGAGCCCTCGACCCGGGTCGCGATCGTCACCTGCATGGACGCCCGGATCAACCCCTATCGCATGCTCGGCCTCGAGAACGGTGAGGCCCACCTGATCCGCAACGCCGGCGGCGTGATCTCCAACGAGGTGATCCGCTCCCTGTGCCTCTCCCAGCGCAGCCTCGGCACGCGCGAGATCGTCCTGATCCACCACACCCAGTGCGGCGTGCAGGGCATCGACGAGACGGCGTTCCTCAACGAACTCGAGCGCGAGACCGGCAATCGTCCGACCTGGCGGGTCTACGCCTTCGACGATCCATTCGAGGACGTCCGGCTGTCGATGGAGCTCCTCCGCAACAGCCCGTTCCTGCCCCACACCGACGCCATTTCGGGGTTCGTCTACGACGTGGAGAACGGCGCGCTGCTCGCGGCCGGCTGAGGTCGCCCTCAGCGACCGAGTCGGAGGGTCAAGCCCTCGAAGGCGGCGCTGACCTGGAAGCTGCCGGCGGCGCGGACCTCGGCGCGCTCGGTGGCGTCCTTGATCCAGTCGTCGTCGTGCATCGGGTCGTGGTGGAACAGCACCAGGTGGCGGACCCCGCACTGCCGCGCGACCTCGACCGCGTACTCGGCGGTCGAGTGCCCCCAGTCGAGCTTCGAGGCGAACTCCTCGGCGTCGTACTGGGCGTCGTGGATCAACACGTCGACGCCGTCGCACAGCTCGCGGACGCCGTCGCTGATCGACATCGAGCCGTCCATCGGCTGCTGGTGGTCGGGCAGGTAGGCCATCGAGGCACCGGCGGCGTCGATCCGATAGCCGTTGGTCGGTCCGACGTGCGGAATCGCCCGCGCCAGCACCGACGCCGATCCGACGTCGAAGCGGTCGTGGCTGGTCTCGACGAAGTCGATCTGGCCCGGCAGCACCTGGAGCTCGATCGGGAACAGCGGCGGTCGCACGAACGAGCAGACCTCGGCCTCGAGGGTCTGCCCGTTCTCCTGCTCGGGGCCGACGAACTGCAGGTGGGCGCCGTCGCGCAGCAGCGGCACGAAGAACGGCAGTCCCTGCACGTGGTCCCAGTGGAGGTGGGTCACGAGCGCCGTGCCCCGGAAGGCACCGGGCGGGCCGTCGAGGAGGCGGTTGCCGTAGTAGCGGGCGCCGGTGCCGAGGTCGCAGATGATCGGGGGCTCGTCGCCGATCCTCACCATCACGCACGAGGTGTTGCCGCCATGGCCCATCGTGTTCGAGCACGAGCACGGCGTCGACCCGCGCACCCCGAAGAACTCGATCTCCATCATGAGGCAAGCAACTCCATTGGCGGCGGTCCCCTTCCGACAACGACCCGGAACAGGCCGATGGAAAACGGTAGTCCACGCCATTTCCCCGCCGAAAGGGGATGTGAATAGTGTCTCACCCATGGGGACCACGACGACCGACGCACCGACCCTGCCCGACGGCCTGGTGGCGGTGGTCAAACGCGACTGCGCCACCTGCGAACTCGTCGGACCGGTTCTCGGCGACCTGCAGCGTCGAGCGGGGGTCGTGGTCTACAGCCAGGACGACCCGGCCTTCCCCGAGGCGGCCGCCGACGTCGTCGACGACACCGACCTCGCGGTGTCGTGGCACCACGACATCGAGACCGTGCCGACCCTGATCCGCGTCGAGGGTGGTGCCGAGGTCGACCGCACCGTCGGCTGGCACCGCGACGCCTGGCAGGCCCTCACCGGGGTCGACGGGCTCGGCCCCGACCTGCCCGATCAGCGGCCTGGCTGCGGATCCCTCTCGGTCGACCCGACCCTGGCCGACGATTTGGCGGTGCGCTTCGGCGGTTCGACGTTGCGGAGCCGACGGGTGGAGCTGGCCCAGCTCGAGGACGAGATGGAGGCCGCCTTCGACCGGGGCTGGACCGATGGCCTGCCGGTCGTCCCGCCGACCGAGGCCCGGGTGTTGCGCATGCTCGAGGGCACCGACCGGGCTCCCGACGAGACCGTCGCTGTCATCCCACCCGACCTGGTCGAGGCGACCGTCGAGCAGATCGCCATCAACGCCGTGATGGCCGGGTGCCGCCCCGAGTACTTCGACGTGGTGCTCGCCGCGATCGAGGGGGCGTGCAGCGTCGAGTTCAACATGCACGGGCTGCTCGCCACCACGTTCTTCTCGGGCCCGATCCTCGTCGTCAACGGCCCGGTCGCTCGCCGCATCGGCATGAACGCCGACGGCAACGTGTTCGGCCAGGGCAACCGGGCCAACATGACGATCGGCCGGGCCCTGCAGCTCGTGGTCCGCAACCTCGGTGGCGGCCGTCCGGGCGAGATCGACATGGCGTGCCAGGGCTCCCCCGGCAAGCTCAGCTTCTGCTTCACCGAGACGCCCGACGGCCCCCTCGGCACCCTGGCCACCGAGGCCGGGTTCGACGCGGGGACCGACACGGTGACCCTGTTCGCCGGACAGGGGCCCACACCGGTCGTCGACCAGTTGTCGCGCACCCCCGAGTCGCTGGTGCGCTCGTTCGCCGCCGTGTTGCGCAACGTGCATCACCCGAAGCTGGTGATCGGCATGGACGCCATGTTGGTCGTCTCGCCCGAGCACGCCGCCATCTTCGCCGAGGCCGGCTGGGACCGGGCTCGCCTGCGGGCCGAGCTCGAGCCGCTGCTGATGATCGACGGCGACGCCCTCGCCCGCGACCCCGACGGTGCCGGCGACGGCATCGCCGAAGGCGTGCCGGCCGCCCTCGCCGAGGGCAACACCCTGCCCAAGTTCCGACCCGGCGGGCTGTTGATCGCGTCGGCCGGCGGACCGGCCGGACTGTTCTCCTCGGTGCTCACCGGCTGGGTCGGTGGCGCCAAGGGGTCCGAACCTGTCACGATCGAGATCGCACGCCCCGCGTCGATGCACGACGCGGGCGCACACGAGGGGACCACACGATGACCACCATCCCACCGAGGATCGTGCTCGATCCAACCGGCGGCCGAGGCGCTGCCGATGTGAGCGAGGCCCCACGCCTCGCCTCGCTCGGCGGCACGACGATCGGCCTGCTCGACATCACCAAGCCGCGCGGCGATCGCTTCCTCGACCAGCTCCAGGCGCGGCTCGAGGCCGAGGGGGCGACGGTGCAGCGCTACGCCAAGCCGACGTTCGCCAAGCCGGCGCCCGTCGACCTGCGCCACGAGATCGCCACCCAGTGCGACGCGGTGATCGAGGCGCTCGCCGATTGAGGCAGCTGCACGTCGTGCAGTGTGCACGACATCGCCGACCTCGAGCGTCGAGGTCTCCCCGGGGTCTTCGTGGCCAGCGCCGTCTTCGTCGACGCGGCCCGACTCCAGGGTGACGCGTTGGGATTCCAACCCCGACGCGTCTTCGTCGAGCATCCGATCCAGGATCGCACCGACGACGAGATGGCCGCGATCGCCGACGCTGCCGTCGAGGAGCTGATCGCTGCACTCACGAGCTGAACGCGGTCCCCCCAACAAAACGCGATCGGCTCGACTGGCGAGGTCACCTATACACCCGTAAAGTATGCCGGAGCGGTCGAGGGGGCCGCTCTGGCATACGGCTGCGGCCGGGGAATGGGGACCGATGGAACTCGACGTGCGCGGCACGCCCGAGGCGATCGACGAAGCCTGGATGACCAACGCGCTCGGCGCGGCGGGAGCCGGCACCGGCACGGTGACCGACGTCCGGTTCCGGGGCGAGATCGGAACCGGCCAGACCGGCCGCAACGCCCGCTTCGACCTCACCTGGGACGACCCGACCGACCGCCCCGCGTCGGTGGTGGCCAAGTTCCCGTCGGCCGACCCCGAGGCCCGAGTCGCTGCGTTCACCAATGGCACCTACGCCCGTGAGTTCGCCTACTACGGCCTGATCGACCACACGGTCGACATCCGCACCCCTCGGATCTGGGCCGCCCGCTACGACGAGTCGGCGCCCGACTTCGTCCTGTTGATGGAGGACCTCTCCGACTCGCTGCAGGGCGACCAGATCGCCGGGTTGTCGGTCGACGACGCCGCCCTCGCCCTCGAGCAGGCGGTCGCCCTCCACGCCCCGCGCTGGGGCGACGAGTCGATCCCCGAACTGCTCGGCACCGACGCCCCGCCCGAAGAGCAGATCGCCGCCGTCACGATGATCTACGCCGCCACGATGCCCGGCTTCCTCGAGCGGCTCGGCGACCGCCTCGACGACGACGTCGTCGCCCTGGTGCAGGCCCTCGCCGACAAGGTCGGCCAGTGGGCGCTCGGGACCGACACCGCCCGGACGATCGTCCACATGGACTACCGGCCCGACAACCTCCTCTTCGGCGACACCCCCGACGCTCCACCCCTGGTGGTCGTCGACTGGCAGACGGCGAACTACGGGCTGGCCATGAACGACGTCGCCTACCTGATCGGCGGCTCGTTCGAACCCGAGCGTCGAGCCTTCGCCGAGGCAGATCTGGTCGAGGAGTACCGGCGCCAGCTCGTGGCTCGCGGTGTCGCCTACGACGCCGAGGCGGCGTGGCGTGACTACCGCCATGGCAGCCTCTGGGGCGTGGCGATGACGGTGATCGCCACCATGCTGGCCGAGCGCACCGAACGGGGCGACGACATGCTGACCGCGATGGCGCAGCGGCACGGCCGGCACGCCCTCGATCTCGACGCCCTCGACCTCGTGGAGTGAACACCTCCCGGGTGCCCTCGATGCTCGACCGTCGGCGTCTCGCGGCGCTGGCGCTCGCCGTCGCGGTCCCACTCGGCCTGGCCGTCTTCGGCGGCCATCGCGGTGACCACATGGTCCGGAGCCTGCTCGTGCCGGGCGCCGGACTCTACGGCGAGGCCCCACTCCTCGGCGCCACGCTGACGGCCCTCGCCGTCGCTGCTGTGGGCGCCTGGATGGTGTGGGGCTTCGACGTCGGCCTGGTCGCCGTCATGATCGCTGCCGTGGTGCTCTCGGGTGTGGTGCCCCCTGCACAACACGGCGGCGCGATCTCGCAAGAGATCGCCCAACCCGGCCCGACGTCGGCGGCCCACGAATTCCCCCTCGTGGTGCTCGTCGTCGCCTGGCTGGGGTGGGTACGCATGGTGGCGCGACGCCTCCCGCCGTTGCGGTGGTGGGCCGAGCGTCGCCGACGGGCGACCGCCGACGACGACCTGGCCGCCCGCCTCGAAGCGCTGTCGACCGTCGACCGGTGCCGAGCCGCCACGATCCGGGCGCTCGGTCTCGGCACCGACCACGAGCCGGCGCCGGATGAGCTGGCGTGGCGTGACGCCATCACCAGTCCCGCCGTCACCCAGCGGGCGCGTCGGATCGGTTGGTGGTGCCGCGGGCGATGGGGCGGCGACCCGCTGCGGGTCGATCACGCCGCGGCCCGGACCGCCCTGGCGGCGTGGCACGTGTCGACGGCAGCTGCTCGACGAGCGGCTTGCGACGACGCCGCTCGATCCGGCGTCGGCGCACCGCCCAGCGAGCCGACCTGGGTGCGCCTGATCGACCTCGTGCTGTTCGCCCGGGTGACCGGCGACCCCGACCACCTGGCGCGCCGCTCCCTCGGCTCCCACTTCGCAGGCGGTCACGCGAGGATCGGCCGCCCCGGCGGCCGTCGCCCGGCTTGGTACTGGACGCCGCTCGGCGTCTCGGGTGGCCGGTCCGAACCGTGGGAGCACGCGACCGCGACCGCCCTCGCCCGAGACGCCGGCTGGATCGGCGACGACGACTGGGCTGCGCTGCGCCGTCCGGTCCTCGGCGCCGCGGCCCGAGGCACGGCCATCGCCGACGACGAGCGTCTCATCGCCGCGGGTCGGCTGTGGCTCCGCCACGTCGACGACGCCGAAGCCCGCCGCATCGTCGGACGACCCACCGTTGGCCACGACCCCCTCGCCTTCGCCCTCGACCAGCTCGCCACCCGAATGAACAGAGAGCCAGCCGCATGACCGCCCTCCATGAACCCCGACCGGCCACGACTCCCATCGGTCAGACCGGCCTGCCCCTGCTCTCCGAGGCCCCGCCACGCATGGGCCCCGTCACCCGACGGCTCGTGCGTCGCACCGCCCTCACGGTCGCGGCGATCGAGATCGTCGGCCTCCTGCTGACCTTGGTGGTCGGCGGCGATCGAGCGACCGCCGCCGGGCTGTCGCTGATCTTTCCGGGGGCCGGCTTCCTGTTCGCCACGATGCCCGAACTGTTCGCCCTCACGCTGGTGGCGTGTGCGATCTCGATCGTGTTGTGGTGGGCGATCAGCGCGGTGTGGGCGCTCCCCCTCAGCTGGCTGACCAGCGCGGCGGTCTCGGCAGCGTTGGCCGGTGGACCCCGATGGTGGACCGACGCCGACGCGACGTGGGGCTGGGCCCGGATCGTCGCCCCGGTGCTGGCCGTCGTCGCCATCGGCGCCACCGTCGGTTCGTTCGAGCGGCGCTACCGGGCCAAGCGAGCCAAGGTGCCGGCCCTCAACGCCTTCCTCACCACGGCCCGGCCGCCCGAACCGGTGCGCGAATTCCGCGCCCCCGACGACATGGACGCCGAGCTCCAGCGGTGGTGCTATGAGCTGGCCCTGCAGCCGATCGACCAGTTCGACGGCTTCGAGTGGGGCGAACAGTTCCACGGCGGCACCTGCGTCCGCTACCAGCTCAACTACCTCGGTTGGGCCCTCTCGCAGTACGCCGCCAACGCCCTGCCCAACGCCCCGACCGAGATCGAGCGGGTGCTGCGCAACCTCGTGCTCAAGCAGACCGACCTGCGGGTCTGGAGCTACTGGCGCACCCTCAACCTGCTCGGCAACTTCAACGGTGACCCCGATCCCCTGGTGCGCGACAACATCATGTTCTCCGGGTTCACCGGCGACCAGATCAACCTCTACGAGGCCGTGACCGGCTCGACCCACTTCGACGAACCGGGCTCGCTCACCTTCGTGTGGCACGACGGTCGCACCTTCTCCTACGACCACCACACCTGGATGGACGCCGTTCGCCGCAACTTCGACGAGAGCGAGAGCGGCTTCTTCCCGTGCGAGCCGGGCTGGGCGTTCGCCGCCTGCAACACGATCGGGGCCCAGTCGCTGTTGGGCTACGAGGTGCTCCACGGGCGGCCGTTGTGGTCGGAGTACCAGCAGCGCTGGCGCGACACCCTCGACGACGAATACCTGCTGCCCGATGGCAATTACGCCAACATCCGTTGCACCCGAACCGGGTTGAGCTGGGACACCGGCGAGACCCCCGGCGGCGAGTACCTGATGACGGGTTCCAACGGCTTCGTCGACGTCGCCCCCGACCTCGCCGATCGAGGGCGGGCGATCGCCAGCCGCGGTCTCGACGAGAAGCTGGCCGGGCTGCGGGCCTCGCTGACCCACGACGACGACGGTCGCCCCCACCTCGACCTCGAGCTGCCCGAGGACCACGAACGCAACCGGGTCCGGCGCACTGCGCTCGGAGCGTGGACCAAGCTGGCCGGCGCCGCCCGCCTGATGGGCGACGCCGAGCTGCTCGACGCCTGCCTGAGGGCCGGTGACCGCCAGTGCGCCACCGGTGAACGGTGGCCCGAGCGCCCGGTCGCTGCCGGCGTGCAGACGATGGCCGGCCACCTGATCAACCGCTGGGCCGGACCCCACAACACGGCGTCGCTCAACCTGCGAGGTTACGTGGCCCCCGAGGGCCCGATCGTCGGGCCGGTGCCCTGGCCCCAGGCGATGGTGACGGTCGCCCGCTCGACCGACGGCGTCACCCTCGATCTGTCGCTACGAGCCGTCGAGGGTGACCCGAGCGACGAGCTCACCGTCGAGTTCACCAACCTCGAACCGGGGGCCCGTTATCGGCTCGGCGGTGGCGCCTCCCGTGGCGAGGTGGCCGTCCAGGCCGATGCCAACGGCGTGGCGGCGGCCGCCGTCGTCCTGGGCGAGGCGGTCGGGCTCCGCCTGCAGCCGGTCAACCTGGACGGTTCGCCATGATCTCGATGTTCCTCGACTGCGCCCAGGTGTGGGTCCGCCTCGTCAGGGCCTACCACCGCCTCACCGGCCGACCCCAGGTCACGCTGCATCGCCAACCAATTCCGTATCGCGCACCACACTCGTCCCGGCAAGGGAGCGTCCGCTCATGACCGTCACCGACCCCTCCCCCGCCGTCGTCGACGACGGCGAGCCGCTGCTGCTACGGACCGACCCGCCTCGGCTCGGCCCGACCAGCCGGATCCTGCTCGGGCGGCTCGTCGCCCTGGTGGCGCTGATCCAGCTCGTCGGCGCCGTGCTGGTGTTCGCCGTCGACGGCCACACGGCCACGGCCGCGGGCCTCGGCCTGGTGTTCCCGGGCGCCGGGCTGCTGTACGACGCGGCCCCGCTCGCCTTCGCGGCGACCCTGGTGCTGATGGTCGTCGCCCTGGTGTTGTGGTGGGGACTCAGCGCCCACGCCGCCATCCCGATCGCGTGGTTCGGCTCGGCCGCCGTCGCTGCGGCCCTGGCCGACGGGCCCCGTCTCTGGGTCGACGACGGCACGCATTGGGGTTGGGCGATCCCGGTCGCCTACGCGGCCGCCGTCGCCACCGTCGCCCGCATGGTGTGGCGCTTCGAGCGCCGCTACCAGGCCAAGAAGGCCAAGATTCCCGAGCTCAACGCCTACCTGGCCGAGGGGTCGGTGCCGGAGAAGGTGCGCGACGCCCGCCTCCCCGACGACATGGACGCCGAGCTGGTGCGCTGGTGCTACGACCTCGCCTTCCAACCCGACGACGGCCTCAAGGGCCTCGACTGGGGCGAGCAGTTCCACGGCGGCACCCAGCTCCGCTACCAGCTCAACACCTTCTCCTGGGCGCTGAGCGTGTTCGCCGCCAACTACGTGCCCAACGCGCCCCACCAGGTGGAGCAGGCGCTGTCGAAGCTGATCGACAAGCACACCGACCTGCGGGTGTGGCGCTACTGGCGCACCCTCAACCTGCTCGGCAACTTCGACGCCAACCCCGACCCGATCGTGCGCGACAACATCATGTTCTCCGCCTTCCTCGGCGACGTGATCAACATGTACGAGGCCGTCACCGGCTCGGACCGCTACGACCAGCCGGGGTCGCTCACCTTCACCTGGAGCGACGGCCGCACCTTCGCGTACGACCACCACACCCTGGTCGACGCGATCAAGGACAACTACGACCGCAGCCGACTCGGCTTCTTCCCGTGCGAACCGGGCTGGTCGTTCACGGTGTGCAACATCATGGGCGCCCAGTCGTTGCGGGGGCACGAGACCCTCCACGGCTCGGACCGCTGGCGGGAGGTCGCCCCGCGTTGGGAGCAGACCCTCGACGACGAGTACCTCACCCCCGACGGCTCCTATGCCCACATCCGGTCCAATCACCTCGGGCTGTCGTGGGACACCGGCGAGGTGCCCGGTGGCCACTACTTCGCCAACGGCACCAACCGGTTCGCCGACATCTTGCCCGACCACGCGGCCAGGGCCCGGGCCCTCGAACTGCGCAACGCGCCGGCGAAGATGGCGGCGCTCGCCGCCGAGCTCGACGACGACGGTCGGCTCGAGATGGAACTGCCCGAGACGCCCGAGCGGCACCGGACCCGTTCCAGCGCGCTGCCGGGGTGGACCGGCATCGTCGCCGGGGCCCGAGCCACCGGCCACGCGGCGTTGGCCGAGGCCGCCCTCGGCGCCGCGGCTCGCCAGTGCGGCACCGACGAGCGGTGGCCCGAACGGCCGTTGAAGGCCGGTGCCTCGGGGCTGGCCGGCCACATGCTGGTGCGGTGGTCGACCCCGCACTCGACGGCCGACCTCAACGTCCGGGGCTACCAGCCGCCCCAGGGGCCGATCGTGGCGTCGCTGCCGTGGGACGACGTGATCGTCGTGCTCGCCCGATCCGACGACGGCGAGTCGCTCGACCTGGTCGTCGAGCCGTGGCACGCCGACACCCTCACGGTCGAGATCGGCTTCGGGTCGCTCCGCCCGGGCGAGGGCTACCGGCTCGCCGACAGCACCGTCACGGGCAGCGAGGCCGCTGGGAGTACGGTCGTGCTGGCCGACGATCTGGGTCGGGCCACCGCAACCGTCGCGCTGGAGGGACGCACCCATCTGCGGCTCGTCCCCGGGGGTGCCTCGTGAGCGCCGTCAGCCCGAGGCTCGTCGTCGACTGCGATCGCCTCTGGACGGCCCTGGTCACCTTCGTTTACAAGCTTCGCCGACTCCCCCGCGTCACCAACGACCCGCCGCAACTGCCCTGAACGAAGCGGCCCTGGACGAGGCGGCCCTGAACGAGCCCCTCCTGCCCGTGTCAGCGGGCGAGGTGGCCTTCGAGGGCGGCGGTGGCGGCGTGCACGGCCGGTTCGATGTGGGCTGGGTCGACCGCCGCCATCGCGGTGAGACCCCAGAGCTGCATCGTGATCGCCCGGACGAGGTCGGCCGACTGCTCTGGCGCCACGTCGCCCCGAGCGACGTTGCGCTCGACCAGGTCGTGGAAGAAGTCCTGGTAGGGCTCGGTGATCAGCTCGAGGTCGGCGAGCTCGGGATGATCGCGGTCGAGGACCACCCGGATCGAGAACCGCAGGAGGTCCGGATCGCGCTGCAGCAGTTCGCCGCCCTTCGCGAACAGGGCGTCGATCTCGTCGTCGAGCGACGACCGATCGGCGACGACCTCGGCGAACTCCCCGTAGATGGTGGCGATGCCCTCCCGGTAGACGAGCTCGTAGAGGGCGGCCTTGGAGGGGGCGTAGGTGTAGAGCGCCATGGCGCTCAGGCCGGCGTCGGCGGCGATGCCACGCAGCCCGGCGCCGCCGTAGCCGTGGGCGGCGAACGCCGCTCGTGCCGCTGCGATCACCCGCGCTCGTGTGTCCTCCACCGGCGGGACCCTACCGGTCACGGCAGCCGATACGTCCCCCGCTCGACGACCGCCAGGCCGTCGCCGACGACGGTGGCGGCCACACGCTCGGCCCGATCGTGATCGTCGCCCCAGCCCAT
>JAWSVN010000174.1:0-6957 GCA_033851875.1 Acidimicrobiales bacterium
CGGCCGCTCCGGCCGAGGCTCCTGCGGTCGAGGTTCCGGCCGCCGAGAAGCCCGCGGCCGCCGACGCTCCGGCCGATGAGAAGTCCGGTGGGGCCCCGAAGCCGCCCGCCGGCGCGCCAGCGCAGCCTGCAGGCCCGCCGCGCACGCCGACCGGCAAGCCGATCCCGCCTCCCCCTGGCCCGCCCCGCACCAAGTCGGGCAAGCCGATTCCGCCGCCTCCCGGCGGTGGTCGCCCGCGCCCGTCGGGCGGTGGCGGCGGTCGTCCCGGTGGCGGTGGCGGCGGTGGGTACCGCGGCCCCGGTGGCGGTGGCCCCGGTGGCGGCGGTGGGTTCCCCGGTCGCGGTGGTCCCGGCGGCGGTGGCCCCGGTGGCCGTCCCGGTGGCGGCGGTCGTCCTGGTGGCGGCCCCAACCGTGGACGTCCGCGGCGCAAGACCCGGCGTCGTCGCAACCGCGAAGAACTCACGCCGATGGACGTGCCGACCTACACGGCCGAAGACGCACCCGTGCCCGAGGGCACGGTCGTCATCGAGCGCGCGTCGACCGCCCAGGACCTCGGCCCGAAGCTCAACCGCACCGTCGCCGACGTCGTCCGGTTCCTGCTCACCAACGGTGAGATGGTCACCGCCACCCAGTCGCTCAGCGACGAGATGATCGAGCTCTTCGCCGAGGACGTCGGCGCGGAGATCCGTCTCGTCGACCCCGGCGAGGAGCAGGAAGTCGAGCTGCGCAAGGAGCTCGACTTCGACGACGAGGACGACGAGGAGATCTACCAGACGTGGCCCAACCGCCCGCCGGTGATCACCGTGATGGGTCACGTCGACCACGGCAAGACCCTGCTGCTCGACCGCATCCGTTCCGCCAACGTGGTGGAGGGTGAGGCCGGCGGCATCACCCAGCACATCGGTGCCTACCAGGTGGCCAAGGACGGCCACGTCCTCACCTTCCTCGACACCCCGGGTCACGAGGCGTTCACCGCCATGCGTGCTCGTGGTGCCGACGCCACCGACATCGTCGTGCTGGTCGTCGCCGCCGACGACGGCGTGATGCCCCAGACGATCGAGGCCCTCGATCACGCTCGGGCCGCCGAGGTTCCGATCATCGTGGCCATCAACAAGATGGACCGCGAGGGCGCCGACCCGGATCGCATCATGTCCCAGCTCGCCGAGCGCGAGCTCGTGCCCGAGCAGTGGTCGGGCGACACGATCTATGTTCCCCTCTCCGCGATGACCGGCGAGGGCGTCGACGAGCTGCTCGAGCAGCTCGTGCTCGTCGCCGAGATCGAGGACCTGCGGGCCACGCCCGAGGGTCGCTCGGCCGGCACCGTGCTCGAGTCGCACCTCGACATCGGTCGTGGTCCCGTCGCCACCGTGCTCGTCGAGCGCGGCACCCTCTCGGTGGGCGATCCGGTGGTCACGGGCGCCTCGTGGGGTCGAGTCCGTGCCCTGATCAACGACCAGGGCGAGAACGTCAAGGAAGCCGGCCCCTCCACCCCGGTGCAGGTGCTCGGTCTCAGCGACGTCGCCGATGCCGGTCGGGCCTTCGTGTCCGCTCCCAGCGAGAAGGTCGCCCAGAAGGTGGCCGACACCCGGGAGCACTGGCAGCGGCTCGCCAGCCTCGGCCGGGATGCGGCCGTCACCTCCGGTGGCGCCAAGCTCGAGGACATCTTCCAGCAGATCCAGGCCGGTGAGGCAGCGACGCTCAACCTCATCGTCAAGGCCGACGTCAACGGTTCGCTCGAAGCCGTCACCGACTCGCTCCGCAAGCTCGAGCGCGACGACGTCAAGCTGTCGTTCGTGTCCCGAGGCGTGGGCGGCATCACCGAGAACGACGTCCTGCTCGCCTCCACCTCCAACGCCACGATCATCGGCTTCAACGTCCGCCCGGACCGCAAGGCCCGTGAGCTGGCGGAGGCCGAGAAGGTCGAGATCCGCAACTACGAGATCATCTACAAGCTGATCGAGGACATCGAGAACGCCATGCTCGGCCTTCTCGCACCGGAGTTCGAAGAGGTCGTCACCGGCGAAGCCGAGGTGCGCGAGATCTTCAAGGTGCCCCGGATCGGCTCGATCGCCGGCTGCATGGTGCAGAACGGCAAGATCTCCCGTGGTTCCAAGGTCCGCTTCCTGCGCGACGGCACGATCATCTGGAAGGGCGCCATCCAGTCGCTGCGCCGCTTCAAGGACGACGTCGCCGAGGTCGCCTCGGGCTTCGAGTGCGGCATCGGCCTCACCGACTTCCAGGACCTCAAGGAAGGCGACGTCATCGAGACCTACGAGGAGCGTGAGATCCCCCGGACCTGATCCGGGGGGCTCTCGCCCCCTCCCAGCTCTCCTCCTAGTTCTGTTCGAGTCGTCCCGGAAGGGGGCACGTCATGGCTGGTTCACGATCGAGCGGTCGTCGCAAGGGCCGCGGTGCGGCCCCGACGCGGCGCTTTCCTCGCACGGCCCGACTCAACGCCTTGCTGACCGAGATCGTCGGCGACTACTTCGAGCGCGCCGACGACGACGAGCTCGGATTCCTGACGATCACCGGCGTCGAGGTCGACAGCGACCTCAACGTGGCCGAGATCTTCATCTCGGTGCTGGGCTCCGAGCCCGACGACGACGCCGGGATCCTCGAGGCCCTGGCCGAGCACCGCAAGCCGGTGCAGCGCGCGATCGCCGATCAGGCCCGCCTCCGCAAGACGCCCGAAGCGGTGTTCACCTTCGACCCCGCCGTGCGCTCGGGGGCCCGGATCGACTCGATCCTTGCCGATCTCGGCCCGCTCGCCGACGACGGCGACAGCGACACTCTCCCCGCAGACGAGGACGAGTAGGTGGGGCGGCGTCGCGACGACTCCGGTGTGTCGGGGTCGGTCGTCATCGACAAGCCGACCGGCATGACCAGTCACGACGTCGTCGACGTCGTGCGCAAGGCGCTCGGCACCCGCAAGGTCGGCCACGCCGGCACCCTCGACCCGGACGCCACCGGCGTGCTGGTCCTCGGGGTCGGCCGGGGCACCAAGCTCCTGCAGTTCGTCACCGGCACCGACAAGAGCTACGAGGGCGAGGTGGTGTTCGGCACCGAGACCTCGACCCTCGACGCCGCCGGCGAGGTCACCGCCACCCACGAGATGTCGCTCGCCCCTGACGAGGTGGCAGCCGCCGCCGCGACGTTCGTGGGCGACATCGAACAGGTTCCGCCGATGGTGTCGGCCATCAAGGTCGACGGCAAGCGGCTCCACGAGCTCGCTCGCGAGGGCGTCGAGATCGAGCGCGAGGCCCGTCCGGTGCGGGTCGACCGCTTCGACGTGGCCGCCACCGACGATCCCCTCGTCTACCGGGTCGAGGTCGACTGTTCGTCGGGCACCTACATCCGGTCGCTCGCCGCCGACCTCGGGACCGCCCTCGGCGGTGGGGCCCACCTGCGAGGCCTGCGCCGCACCCGAGTCGGTCCGTTCACCCTCGCCCAGGCCCGCCCGATCGACGACCTCGATCTCGGGCCGACCGCCGACCTTCTCGGCCACCTGCCACGCCTCCAGGTCGACGACGAGGTGGCGGCCCAGGTCCGCAACGGTCGCCCGCTCGGCCCGTCCGGCGGCTCGGGCCGTCTCGCCATCGCCGACGACGCCGGTGAGGTGTTGGCGGTCTACGAGGTGCGCGACGGCGAGCTGCGTCCCGTGAAGGTCCTGGCGGGCTGAGCGGGCTCACGGTTCGCGTCGGCGACCCGCTACGGTTTCCGCCGGTGGACGTGATCCGAGATCTCGAGCAGCTCGACGGGCGTGGCGTCGCCGGCCCCCACGCCGTGACGATCGGCGCCTACGACGGCGTCCACCTCGGCCACCAGTCGGTGATCCGCACCACCCAGGAGCGGGCCGCCGCCCTCGGCTGCCGCATGGCGGTCGTGACGTTCGATCCCCACCCGGCCCAGCTCGTGCGTCCCGAGAACGCCCCGCTGATGCTGACCACCATCGAGCAGCGCCTCGAACTCCTCGAGGCGTTGGGCGTCGACACGACCGTCGTCGTGCGCTTCGACGAGGCCCGGGCGGCCGAGACGCCCGACGAGTTCACCCAGGCGGTGCTCGTCGACGCCCTCGACGCCAAGGCCGTCGTCGTCGGCCACGACTTCCACTTCGGCCGCAACCGATCCGGCAACGTCGAGGTGCTCCAGGCCCTCGGTGAGGAGCTCGGCTTCGAGGTCGACGGCCTCGAACTGGTCCCCCGCAGCGACGGCAAGGACGAGGCGGTCAGCTCGACCGCGATCCGCCGGGCCCTGGCTGGCGGCGAGGTCCGCCAGGCCGCCCGGATGCTCGGTCGACCCCACGAGCTGCGGGGCCCCGTCACCGGCGGCGACCAGCGCGGCCGCACGATCGGCTTCCCGACGGCCAACGTCGCCATCCACCCGACGATGGCGATGCCGGCCGACGCCGTCTACGCCGCCTGGTACCTGCGTCCCGACGGGAGCCGCCATCCGGCGGCGATCAATATCGGCAAGCGGCCGACGTTCTACCGCGACGCCGAGCACTCCCTGCTCGAGGCCCACCTCATCGGCTTCTCCGGCGACCTCTACGGCGAGGAGGGAACCGTCCAGTTCATCGAGCTGCTCCGGTCCGAGCAGCGCTTCGACGGGCTCGACGCCCTCAAGGCCCAGCTCGCCCTCGACATCGAACGGGCCTCGGAGATCCTCGCCGGCGAAGCGGGCTGACCGGCCGCCCGGATCTGCTTCACTTTGGCGATGGCATTCGAAGCAGTCGACATCACCCCCCTGCGTGACGGCGACCTCGAAGCCCGGAAGGCCGTGGCGGCCCAGATCGACGAGGCCTACCGGACATCGGGGTTCCTGCAGGTGACGGGCCACGGCATCCCCCAAGCGCAGCTCGACGAGATGCTCGACGTCACCGCCGCCTTCTTCGACCTCCCCGAGGCCGAGAAGCGTCAGGTCGTCGACCCCGACCCCGCCGCCAACCGCGGCTACTCCGGCGAGGGCGAGGAAGCGCTGGCCTACTCCCTCGGCGAGGACGTCGCCGCCCCCGATCTGTTCGAGGCGTTCAACGTCGGTCGGGAGGACGCCACCGGCGACTACTACGACGAGCACCGCCGCTTCTTCGCCCCGAACACCTGGCCCGCCGCGCCCGCCGAGCTGCGCGAGGTCTGGTTGCGGCACCAAGCCAACGCGTGGGGTGTCGCCGATGTGCTGTTGCGCTGCTTCGCCCTCGGCCTCGACCTCGACGAGGAGTTCTTCATCGACCGCACCCGGCGGGCGATCATCACCACCCGGGCCATCAACTACGAGCGTCGCCCCGGCAGCCCCGATCCTCTGCCGGGGCAGCTCCGCATGGGCGCCCACACCGACTACGGCATCCTCACGATCCTGCTCGCCGACAACGTGCCCGGCCTCCAGGTCCGTCACGACGGCGGCTGGGTCGACGTCCCCGTCGAGCCGGGCAGCCTGATCATCAACATCGGCGACATGATGGCGACCTGGACCAACGACCGGTGGGTGTCGACCATCCATCGGGTCGTGCCGCCGCCGGCGGGGGAGAGCGGCCCTGTTCGTCGGCGTTCGGTCGCCCAGTTCTTCGAGGCCGACCCCGACTGCGTCATCGAGTGTCTGCCGTCGTGCACGTCGGCCGACAACCCGCCCCGCTACGAGCCGGTCGAGGCCGGCGAGTACCTGTTGGCCAAGATCCTCGGCCCCCGAACCCTGCAGAAGTCCGCCGCGGGCACCACCACCGGGGGACGCTGACCCCGTGGGCGCGTTCGCCCTGCGGGCGACGATCGTGCAGGCCCCCGAACCGGGGCGCTTCGAGACGGTGCCCGACGCCGTCATCACGGTCGAGGACGGCTGGATCGCGGCGATCGAGGCGGGCGGTGGCGGAGAGGTCGACGTGACCATCGGCGCTGTTGACGGTGTTGGTAGCGGCGCCGTGCTCGTACCCGGCCTCGTCGACCTCCACGTGCATGCGCCGCAGTTCCCCCAGCTCGGCACCGGCCTCGACCTGCCCCTCGAGCGCTGGCTGTTCGACTACACCTTCCCGCTCGAGGCTCGATTCGCCGACACGGCGTGGGCGATCCGGGTGTGGGACTCGCTCGTGCCGGCGTTGTTGGCCAACGGGACGACCACCGCCGTCTACTACGGCACCACCCACGTCGACGCCACGACCGCGCTGGCCGACGCCTGTCGCCGCCACGGTCAGCGGGCGTGGGTCGGCCGGGTCGGCATGGACCATCCCGAGCAGACGCCCGAGTGGTATCGAGACGCCACGGCCGTCGACGGCGTGGCGGCCAGCGCGGCATCGATCGCGTCGATCCGGCTCCTCGATCCCGTCGGCGACCTCGTGCGGCCGATCGTCACGCCCCGCTTCGTGCCGGCCTGCACCGACGAACTCCTGACCGGCCTCGGCGAGCTGGCCGCCGACACCGGCGCCCTCGTCCAGACCCACTGCTCCGAGAGCGACTGGGAACACGGCCACGTCATCGACCGCTGCGGCGTGCACGACGCCAACGCGCTCGACGGCTTCGGCCTCCTCGCGCCGGGCACCGTGCTCGCTCACAGCGTCCACCTCGACGACGCCGATCGGGCGCTGCTGGTGGATCGCGGTGCCGGGGTGGCCCACTGCCCGTTGTCCAACGCCTACTTCGGCAACGGGGTGTTCCCGCTGCGGCGCGCCCTCGAGGCCGGGGTGAAGGTCGGCCTCGGCACCGACATCGCCGGCGGACCGAGTGCGTCGCTGCTCGAGAACGCGGCGGCGACCGTGACGTCGTCACGGATGCTGCGCGACGGCGTCGACATCGACGTGTCGGCGGGGGAGCGGCCTCGGCCCGACGCCGCGGTCGACGCCGCCACCGCGCTGTGGCTGGCGACCCTCGGCGGGGCCGAGGTGTTGGGCGAGCCGATCGGGCTGCTGGAGCCCGGCCGCCGCTTCGACGCCGTGGCGCTCCGCACCGACCGCTTCGGCACCTGGCCCGAGGTCGACGA
>JAWSVN010000175.1:0-12285 GCA_033851875.1 Acidimicrobiales bacterium
CGTTCTTCTGCCCGTCGCTCGCGATCCACACCGACGACGAAGGCCACCTCCTCGCCGACTTCGATCCGGACGGTCTCGACGACTTCATCGCCCACGTCTGCGCCTGAGCCGGCGCGGGGTGGGCGGAGGCGCTCAGTTCTCCAACGGCTTGACGATCGCCGCCAGCTCCTCGATCTCCGGCGCCCACTCGTCCGGCTCGTTCGTGGGGATCAGCACGAACTTCGAGAACCCGACGTCGACGAAGCGTTGCACGGCGGCCGGCAGCCCGGCCTTGGTCGGCACGAGGTCGTCGACGGCGACACCGGGGTTGCGGGCGTCGAGGATCGCCTGGAAGCGATCGTTGAGCGGACGTTCGTCGAGCCGGTACGGGATCAGGGCCCCGTAGTGCTCGGGGTCGATCTCACGGTCGTGCTCGTCGGCCACCCGCTCGATCTCGACCCGGGCCTCGGCCACCTGGGCGGGGGTGACGAACGACGGCAACCAGCCGTCGCCGTGGCGGCCGACCCGGCGGAGTTCGAGTGGAGAGATGCCACCGAGCCACACCTCGAGCGGTGACGACGGCTTCGGTTCGACCCTCACGTCGCGGAGCTGGAATCGCTTGCCGTCGTGGTCGACCGACGGTTCGCTCCACAGCCGCCGCATCAGGGGCAGGGCCTCGTTGAACCAGCCGCCCCGGTCGCGCCGTTCGACGCCGAAGGCCTGGTGTTCGCCCGAGTCGGCGACGCCGAGGCCGAACGCCGGCAGGAGTCGCCCGCCCGACATCCGCTCGAGGCTCGCCATCGTCTTGGCCAGGACCACCGGGTTGCGTCCCGGGAGCACCATCACCGACATGCCGACCTTCAGCCGCTTCGTGCGACCGACGGCGTACGACATGCCGACCACGGGATCGGGGCACGCCGACCCGATCCGTTCCGACAGCCACAGCGAGTCGAAGCGATGCGACTCGAGGGCGTCGACCAAGACGTCGAACCGCTCCGGTTCGTTCGACTCGCTCCTGGTTCCCAGTCCGTACCCGATGCGCACCTTCACGCCGCTCACCTTGACAGCTCCGGCCCACCCCACGCCAGCCTCGATCCGAGGCGCCCGGAGGGAACGGCCTACCGTTCGGACATGAGTACCGGCTCGCCCGAAGATCGCCGCCTGTCGGCGGCCCGCCGCACGTGGACCAACACCGGCGACGCTCGGCCACCCTTCGCCGATCCCGTCGGCGACGGCCAGGAATCGGTCTGGGACTATCCCCGGCCGCCGGCGATCGTCGAGGACCAGCGCGTGGTCGAGGTCGCGGACCCGGCGGCCGGGGTGATCGCACGGACGACCCAGGCGGTGCGGATCCTCGAGACCGCGAGTCCGCCGACCTTCTATCTCCCGTGGGCCGATGTCGACCGGTCACGCCTCGTGGTCGCGCCCGGCACGTCGTTCTGCGAGTGGAAGGGCTCGGCCCGCTATTTTGCGCTGAGGTCGGCTCCCGGCGAGGTGATCGGCTGGGACTATCCCGAGCCGACGTCGACCTACGCCGCGCTCGCCGACCGGGTGTCGTTCTACCCCGGGCGCGTGGCGTGCACGGTCGACGGCGAACGGGTGCGCCCTCAGGCCGGCGGCTTCTACGGCGGCTGGGTGACCGACGAGGTCGTCGGGCCGTTCAAGGGCGACCCGGGCACCAGCGGCTGGTAGTCCGGCGATCGACTTGACGCGGCCGGGTGGCTCCGCTGGAGTCACGGCATGAAATTCGGCCTCGCCTTCGCCAACACCGGACCCTTCGCCACCCCCGCCGGGGCCCGCGAACTCGCTGCCGCCGTCGAGTCGGCCGGCATCGAGTCGATCTGGACGGTCGAGCACGTGATCTGGCCGAAGCAGTACGACTCGGAGTACCCCTACTCCCCCACCGGCAAGATGCCGGGCGACTCGAGCTCGCCGATCCCCGATCCCCTGGTGTGGCTGACCTGGATGGCCGCGCTGACCACCGAGGTGAAGCTCGCCACCGGCATCCTGATCCTGCCCGAGCGCAACCCGCTGGTGCTGGCCAAGGAGACCGCGACGCTCGCCGCCCTGAGCGACGATCGCCTCGTGCTCGGCATCGGCGTCGGCTGGCTCGAGGAGGAGTTCGACGCCCTCGGCGTCCCGTTCGCCAAGCGTGGTGCACGGACCGACGACTACGTCGACGCGATGCGCGCCCTGTGGGCCGGCGACGACGCCAGCCACGACGGCGAGTTCTCGTCGTTCTCCGAGGTGTCGGTCAACCCGAAGCCGCCGAGCGGTTCGGTCCCGATCGTCGTCGGTGGCCACTCCAAGGCGGCGGCCCGGCGCGCCGGCCGCCTCGGCGACGGCTTCTTCCCCGGCGTCGGGCTCGGCGGATCGGCCGATGCCGGCGCCAACCTGGCCGAGCTGCTCGACATCGTCCGCCAGACCGCGGCCGACGCCGGCCGCGACCCCGAGGCGATCGAGATCACCGCCCCCCACGCCGGCTTCGGCGGCAGCGACCCCGTCGGGGCGGCCCAGGAGCTGCGCGACCTCGGCGTCGACCGAACCACCCTCGGCGCCTTCGCCCTGTGGGGCGACACCGCCGGCAAGGCCCAGGAGATGGCGGAGCACATCATCGCGCCCTGCGCCGACATTTGAGGGCGCGGGCATCCGATCTGATCTGAGCGTTAGCGCGAGCGTCCCGCGAGTTCGGCCCGGAGGGGGCCGAGCTTGTCGGGGGCGAGCACGATCTCGATCCGACGCAGCAGCTCACGGTCGAACTCGAAGGCGACGACCAGGGCCACCTCCTCGGCCGCGTCGCTGATGAAGACCGCGGGCGAAGCGTTGACCTCTCCGACCTCGAGTCGGGCACCCTCTCCGTACTTGCGGGCCAAGCCCGTGAGGAACCGGCTGACCCGGTGGGGCCCGACGACCGGGTTGCGCGCGGCGCGACGAGTCGCCCCACCGTCGGAGACGAGCACGACGTCCTCGGCGAGCAGACCGGTGAGCGCAGAAGGCTCCCCCGACAACAGTGCGAGCAGGAACCCGTCGAGCAGCTCGGCCTGCCGATCGGGCTCGGTCCGGAACCGCGGCCGGTCGGCTCGGACCCGCTCCCGGGCCCGTCGCGCGATCTGGCGGCAGGTCGACGGCGAACGACCGACGACCTCGGCCACCTCGTCGTAGTCGACGGCGAAGACCTCCCGGAGGAGGAACACGGCCCGCTCGACCGGCTCGAGGCGATCGAGGACGTGGAGGAACGACAGGGTGAGCGTCTCGTCGTGGGCGACGCGCTCGGCCGGGTCGGCCTCGGCGCCGGCGCCCGCCACCGTCGCGGTGAGCATCGGCTCGGGCAGCCACGGGCCGACATAGCGTTCCCGACGGCGAGCGGCCGACCGCAGCCGGTCGAGGCTCAGGCGGGTGACGACCGTCGTCAGCCACGCTGCCGGGTTGGCGACGCCGTCGGCTCGCTGCGCCCGGAGCCAGGCTTCCTGCACGATGTCGTCGGCGTCGCTGGCGCTTCCCGTCATGCGATAGGCCACCCCGAACAGGCGCGGCCGCTCCGCCTCGAAGTCGGCGTCGGCGATCGCGGTCACGCCGCAACCGTAGAACTCGGCGAGGTCGCGGCCGTCACCGCTCGCCGCGCCGCCGAGACGGCGCTGGCGACGGCGGCATCGGCCAGGAACCCTTCGTCGCCCACCCAATCCCCGGCCAACCAGAGACCGCCGGCGCCGTCGAGCCGCGACCCTACGGCCAGGCCGTCGACGGGCGGCCGGCCGCCGAGGCCGCCACGCTCGGCGAGGGGAACCCCGTGGGCCACGGTCATCGAGTGGAGGTAGCGACGCCGCAGCGGAGGGCCGGCGCCCATCGAGACGGCAAACGCCTCGAGGTCGCGTGCCGGACCGTCACCGTCGGTGTTCGCCGGCTCGTCGGCGTCCACCGGCCGGTACCAGGCGGCCGACACCAGGCTGCGACCGGCCGGCGCCAGCTCGGCCAGCGGGGCGTGGGCCGAGAGGTAGAAGTGGTGGTCGAGGTCGAGGGCGAAGGTGGTCGACGGCGTCTCGGCCAGCTCCAGGTCGAGACACGCCGCTTCCACCGACGGGCCGACCTGCGCCCGCAACGACCCCGCCGGCAGGTCGACGATCCGTTCGACCGCTTCGGGGGCCAGGCCGGCCAGCACGACCTGGGGCGCGATCCGGGCGCGAGCCTGCTCGGGCCCGTCGCCATCGATCGCGACCGACCAGCCGCCGCCCGACGCCGGCCGAACCGACCCGACCCGTCGGCGCGACTCGATCACCACGCCGGCGGCCTCGGCTGCCGCGGCGAGTTCGGCCACGAGGGCGGCCCAGCCCTGATGGAGGTAGCGCACCCCGCCCATCGCGAGCTGGAGCTGCTGGATGGCGGAGCCCGCCGACATGCGTTCGGGGGCGTTGGCGTAGGTCGACAGCCGGATGACCCCGGCCAGCATCGCCCGCAGATCGCGGTGACCGGTCAGGCCGTCGAGGAACTGGTCGACGGTGGCGTGGGCCAGCTCGACGTGTCGGGAACCGCCGGGCGCGGCGTCGGCGGCGAGTCGTGACAACCCTGCCTGGAACCGCGCGAAGCCGAACTTGGCCCGGCTGCCCAGCAGGCGGGAGCGCACCATCGTGGCCGGCCCGAAGGGCAGCGCCGAGATCTCCCCGTCGAACACTCCCATGCCCCCGAGGGGCGGGACGGCGCCGTCGGGGTCGATGCCGAGCGCCCGCAGCTCGCGGCGTGCCGCGCCGTCGAGGTAGAGGGCGTGGGGTCCCTGGTTGAGCAGCAGACCGTCGAGGTCGTCGGTGCGGGCCCGACCGCCGACTTCGGGGCCGCCGTCGAGGAGGCGAACCCGAAGGCCACCGCGGGCGGCGACGACGGCGGCGGTCAGCCCGGCGAGGCCGCCGCCGACCACCAGCAGATCATCGGGTCGAGGTTGGCCGGGAGCATCGTGTGAGGAGCGCATACTCCTTCGACGAGACAGTCATGCGCTCCGTGACAGGGCGGCGCGTCACTCGGCGACACAGCCCTCGATGCGGAGCCCGGCGGCGCCGTCGAAGGTTCGGTCGTCGACGCTGCGACCGGCACCGCCGGTGACCCAGCGGTCGAGACCCGACTCGAGCTCGGCGAGATCGGCGTCGCTGTCGGCGACCACGTCGACGCGGGTGCACACCTCGCCCCCGTCGCGATAGGTCACGAAACGGTCGCTCCCCCAGCCCTCGGCCTCCGCCTCGCCGAGCCAGAACAGAAACCAGATCTCGCCGACGACACCGTCGATCACGAACTCGCCCGGGTGGTCGGGCACCGCCAGCAGATCGACCGGTTCGTCGGCCAGGTACTGCTCGGGATGCAGGATTTGCTCGCTGGTCTCGGGCGGGTCGGCGAAGGCGTCGTCGACGGCGTCCTCGCCACCTTCGGCAGCGATGGCCTCGACCAGCTCGAGACCCTCGGTGTAGGGCCAGGAGAGGTCCTGGGCCAGGAATGTCGGGATCCGGGCGATCACGGCGAAGTCCTCGGGCGTGAACAGCGCCAGGCTCTGCTGGTCCATCAGGGCCTGGTCCTCCGCGCTGAGCGTCGCCGTCCACGCCGCCGTGATCCGCTCGGCGTTGCCCTCGATGACCGCGAGGAACCCGGCGGCCTCCTCGCCCTCGGCATCGTCGAGTTCGGGCCGATCGAGATCGAGCCACTGGTCGTCGTGGGCGTGGACCAACTCGTGGACGAGGACCGACTGCGCGTAGAGATCGAACTCGCCGCCCCGGACCACCAACTCGGCGGTCTCGGTGTCGTAGAAGCCGACGACGCCGACCTCCAGCAGGTCGCGGTAGACCGAGACGATGTCGGCGTCGAGGGGGATCAGGCCGAGCGACCGCAGCAGGTTCCCGTAATTCTCGAGGTCGACGGTGTCGTCCTCGAACCCGTCGAGGAGGCGTTCACGGAAGGCGTCGGTCTCCTCGAGCTCGATGCTGGGGAACGTCTGGAACGGGCGACCCCGCTCGGCCTCGACGAACGCGACCAGCTCGCAGAACAGCGGTTCGGTCCCCTCCGGGCACGCGATGTGCTCGGTCACCTCGATCGACGGTCGGGCCTCGCCCTCGCCCTCGCGGTCCTCGGCGGACTCGTCATCGGCGTCGCCGGTCGGAGCGTCGTCCTCGTCGGTGTCGTCGTCTTCCTGCGAAGCGACGAGAAAGAGGCCCCCGCCGACCACCAGGAACGCCGCGAACACGGCCAAGCCGATCAGGACGCCGGTCGGTAACGACTCCCGCTCCGACGGTGAAGGGGCCGAACCGGACGCGGGTGGGGGCGCGAACGGGTCGCTTCCGAGGGGCGATGTCACCCGCTCAACGGTAGGTCACCGGGCGCCCTCGGCGGTGGCGCGAGGCAACCGGTCGGGGGTGGTTCGCCCGGCTCCGGGATGGCGATAGGTTGCTCACACCGGCGTTTCGACGCCGTCGGCCGCCGCAGCCGTTTCGGGAGAGATCAGTTCATGACGAGCGACAGCCTGGGCGAACTCGGAGAACGACTACGCGCCGTCGCCCGGATGCCCACGCTCGTCATCGCCTGTGACTACGACGGCACCGTCGCTCCCCTCGTCGACGACCCGATGTCGGCCCGAGCCAACCGGGATTCGGCCGCAGCGATGCGCTCCCTGGCCGAGCTGGCCAACACCCACGTGGCCGTCATCTCGGGTCGCAGTCTGCGTGACCTCGCAACCCTCTCCCGGTTCCCGGAGGAGATCCGACTCGTCGGCTCCCACGGCGGCGAATTCGACCTCGGGTTCGCGTCCCAGCTGTCGCCCGAGCTCGTGGCGCGGCGCGAGACCCTCACCGCGGCCGTCAAGAAACTCGGCGCCGAGTACGACGCCCTCGTCGAGGAGAAGCCGACCGGCGTCACCTTCCACCTCCGGGGCATGGACGACGAACGCAAGACCGCGGCCCGTGACGCCGTGGTGCGAGGCCCCGCCGGCTGGGAGGGTGTCTTCACCCGCACCGGCCACGACATCATCGAGATGGCGGTCATCCAGACCGACAAGGGCACCGCCCTCGAGACGATCCGCCATCAGGTCGGCGCCAGCGCCGTGCTGTTCCTCGGCGACGATGTGACCGACGAGGATGCCTTCCGCACCCTCGCCGGGCCCGATGTGGGCGTGAAGGTCGGTGAGGGGCAGACCGCCGCCAAGTTCCGGGTGAAGGACACCGACACCGTCGCCCAGGTCCTCGCCCTCGTCGCCGAGCTTCGCTCCGAGTGGCTCCGGGGCTCGGGCCTCGCCCCGATCGAGGACCACTCGATGCTGTCGGACCTGCGGACCGCAGCGATCGTGTCGCCCGACGCGCGGGTCACCTGGATGTGTGCCCCTCGGGTCGACTCCGCCGCCATCTTCGCCGAACTGCTCGGCGGCCCGTCGGCCGGCTACTTCTCGGTCGCCCCCGTCGGCGACGAGGCCCCACCTCGCCAGCAGTATCACCGCAACTCCATGGTCTTGGAGTCGGCGTTCGAGACCTTCACCTGCACCGACTATCTCGACATCTCGAGTGGCCGATCGCGCCGCCTGGCCGGACGCTCCGATCTGATCCGGGTCCTCGACGGCACCGGCACCGCCCGCATCGAGTTCGCGCCGCGCATCGACTTCGGTCGCGTCCCGACCCAGATGGAGATCCGCGACGCCGGCGTGGTCGTGATGGGCACCGCCGACCTGCTCGTGCTGCGGGCACCCGACGTCGAGTGGCGGCTCGTGTCCGACGGCGTCCACCAGACCGCGGTCGGCACCGTCGAGCTCGGCGGCGGCTCCGTCTCGCTCGAGATGCGGGCCGGTACCGGCACGCTCCGGGCCGACGCCCGCCCCGAAGCCGACCGCCGCGACGACTCCGAGCGGTTCTGGTCGAACTGGGCCGGCCGCCTCCAGCTGCCGGTACTCGAACGCGACCAGGTCACCCGCTCGGCCCTCCAGCTGAAGGGCCTCTGCCACGGCCCCACGGGCGCCATCTTGTCGGCGGCCACCACCAGCCTCCCCGAGGACCTCGGCGGCGTCCGCAACTGGGACTACCGCTACTGCTGGCTCCGCGACGCCGCCCTGTCGGCAGCTGCGCTGGCTCGCCTCGGCTCCCACGCCGAGGGCATGGCCTTCCTCGACTGGGTCCTCGGGCTGCTCGAGACGCGCTCCGACCCCGAGCGGCTCGCCCCGCTCTACAACGTCACCGGTCGGCACCTTCCGCCCGAGGCCGAGATCGCCGACCTGCCCGGCTACGGCGGCTCGCGACCCGTGCGCGTCGGCAACGCCGCCGACGGTCAGGTGCAGCTCGACATCTTCGGCCCCATCGTCGACCTGGTCCACCTCCTGCTCGACCGGGGCGAGGCCCTGTCGGCCGAACACTGGCGGCTGGTCGAGGCGATGGTCCTGGCGGTGTCGCGTCGCTGGACCGAACCCGACCACAGCATCTGGGAGATCCGGAAGCCGCCGCGCCACCACGTCTACTCCAAGACGATGTGCTGGGTGACCGTCGACCGGGCCATCTCGATCGCGGACCAGTTCCTCGACCGGGAGCCCGAAGCGTGGGTCGAGCTGCGCGACGAGATCGCCGACGACATCCTGGCCAACGGTTGGAGCGCCGAGCGCGGCAGCTTCACCGCCGCCTACGACGGTGACGACCTCGACGCCTCGGTGCTCGCCGTCGGCATGTGGGGCCTGCTCGACCCCGACGACGAGCGGTTCGTGTCGACTGTCGCCGCGATCGACCGGGAACTGCGTGAGGGGCCGACCGTCTACCGCTACTTCGAGGACGACGGCCTCCCGGGCCGTGAGGGCGGCTTCAACATGATGACGTCGTGGCTGATCGAGTCGCTCGTCCTCGTCGGCCGGCGGGACGAGGCCAGCGCCCTGTTCGCCGAGCTGCTCGGCCTCATCGGCACCACCGGCTCGATGACCGAGCAGTACGACCCGGGCCACGGGCGAGCCCTCGGCAACGTGCCCCAGGCCTACAGCCACCTCGGCCTGATCAACAACGCCGTCCTGCTCGACTGAGCAGTCATCCTGGGGGGCCGGATCGCCCCGTTCAGTCCATGATCTCGGACGCGGCCTGTTCCCACTCGGCCATCAGCTCGGCGGCCTTCTGCTTGGCCATGCCGTGGGTGGCGACGAGCTGCTGCATCTGGTCGGCGTCGCCGTAGACCTCGGGGTCGGCCAGCTGGGCCTCGAGCCCGGCGACGACCTCCTCGGCCCGTGTGACCTGACGTTCGAGCCGTTCGACCCGCTTGCGCTGGTCGCGGGTGGCCCGGCTCTTGGCGTTGCGTTGCTCGGCCTCGGCCCGCTTGGTCGCCTTGCGTTCGTCGCTCTTGCGGGCCCCGGCCGTCGGCTTGGCCACGGTCGCCGAAACGGTCGACGAGGCGCCCCGGGAACCGGTCGGGTCGAGCACGTGCTCCTCGACGTCGAGATATTGGGTGACCCGACCATCGCGCACCTCGACCAGGGCGTCGACCACATTGCGGATCAGGTGCCGATCGTGGCTCACGAGCAGGACGGTGCCGGGGTAGACGCTGAGGGCGTCCTCGAGCACGTCACAGCTCGGCAGGTCGAGGTGGTTGGTCGGCTCGTCGAGGATCAACAGGTTGACCGGATTGCACATCGTCTCGGCGAGGGCGAGCCGGGTCCGCTCGCCACCCGACAGCTCACCGACCTTGCGTTCGACGGCGTCGCCCCGGAAGCCGAACGAGCCGAGCACGGTGCGGTAGTTGCGGTTCTTCGGCTGCTCGCCGACCGTCGAGCGGAACTCCTGCTCGACGGTCTTGGCGAGGTCGAGGGCGTCGACCTGGTGCTGGGCGAAGTAGGCGACGTCGACGTTGTTGCCGATCTTGACGGTGCCTTCGGTGGGTGTGAGGTCGCCGAGGATCGCCTTGAGCACGGTCGACTTGCCGGCACCGTTGGGCCCGACGAGGGCGAGCTTGTCGCCCCGCTCGACGAGGAGCGATGCGTCGCTCACCACCGGCGGCCCGCCGTCGTAGCCGATCGAGGCACCCTCCATCTCGATCACGACCCGGGCCGAACGCCTGGGTTCGGGGAAGGCGAAGCTCAGCTTGAGTTCCTCGGTCTGGGGGACCTCGATCGTCTCGAGCTTCTCGAGGGTCTTGATGCGCGACTGCACCTGGCGTGACTTGGTGGCCTTGTAGCGGAACCGTTCGATGAACCGCTCGACGTGGGCGACCTTGCGGGCCTGGTTGGCGGCAGCGGCCTCGGCGGCCCGGATGCGTTCCTCGCGCTGGACGACGAACTCGGCGAAGCCGCCGATGTACTCGGTGGCCTGGCCGGCGGCGATCTCGACGACCCGCTCGGCCACGTTGTCGATGAAGTCCCGGTCGTGGCTGACGAACAGCACGGCGCCGGGGAAGTTCTGGAGCTGCTGTTCGAGCCACAGCACCGAGTCGACGTCGAGGTGGTTGGTGGGCTCGTCGAGCACCAACACGTCGGGCTTCTCGAGCAACAGCCGGGCGAGGGCGGCCCGCATCTGCCACCCACCCGACATCTCGGCGAGCGGCCGGTCCATGTCGGCGGCGGTGAACCCGAGGCCGCCGAGGATGCGTCGGGCCTCGGCCTCGAGCTGGTAGCCGCCGAGCTGTTCGTAGCGGCTCTGCAGCTCGCCATACGCGGTGAGGGTGGCCTCGTCGCCGTCGCCGAGCTTCGCTTCGAGGGCCTTGAGTTCGTGCTCGACCTCGAGCACCTCACCGGCGCCCCGCATCACCTCGTCGAGGACCGAACCCTCCCAGGCGTCGAGCAGTTCCTGGGGCAGGTAGCCGACGACGGTGCCCTTCTGTCTCGACACCGTCCCCTCGTCGGGCTCGCCGAGGCCGACGACGATCTCGAGCAGCGTCGTCTTGCCCACGCCGTTGCCGCCCACCAGCGCGACCCGACGACCGTTCTTCAGCTGGAAGCCCACACCCGAGTAGAGGGTGCGGGAGCCGAACGACTTCGAGAGACCGGAGACCGAGAGCACCCGTCGAGGCTATCGAGCGGCCGACGGCGCTGGACCGTGGCGCGGCGCCGGCGGGCCGGCCCCGAAGACCCACGTCACCACGCCGAGGAGGTCGTCGACGGGCACCGGCCCGAATTGGCGGGAGTCGGTGCCCTGTGTCGGGTTGTCGCTCGCCAGCTCGGCGAAACCACCGTCGAGCGCGGCGAGTCGCTTGCACACCGTGCGATCACGCCACGGATGCGGGGCGAGGACGATGTCGCCGACGACCGCACGACGGTTCGGGTCGACGAGCACCCACGCCCCCGGTTCGATCGTCGGCACCATCGAACGCCCTCGCACGCGGAACCGCCGCCGCCGGAACAGGAGCCAGGCTCCCGTCTCGACGACGGCGGATCGCAGGTCGTTCAGCGACCGAAAAGGCAGTCGGCTCAGGAGGCCGTGTACCACGGCACCTCACGGCCCTTGGTGGCCCAGAAGATGTTGTGGATGTTCTCGATCTGACTCATCAGTTCCTCGGCGGCGGCGACGTCGACCGAGGTCTTGGTGGCCGAGCACTGCTTGGCCGCGTTCCAGAAGGTGGTGTGGAGGTCGGGGTAGGCCTCGAGGTGGTTCGGCTTGAAGTAGTCGTGCCACAGGATGTTGAGCTCGCGCTTGGCGATCTCGGCCTGCTCTTCCTTGATGGCGATGTAGCGGCCCTTGGTGTTCTCGGCGGCGAGGTCGCCACCGTCGCCGAGGTCGACCAGCTTCTTGGTCATCGAGAGCACGGCCTCGGCCGCGATGCGGGCGCTGGCCGGGTCGTACACGCCGCACGGGCCGTCGCAGTGGGCGTGGGCCTCGGGGGCCGGACGACGGGCGTCGATGGCGGCGAGCAGGCGGGTGGTGAAGGACATTGAGGTCTCCTGGAGAGGGCTTTTCCTGTCGTGGCGCAGCGTACCCCACGACCACCTCGGCAAACCCACCCGCCGACAGCTACGTTCGCTCGATGCCCGAACCCGACGACCCGTCCCCCGCCGTCAGCCCACCGGCGCTGGCGATGCGTGCCGCCGACCGGGTGGCGGATCGACTCGGCGTGACGGTCGTCGAAGCCGGCGACGGACACTCGGTGGTGACGATGACGGCCGACGCCGACACCGACAACGGCATGGGCATCTGCCACGGCGGCTTGCTGTTCACGCTCGCCGACATCGCCATGGCCTACGCCTCCAACGGCGGCGACCAACGCGCCGTCGCCACCGGCGGATCGGTCGAGTTCCTCGCCGCCGTGCCGGTCGGGACCGCCCTCACGGCCACCTGTTCCACGCCACACGGCTCGGGCCGCAGCCGGGTCCACGACATCGAGGTGACCGACGAGGCCGGC
>JAWSVN010000175.1:12320-14894 GCA_033851875.1 Acidimicrobiales bacterium
GCGGGGGCTCGGGTTCGTACGATGCCGGCGGGACCACTCACCGGGCCGACCACGACCGCCCGATCTACCGTAAGGAGAGCCGCCATGGCCTCGCTCACCGATTTCGCCACCCTGACCGTCGAGCTCCAGTTCGTGCCGATCGGCCAGGTGACCGCCGGCATGCGCCTCGACGTGGCCTTCACCGGCACCGCCACCTCGAACCGGTGGGAGGGCGAGCGTCCGGTCAGCGGCGTCGACTACGTGACCGTCGGCGCCGACGGCAACCAGAGCCTCGACATCCGCGGCCGCATCGGCGAGGGAGCCGACGTCGTCGCCTACCGAGCGATCGGGCGAGGCGACGCCACCGGGCCGATGGAGCTCTTCATCTTCGAGACCGCCAGCGAGGACCTCGCCGACCTCAACGGCGCCGTCGCCGCCGGCATCGGTCAGCTCGACGGCACGACCCTGACGATCGACCTCAAGCTGATCCAGCGCTGAGTTCGAACGCGGGCGACAACGGTGGGACCACCGAGGGTGGTCCCACCGTCACATTTCCTCCATGTTGCATTTTCCCGTTGCGCGAGCGCGGCTCTTTCGCGCTCCCTAAGGTCACCGCCCACTACAGGTGACACCTCGTAGTGCCACGGCGCCCGTGGGAGAGACGGGCGCCAGACCCCAATGGAGGTACATCCAACATGACCATGTCTCTCAAGAGGCTGTTCGCACTGATCGCAGCCCTGGCGTTCATCGCCGGGGCCTGTAGCGGTTCGGACTCCGGCGGCGAAGACGCCGGCGGCGACGACTCCAGTGGCGAGAGCAGTGACTCGGGCGACTCGAGTGACAGCGGCGACGGCGAGACCGTCGAGCTCACGCAGGAAGGCGGCACCCTCGGCGCCGTCCAAGCCCGCGGCACCGTGATCTGCGGCGGCAACGACACCCTGCCCGGGTTCGGCATCGTCGACGACGCCGGCGAGTTCAGCGGCTTCGACATCGACTTCTGCCGAGCCGTCGCTGCCGGTGTGCTCGGCGACGCCGACGCCGTCGAGTTCGTCCCGCTCACCGCCGAGGCCCGCTTCACCGCCCTGCAGTCCGGCGAGGTCGACGTCCTCATCCGCAACACCACCTGGACCGCCACCCGTGACGGCCAGGAGGGCGCCAACTTCCTGTTCACCACCTTCTACGACGGCCAGGGCCTCATGGTCCCCGCCGCCACTGGTTACACCACGCTCGAAGACCTGGCCGACGCCAGCATCTGCGTGCTGTCGGGTACGACCACCGAGCTGAACCTCAACTCGGTGTTCAGCGCCCGGGGCATCCCGTTCAACCCGGTGGTGTTCGAGGACAACAACCAGCTCCGCCCAGCCTACGAAGAGGGCCAGTGCGAGGCCTGGACCTCCGACGCCTCGCAGCTCGCAGCCTTCAAGTCGGCCATCGAGGGTGAGGGCGGCGAAGAGCAGTTCATCATGGCCGAGGTGATCTCCAAGGAGCCGCTCGGCCCCGTGGTCGCCGACGGCGACACCCAGTGGGCTCAGGCCGTCGAGTGGTCCGTCATGGCCACCGTGCAGGCCTGGGAGTTCGGTCTCGACTCGGGCAGCATCGGCTCGTACTCCGGCGACGATCCCAACATCCTCAACTTCGTCGGCACCGACGGATTCGATCCGGGCCTCGGCCTGCCGGCCGACTTCGCCGTCCAGGTCGTGAGTCAGGTCGGCAACTACGCCGAGATCTACGAGCGCAACATCATCCCGATCGGCCTGCAGCTCGAGGGTTCGCCCAACGACCTGTGGACCAACGGTGGCCTCATGTACGTGCCGCCGTACCGCTGATCAGCGCTCGTTGATCAGCCCTCGTCGATCAACAGACTGTTGATCGACAGTCGTTGGCCAACACCGCCTGAACCCGGCTCCCGGGGGTGGTGCGGCACCACGCCGCTCCGCCCCCGGCCCGGGCGTTCTCGTCCACCGACCGACTGGTTCCCTTCGCTTCGTGACCGCCACCGCACCGCAACCCACGCACGAGTCCCAGGTCCGCCCTCCCTTCTACCGTGACGTCCGCGTCCTGCGCGTCGCCGGCCAGGTCGTCGCCGTGGTCGCCGTCCTCGCCCTGCTGCGATGGCTGATCGGCAACCTGCTCTCCAACCTCGACGAGCAGAACATCTCGACCGACTTCAGCATCCTCCGAGGCCCGACCAACTTCGCCATCCGCGACGATCCCGGTTTCGACGACCGCAGCCCGATCTTCCCCAACATGCTGTGGGTCGGCATCAAGAACACGGCGATCTCGGCCGTCGTCGGCATCGTCATCGCCGTGGTGCTCGGCACCCTGATCGGCATCGGTCGCCTCTCGACCAACTGGGTCGTCAACCGCCTCTCGATGCTCTACGTCGAGGTGATGCGCAACATCCCGCCGCTGATCATCATCATCTTCTTCGGCTTCGCCATCTTCACCTTCGGACCGTTCCCGCCATTCAACCCGAGGAACCCTCCGTGGGAGATCGGCATGCCGTTCAGCGACGGCAACCTGGCGATCCTGTCGAACGACCGCTGGGGCGTGCCGTCGCTGGCGTCCGACGGCAACGTCGGCATCTTCTGGCTC
>JAWSVN010000176.1:0-2931 GCA_033851875.1 Acidimicrobiales bacterium
GCACCTGGCCCGAGGTCGACGACGACGATCGACGCGCCGAGAAGCTCGTCCGCCTCGCTCGGGCCGCCGACGTCGACGCCGTCTGGGTCCAGGGTCAGCAGGTGGTCTGAGCGACGACGGCGTGTTGAACCGCGACGCGGTGTTGAACGGCCGCGGTGTTGAACGGCTGCGGCTATGCCGCTCGGCGACGTTCGTGCTGCACGATCGCCCAGCCCTCGAGCAGGCCGAGCGCCCGCTCGCCGACGTCGATCGAGTGGCCGCCATGGGGCAGCTCGAACACCTGGTACGAGGCCCGCTCGTTGGGCAGCCCGACCACGGCGACGGCGAACAGTTCACCGTCGACCGACTGGGTCAACGACACCGCCAGGGCGTCGGACGTCGGGGTCAGGAGATGTTCGGCGGTGGCCAAGCGGACGGCGTCACGGGCGACGTCGCCGGGTCGGTTGGAGCCCGACAGGAACGGCCGCGTCACCACCTCGGGCATCGGGAGCCCGGTGGCGCTGATCGCCAGCTGGAACACGGGAACCTGCACCGCTTCGACGACCCGGCTGCCGGCCGGCAGGCGACGCAACGCGCCCGACAGCTGCATACCCAGCTCGAGCCACTCGTCGTCGTCGATCAGGTCCAACACGCCGCACAGTTGAGCACAGCGCACGGGCCGAGAGCGGGATGGTCGACGTGGGTCGGCCGCCCACCGGCCCGCCGCCGAGACCGCTGCCAGGCCCGATTGGTTTCGTGACCCTTGCCACCGAGTCGTCCCTGGTCCGGGCCAGATCGGCACTGCTACACACGTCGTCGTGACCCCCCACACGCCCGCCCCCGCCCCCGCCGATGCGCCGCTGCGCCACGACTGGACCGTCGACGAGATCGACGCCCTGCTCGACCGGCCGCTCCACGACCTGCTGTGGGACGCGCAGCGCGCCACCCGCGCCCACTTCGAACCCGGTGTGGTCGAGGGGGCGAAGCTGATGTCGATCAAGACCGGCGCCTGCCCCGAGGACTGCGCCTACTGCCCCCAGTCGACCCACTTCGAGACGACGCTCACGATCGAGAAGCTGGTCGACACCGAGGCGATCGTCGCCGAGGCCCGCCAGGCCAAGACCGAGGGCGCCACCCGGTTCTGCATGGGTGCGGCGTGGCGGTCGCCGACCGATCGGCAGGTCGACAAGGTGAGCGACGCCGTGCGAGCGGTCGCCGATCTCGGCCTCGAGACGTGCGTGACCCTCGGGATGCTCGAGGGCGCCCAGGCCAAGCGGCTGGCCGACGCCGGCCTCGACTTCTACAACCACAACCTCGACACGTCGCCCGAGTACTACGGCGAGATCATCACGACCCGGACCTACGGCGACCGGCTCGAGACGCTCGAACACTGTCGCGACGCGGGCCTGAGCCTGTGCACCGGCGGCATCGTCGGCATGGGGGAGACCCGACGCGACCGGGCCGGGCTCCTGCGAGAGCTCGCCGTGCTCGACCCCCACCCCGAGAGCGTGCCGATCAACCTGCTGGTGCGGGTGCCCGGCACCCCGCTGGCCGACGCCCCCGACCTGCCGGGGCTCGAGCTCGTGCGCACGATCGCCGCGGCGCGGATCACGATGCCCCGGTCGGTGGTGCGCCTGTCGGCCGGTCGCAACGGGATGAGCGACGAGCTCCACGCCCTGTGTTTCCTGGCCGGAGCGAACTCGATCTTCCTCGGCGACCGCCTGCTCACCACCGCCAACCCCGGCGAATCGGCCGACGACCGTCTCCTCGACGAGCTCGGCGTCGCCCTCGCCGCCGAGCCCCTGCCGCGCTCCTGACCGCCCGCCCTGACGTCCGGTCGCTGTCGCGGCGCGCCTGACGCCGACTCCGGCGACGCTCAGTCCCACATGTGGGACTGAGCGCAACGAGACGCCGGGCCGGGCCGATCGGGGAGTCGGTGTGGTCAGTCGGTGGCGCGGGCCAGGGCCATCGCCACGGCGGCGGCCCATGGCGCGACCTTGAACTCGCCGGCCAGCAGGGCCTCGCGCACCTCGTCGCGGGTCAGGAGCAGGAGTTCCTGATCCTCGAGGTCGTCGGACTCGGCGACCTCGGACGCAACGCCGTCGCCGGCGGGCACGGCGCCTCGGGCGAGGAAGAGGTGGGCGGTGCCGTTGCCCCGGTTGCCGTCGACGGCGTAGGCGCCGAGCGAGGTCCACTCCTCGGCCCGGTAGCCGGTCTCCTCGGCGACCTCTCGCTCGGCGGCGGTGAGCGGGTCCTCACCCGGGTCGATGTAGCCGCCGACGATCGCCATCGTCGTGCCCTCCACGGCGTACTTCGTCTGTCGGAAGCACACGTACTCGCCGCCGGTCGTCTCGACGACGACGTTGACGAAGTCGGGGGTGACGACCCACAACCAGTCGTCGATCACCTCGCCGGAGGGGAGCTCGACCGTGTGCTCCTCGACGGTCATCCAGTTCCCGCCGGCGGGCTGGAAGACGGTGCGACGATCGGCGGTGGTCCAGGGACGGAGCATGGGCAGGTCTCTCGGGGTCGAGCTCGGTGGAGCGAGGACGGAACGCCGCTACCGTATTGCGCCGCTGTGTCGAGCGGCGCCGCCCGGACGGGAGGCGCCCCAGAACACGGCCGGGCCCCAGGTCCCACCCTCCGGCAGATCGCCGGAGCCCCCACGACGAAAGGCGCTCCCATGAGCCAGAAGGTCCCCGCGAATCTCCCGCCCAAGGCCGACACCATCGCCAAGCACGCCCGCAGCGAGGGCGACACCGGCTCGCCCGAGGTCCAGATCGCTCTCCTCACCGACCGCATCAACCACCTCACCGAGCACCTCAAGACCCACAAGAAGGACCACCACTCCCGTCGTGGCCTCCTCATGCTCGTCGGTCGTCGTCGTCGCTACCTCGACTACCTCGCCGGCGTCGACATCGAGCGCTACCGCGCCCTGATCGCCGACCTCGG
>JAWSVN010000005.1:0-1982 GCA_033851875.1 Acidimicrobiales bacterium
CGAAAGATTTTTGACACTACCCCAGAAACGGAATTGATCGAGGGCAGTTTGTGTCTGTGTGGTGTCAATGAGGATGTGTTATCCGACGGTGTTTATTGATCCGACGGGGAATAGCTCAGTCAACCCTTCGAACGCCCGACGCGAGGACGAGAACGGTAATGTTAGCTACTCTGACAGAAATGTCCTATTGAACCAGTTGGATAGCCAGCAAGAAACTGTAAGAGCAGAGCAGGCTAAGGCCAATGCGCATGCGGCAGCTGAAGAGGCCAAACGCGAGGAAAAACAAGCTAAAGCCGCTGAGCATATCAATGAGCAGCGTGAAACAGCTGAACGAAATCAAGCTGCAGTTAACGGTGAGTTGGCTGAGTTTAATCGTGAAACCCGGCGATTGAATAACCAGTTCTCCGGTGGAAAACAGACGTCTGTTAGAGAGTTTCAACAGATGTTTGGCAGACAGTCTACTAAAAAAGAAATAGTGGAAGACGGTTTGGCATCGACAGCAATTCCAGCAGAGATTGCGGAATATGATCAGAGTATACGAGGCTATTCCAGAAATCTGAATCAAAGTGGACTTAATGCTGCAAACGTCGGTTTTGAGACGTTAAGAGCATTCGATCCAACTGATCCGTTTAATTTAGCAGCATCCGCTACTGGCCCTATTGGTATTGCCGCTGTTGGTACGGTTAAAGTTGTTCGTGGAAGTAAAAAGGCTCAAAATGCACTTGAAAGCGGAAGAGATACTGGTAATTTATCGAATAAGGCTTTGTCTAAGTCACAACTTGTTGATAATTTAATTAGAGAGGGTGACGAAGGAATTAACCTATTGAATAATGCCGTTGTTAAGAATTTGACACCTAACCAACTACAGAAAATTCAACTATTCTCAAACCGAAAAGGAGTTGAAGTTATTGTCTTTGGTAGTCGAGCCAGTGGAACTGCAACTAAGCAATCGGACTTTGATTTTATTGTATTTGGTAACAGTAAAATTAGAGGTTCGGCTAGAAGGGAATTCCCCAAGGGAGTTGCTGGAGGAGAAATATCTGCTTCAGGTAGAGAAACTGGGATAGATGTTTTTTCTAAAGAAATTTTATCAGATCCAGATTTTCTATTTGACCCAAGTAAAGACTCGTTTATTTTAGTTAAACCAAAACGTTAGATGAAAGAAAGATGAAAAAACCTAAAAAAATATCGTTGATTTCTTATGGTAATCATGGAGGAATATCAGTATTAAAACTCGAGGGTAGGCAGTTTCCCGGAGCGCTGATTCAATGTGACAGTCTTATAAATCTTCGAGTTTTGCTCAATGAATTACAAGAGACTATAGAGAATGATACGAACTCTTCACGTGACATATGTGATGAAGCATTAAGTTTGATTTCAAACGTTATAAATTCTTACAATGAAGTTATGTCTGAATACAAGGATGATTGATGCGCCCTGTCTGCGTGTCCGGTGTCCTGTGCGCATGTCCGGCGGGTTGGTTTTGTGATTTCCCAACCTGATTTTTTCAGTTTTCAGGTTGTGTCAGCTTCCCTGATGGTTTAGAACTCATCTTTCTTGTTAAAGAGCAATATTTAGGTTTTTTTGTCGTTTTCTGTCTTTTTAGCTGTTTTTCTATTCTTTGAGCGAGTTGGTCTGCAACCAAACCCGCAAAACCCACCCCCTGGGCAACCAATGGCAATACGGATATGACGGTTTAAACCGTCTGGTGAGACTGGAAGATGCGAATGGGGCGGTTTCAGGCTTTGAATACGATGGTGCGAATAACACCACGGCGCAGATCGATGCCCTGGGCCGCAGAACCGAGTACGGCTACAGCGTGCGCAATGAACGCGTATTAAAACGCTATCCGACGGTTGCGAGCATCACGGTAGCGGAAACTTCGACTTACGATGAAGCTGGTAACCGTATCAGCTTTGTGGATGGCAATGGCGCCAGCCATACCTATACCTACGATGTGCTTAACCGGTTAACGGACCTGA
>JAWSVN010000177.1:0-786 GCA_033851875.1 Acidimicrobiales bacterium
CGGCGCGCCGGACGCTCCTCGGAGTCGGCGCATCTTGCTCACCCACCGACCCCAGAGTCGGAAACCGATCATGAAGCCCTCTGAACCGGCCGGCTTCCCGAACCCGAGACCACAGGCCGGCGAGGCTCGGCCGCAAAGACGGCGAACGATGCCCAATCCTGAGGACCCGACTCGGGAGAGGCCGACTTGCCACCCTCTAACCACCAGACCAATCGAGCGCTTGAGGACCGCATAGCGACGATCATGTTGATCCCGCCGCCATTCCAGCGGTCACGGAGAGTCGCGAAACTCGATGAAACCAGAGTCAGCCTCGTAAAGAACCTGAAGACCCAGGCGCTCCCAGCGAGACCACGCTTCGGATGCCGACAATCCCTCAAAGAACTTCATTCGCCGAGCGCCCTCCTCCCATGACAACTCCTCACGCGCGACTCTGGTTTCTCCTGTGAACGCCGACACGGCAAGCAGATAGCGACCCTCATGCCAAACTTTGCCTGTCAGCTCGTCCGCGATGCGAGCGGCCGGAACCAGCGACACCGAAACTACATCGGCCCGGCGCATCTTAGTTAGTGTTACGGCCTCGTGCCCCTCTGAGCAGGTAGCATCACCGGGCTCTTCAAGAGCTGCTTCATCTCGAAAGAACCACCATGCCTCGGCATCGTCACACTGGTACAACCACCAGACATACATGTTCCGAAGCTACCAAAACCTTGCGCAGGGGTTCGGTTCACAGCCGATAGTCAGCGCGACCCCTGCCTGCCGCCACGCTCGGCGTCAGGCGTTCTTGGG
>JAWSVN010000177.1:895-2520 GCA_033851875.1 Acidimicrobiales bacterium
CCGAGGATCTTCATGCCGAGGTCGCGCTGCAGGCGCATCATCTCGCTCATCGCCAGCTTCGACATGTTGCCGAGGCCCGGAATCTCCTGCCCCTTGGCCCGAAGCCCCTTCGCCCGCAGATTGTTGATGCGGCCGAGCTCGGCGAGGGTGTGGAGCTTCATCAGGCTCTGGCGGATGACGGGGTCGTCGAGCTTGCCGTTGGCCTTGGCCAGCTCGTTGAGCATGCGACCGGCGCCACGGAACTGGGCGCCACCACCGCGGCTGCGGCGGTTGCCGACGAAGTCGCCGACCCGCTTGTCGAGGTGTCCAGCGACCGTGCCCGGCAACGCGGCGCTCGCCGCCGCGTGGCCACCACCGGCGCCGAGTCCCGCCCGCTCGAACGCGAGGGTGGTGTTGGTGACGGCCCAACCGTTGTTGCGGTCGCCGATCAGCGCGTCGGTGGTGGTGCGGGCGTCGGTGAGGAACACCTCGTTGAACAGCGCCCGGCCCGTCATCTCCTTCAGCGGGCGAATGTCGACGCCCGGCTGGTGCATGTCGAGGGCGAAGTAGCTGATGCCCTGGTGCTTGGGGGCATCGGAGTTGGTGCGGGCGATCAACATGCCGAGGTCGGCGTAGTGACCGCCGGACGTCCACACCTTCTGGCCGTTGACGATCCACTCCTCGCCGTCCTCCACGGCCCGGGTCTGCAGACCAGCCAGGTCCGAACCCGCGACCGGCTCACTGAAGAGCTGACACCACGCCTTCTGGCCGGTGACGATGTCGCGGACGTAGAGGTCGATCTGTTCCTGGTTGCCGTGATTGGCGATCGTCGGCGCCGCCAGCAGGAGGCCGAGGCCGCCGGGGGCGCTGAGCGCACCGTGGTCCGAGATCGTCTCGGCCACCCGCACGGCGTCGTTGCGACTCACGCCACGGCCGTACGCGTGCTCGGGCAGCCCGGGAGCCGCCCAGCCTGCGAGCCCGAGCCGCTCCCACCACTCGCCGACGGTGAGGTCGGGGTCCCAGTTCTCGCCGAGCCAGTCGGTGAGTTCGGCGATGAGGTCGTCGGTGGTCGAGGCGGAGGCAGTCACGCGCCGATGCTGCCATGTCACTCACCGGTGACACAAAACGCGCTCTCGTCGAGCGTCGACGAGCCGATGGGACGGGGTGACGAATCGTCTGCTGCAGCGACGCATGCGGCCCGAGAAGGGTCTGCTCGCACGGGTGTCGCCGTGGCTGCTCGGCGTGTTCGTCGTCGTCAACCTCGGCCTCGAGGCGCACCACCGTCGTCTCGACGCCCAGCTGTCGGAGGCGATCCAGACCGCCTCAGGTCGCCCGGACCTCGACGTCCGATGTCGGCGCTGGTGGGACTACGTGGGCAATCCGCGAGCGAACGAGGGATTCGTGGAGTGGGGGTCGACCACGGCGACCCTGAGCTGGAAGGTGTGCCGTGGTGCGGCCGGGTGGGCCGACGACCCGGCCGACGACGACACCCGCTTCGGGATGATGGTGTTGGGCCACGAACTCGCCCACCTCGTCGGTCACCGCAACGAGTCGGAGACCGAGTGTGTGGCGATGTGGGCGGCGCCGAAGGTGGCCGCCGCACTCGGTGGCACCGCGGCCGAGGGCCGATCGACCGCCCGCTGGTA
>JAWSVN010000293.1:0-988 GCA_033851875.1 Acidimicrobiales bacterium
TCGTTCGTGATGGACCTGCCGACCGAGGCCTACGAACTCGCCGGATTCGGGCTTCCCCTCACCCTGGGCCACGAGGGCGCCGGCGTGGTCGAAGCCGTCGGCGAGGGCGTGACCGGTGTGGAGATCGGCGCCGCCTACGCCGTCTACGGGGCCTGGGGCTGCGGCCGCTGCAAGGTGTGCGCCACCGGTGCCGAGAACTACTGCCCCCACGCCGCCGAGCTCGGCATCAAGCCGCCGGGGCTCGGCCATCCGGGGGCGATGGCGGAGTACATGATCGTCGACGACGCCCGCCATCTCGTCCCGCTTCACGACCTCGACCCCGTCCAGTTCGTGTCGCTCACCGATGCCGGGCTCACGCCGTATCACGCCGTGGCCCACGCCTCGGAGAAGCTGGTGCCCGGCTCGGTCGCCGTGGTGATCGGCATCGGCGGTCTCGGCCACGTCGCCACCCAGATCCTCGCCGCCACCACCCCCGCCACGATCGTGGCCGTGGACCTCAACCCCGACAAGGCCGAGTTCGCCCAGTCGATGGGTGCCGACCACTTCTTCGTGAGCGATGCGGAGGCCGCCGCCAAGATCCGTGAGATCGCCCCGACCGGGGCCGAGGTGGTGTTCGATTTCGTCGGCGCCCAGGCCACCGTCGAGCTCGCGAACGTCGCCGTAGCGATGAACGGGGAGATCGAGATCGTCGGCATCGCCGGCGGGGCCCTGCCCGTCGGGATGACCACGATCCCTTACGGCGTGCGGGTCCGCGCCCCGTACTGGGGCAGCATCTCCGAGCTGATCGAGGTCTACGAGCTGGCCCGGGCCGGCAAGATCACCGTCGAGGTCGAGACCTTCAGCCTCGACGACGGCCCGGAGGCCTACCGCCGCCTCCACGACGGCACCCTCAGGGGCCGCGCCGTGATCGTGCCCTGAACCGAGGCGAAGCGGGCCGTGACGCTCGAAGTGGACCGGAACGCACGACGCCCGGCCGCTGGGGCCGGGC
>JAWSVN010000178.1:0-5801 GCA_033851875.1 Acidimicrobiales bacterium
CATCAGCTCCTCGCCATCATCCCCCACCGACCGACCTGCCGATCAGCCGCCCATCGAGGACTCGACACCCGAGGTGTCGACACCCAAGAGCTGGGCCACCGGCCTGCCGGCCGTCGTCTCGAGCCTTCGCCACATCGCAGCCGACAGCGGCGTGCGACGAGGCGTGCAAGCCCTCCGCCTGCTCAACCAGCAGGGCGGCTTCGACTGCCCCTCCTGCGCCTGGCCGGATCCCGACGACCATCGGTCCTTCGCCGAGTTCTGCGAGAACGGGGCGAAGGCGGTCGCCTCCGAGGCGATGGGCACCACGATCGGCGCCGACTTCTTCGCGAAGCACTCGGTCGACGACCTCGCGGCTCACTCCGACCACTGGCACGACCGGCAAGGTCGACTGGCCCAACCGATGGTCCTCGACCCCGGTGCGTCCCACTACCGACCGATCGAGTGGCAGGAAGCGTTCGACCTGGTGGCCGAAGAGCTCGGCGCGCTCGACGACCCCGACCACGCGATCTTCTACACCTCGGGGCGAGCGTCGAACGAGGCCGCCTTCCTCTACCAGCTCTTCGTCCGCCACTTCGGCACCAACAACCTGCCCGACTGCTCCAACATGTGCCACGAGTCGTCGGGCACGGCGCTCGGCGCCGCCATCGGCATCGGGAAGGGCACGGTCACGCTCGACGACCTCACCGGCGCCGACACGATCATCTGCGTCGGCCAGAACCCGGGCACCAACCACCCCCGGATGCTCTCGGCGCTCGAGGAAGCGGTGGCAGCGGGCGCGACCGTGGTGGCGGTCAATCCGCTCCGCGAGGCCGGCCTGCTGGCCTTCGCGCACCCCCAGAAACCGAGCGGCCTGCTCGGCCGCACCACCGACCTCGCGTCGCAGTACCTCCAGGTGCGGATCAACGGCGACATGGCGCTGTTCCGCGGGGTCGCCAAGGGGATCGTCGCCCGCGACGCGATCGACCACGACTTCGTCGCGGCCCACACCGAGGGTCTCGACGCCTATCTCGAGGCCGTCGCCGGCACCACGTGGGACGACATCGAGCGGTTGTCGGGCATCGACCGTGCGGAGATCGATCGCCTCACCGACTCGGTGCTCGCCGGCGACCGGAAGCTCGTGACGTGTTGGGCGATGGGCGTCACCCAGCACCGCAACGCCGTCGACACCATTCGCGAGATCACCAACGTCCACCTCCTCCTCGGCGCCGTCGGACGGCCGGGCGCAGGGCTGTGTCCGGTACGCGGGCACTCCAACGTCCAGGGCGACCGGACGATGGGCATCTTCGAGAAGATGCCGGCCTGGTTCCACGACCGGCTCGACGACGTCTTCGAGTTCTCGTCCCCCCGCCGCCACGGCGTCGACACGGTCGACGCCATCCTGGCGATGCTGGAGCGTCCGGGCTCGGTCTTCTTCGCGCTGGGCGGCAACTTCGCCCAGGCCACGCCCGACACCGACCTCACCGCTCGTGCGCTCCGCAACTGCTCGCTCACGGTGCACGTGTCGACCAAGCTCAACCGTTCACACCTCGTGCCCGGCACCCGGGCACTGATCCTGCCGTGCCTGGGCCGCAGCGACGCCGACGTGCAGGAGCGTGGCCCACAGTTCGTGACGTCGGAGAACTCGATGGGCATCGTGCAGCGCTCCCAGGGGCGACTCACTCCCCCATCACCACACCTTCGGTCGGAGGTGGCGATCGTGGCCGGCGTGGCGGCGGCGACGATCGGCGACACCCCCACCGTCCGGTGGAACGAGCTCGCCGCCGACTACCGGAAGATCCGTGCCCTGATCGAGCGGGTGGTGCCCGGCTTCGACGACTACGACGCCCGAGCCCGCATCGACGGCGGCTTCTACCTGCCGAACGGAGCGAAGGACCGCGAGTGGAACACGCCCAACGGGAGGGCGAACTTCTCGGCCGCGCCGCTGTCGATCTTCGAACCGATCGACCCGTCGCGACTCGTACTGCAGACCAGTCGGAGCCACGACCAGTTCAACACGACGATCTACGGCCTCGACGACCGCTACCGCGGCGTCACCGGCCATCGCCGCAACCTCTACCTCCACCCCGACGACATGGAGCGGCGCGGCATCGAGGCCCTCGACCACGTCGACATCACCTCGTTCTTCACCGCCGAGGACGGAACGGTCGAGGAGCGACACGTCGAGCGCTTCATCGCCGTCCCCTACGACACCCCGGTCGGCTCGGCGATGGCCTACTTCCCCGAGGCCAACCCGCTGGTGCCGATCCGTTCGCAAGCCGAGCAGTCGGGCACACCGACCAGCAAGGCGATCGAGATCGAGGTGCGCCTCAGCGCCGGCTCGTCGCGACCGTGAGCAGGTAGGNNCCGGTCAACACCTCGACCGCGTGCTCCGGGCCGTCGACCTGCCAGTCGAGGTGACCGGCGACCGCGTCGACGACGTCGAGCGCCTGGTCGCCGAGTGCCGCCCGGACGGTGTCGACCTGGCCGAGCTCGGTCGGGAACGGTGGCGCCTCGACCCCGAGATGGCGGGCCATCACCTCGCGCATCGGCTGTGGCCACCCGCCGGGCGTCCAGGCGGTGAAGGCGAACCGACCACCCGGGCGCAGGACCCGGGCCACCTCGGCGAGACCGGCGCCGGTCGGCTGCACGAAGATCACGGCGAAGTTGGACGTGACCGCGTCGACCGAGGCTGACCGGAACGGCAGGGTCGCAGCATCGCCCCGGATCTGCGGCACGCCTCGCGACCGTGCGGTGCGGACCTGATCCTCGGCCCGCTCCAGGCCGACAGCACGGACACCGGCCCGCTCCAACAGCTGCAGACCGAGCCCGGCGCCGCTGCCGAGGTCGACCACGGCGCCCTCGGTCGGGGTCACGAGGTCGGTCAAGCGTTGCGCCGCGGGTGCCAGGTGGCGGGCCATGGCGTCGTAGGACGACCACCGGCCTCCATCGTCTCCGACGCTCAACTCAGCACTCCTCGCGTCAACCTCGTTCGGCCAGCTTAACATTCGTGGTGACATTGGCTATACACATCGGATGCGAACCGCCGAGTACCGCTCACGTTCCACCTCGCCCTTGCTCTCAGCACTCGCTGCGCTGACGCTGCTGGCGGCCGCGTGCGGCGCGGGCGCTGACACCGATGCTGCGGAGAGCGGCGAGACCCTCCTGACGACCGCGCCATCCACCGAAACCGAGGCCGATCCCGGCGACGAGGCAGCCCTGTTCCCCCGCACGGTCGCGGATGCCGTGGGCGAGGTGACGATCGACGACGCTCCCGAGCGGGTCGTCGCGCTCGACCAGTCGACGCTCGACGTGGCGCTCGTCCTCGGCCTCGAGGTGATCGGCCACACGACCTACCTCGACCCCGACGGGCCGATCCCACCGCTCTACGGCGAGGTCGGCGCCGACCTCGCCGCCGACTCGGTGTGGGTCGGTGACCTCCTCGCACCGAACCTCGAGAAGATCCTCACCCTCGAGCCCGACGTGATCCTCACCAGCGCCGTCCGTCACGAGTCGATCGCCGACGAGCTGGCCCAGATCGCTCCGACGGTGATGACCGAGTCGGCGGGTGCGGGGTGGAAGGAATCGCTCGCGCTGATCGGCGAGGCCACCGGTCGCGAGACGGCCGCTGCCGAGGCACTGGCCGCCTACGAGACCCGGGCCGCCGCCGTCGGCGCCGCCATCAATGCCGCCCACGGCGGCCCGACGCTGTCGGTCGTGCGGTTCGTCGATGTGATTCGTCTCTATCAGCCGCTCAGCTTCAGCGGGATCGTGCTCAGCGATGCCGGCCTGGCCCGACCGGAGAGCCAGCAGGACACCGACGACTTCATCACCGTGATCAGCGAGGAGGAGCTGGCGCTGGCCGACGCGGACTGGCTGGTCTACGCGGTCTACCCCGACGAGAACGTCGAGGCGGCGGTCGCCGAGCGACAGGCCGGGCCGCTCTGGACCTCGTTGAGGGCCGTGGCGGCCGGTCAGGCCTTCGCCGTCGACGACGGAAGCTGGATGAGCGGCGTGGGCCTGTTCGGGGCCAACGCCATCTTGGACGATCTCGAGACGATCTTCGACGTGGCGGCGAGCTGACGGTGCTCGGTCGAGCGGCTATGCAGTCTGGTCACCAGCCCGGACCGGCGCCGGGGGCGGCCGCGGTCGCTGCTCGCTCGACGAGGCCGTCGACGTCGAGGTGGGCTTCGATCCAGTCCGCGAGCCGCTCGTGTTGGGCGTCGATCGCGGCGGCGAGGGTGGTCGGCGCCGGCGTGTAGTCCCGGCCGGCGCGCTCGGCGATCTCACCGAGGAGAGCCGAGCGGAACGCGTCGCTGTCGAACAGCCCGTGCAGGCTGGTGCCACGGACTCGGCCGCTCGGCGACACGGCGCCCTCCGACTCCCCATCCACCGTCAGCCACCGCTGCTCGGCGGGCTGAGGCCGCCCGAACCGGATCTGGTAGCCGACCACCGGGTCGCCGCCCGCAGACGTCCCCGTCGAACGCCACACGATCTTCGGTTCGGCGAAGCTCGTGACCGAGCGCAAGAGGCCCAAGCCGGCCACCTCGCCGATCCCGGACTCGACGGTGTCATCGATCTTCTCGCCGAGCATCTGATAGCCGGCGCAGATCCCGACGACGTCGACCCCGTCGGCGGCGCGATCGAGCAACGCCTGGTCGAGGCCCTGGCCCCGGAGCCAACCCAGATCGTCGACGGTCGCCCGGCTCCCCGGCACGACGACGAGGTCGGCGCCATCGAGACTGTCGGGGCCGGTGACCCAGCGCAGCGCCACGTCGGGTTCGATCAGGAAGGGGTCGAGGTCGGACGGGTTGGCCAGGTGTGGCAGGCGAATCACGGCGACCCGGACCGGGCGCCGCGACCGTTCCCGAGCCGCGGCGATCGACGGCAGGCTCGTGACGATGTCGAGGGAGTCCTCGACCCCGAGGAGCGGCTCGTGACCGAGGTGGGGCAGCACCCCGAGCACGGGCACACCGGTGCGGCGTTCGAGTTCGGTGATGCCATCCGCCAGCAGCGACGGGTCGCCTCGGAACTGGTTGAAGACCACGCCGATGACCGTCGATCGGAGTTCGGGCGGGAGCAGGTCGATCGAGCCGTGGGCCGAGGCGAAGGCGCCGCCGCGATCGATGTCGACGACCAGGACCGCCGGGATGCCGGCGGCCCGGGCGAGGGGGAGGTTGACCAGATCTCGTTCGAGCAGGTTGATCTCGGCCGCCCCACCGGCGCCCTCCCCGACGAGCCACGCATGGTCTCGCCGCAGGCTGTCGAGGGCGTCGAGCACGGTCGCCTTCAGCGAGTCGGCGACGGCGCCGTAAGTGGCGGCGTCGGTGGTCTGCACCTCGTCGCCGAGCACGACGACGTGGCTGCCGTGGCGGCTGTTGGGTTTGAGCAGGACCGGGTTCATGCGGCGTTCGACGTCGATGCCGGCGGCCGACGCCTGCATGGCCTGAGCTCGGCCGACCTCTCCCCCATCGGCGGTGACCGCCGCATGGTTCGACATGTTCTGGGCCTTGAACGGGGCAACGTCGAGACCGCGACGTCGCCACGAACGACACAGGGCCGCGGCGACGGTCGACTTCCCCGCCCCGCTCGTCGCTCCGACGACCAGGATCGCGCCGCTGTTGGTCACAGCCCTGCGCCCATCACCAACCGACCGAGCCCGAGCGAGCATCATCCCCGTCCATCGGCGGCACGGTAGCGGTGAGCGGCTGTCGAGGCCCCGTTCTACGATCCGGCGATGAACGATGTGTGGGCCGAGCACGCTGCGGGGTGGGACGACCAGCCGGGAACGCGGGCCTACGCCGCTGCGGCGTTCGACTCGCTCG
>JAWSVN010000179.1:0-6386 GCA_033851875.1 Acidimicrobiales bacterium
TCAGGCGGGGTTGATATTGCCGGTGCAGAAATCGTGGACGAGCGTCGAAAAGGTCTCGGTCTCGAAGAGCATGAGTTGGTGCGGACCGCCGGCGAAGATCTCGACTCTCACCGGACCGCCGATGCCGTCGGCGACCATCTGCACGACCTCGGGCGTCACGTTGGGGTCCTTGTCACCAACGGCATAGAGGACTGGCTTGGCGTTGTCGGCCAGCGGCTGGGGAGGCTCGTACTGGAAGAACGAGGCCCAGGAGGCAAGGTCGTAGGACCAGGTGTTGTAGGGGTCGAGCTTCTTCTGCTCGGTCGCTCCCTGGAACCCGTAGTCGACGTCGAAGTTGAAGAAGGTCGGGATGTCGAGACGAGCTCCTCGCCCGACCTGGGCGAGCACCGCCGCGACCTCGGGGCTTCTCCACGGTTCGGTCGCCTGGGCGAGGACCGGGCTGCCCGGCACCGCAGCCGAACCCATCAAGATCGCTCCGGTCACCGCCGGTGCGTCGATCGCCGAGATGGCCGCGGCGACACCGAGACTGGAACCGAGGGTGAAGACGGGAAGTCCCGTGAGATCGTGCACGTGGGTCGCCCAGTCACGGCTCGCTTGCGCCCACTCCTCCATCGTCCAGGTACCGCGAGGCCGGTTGGTCGTCGAGCGTCCGTGCCCCGGCGCGTCATAGCACCAGAGCTCGGCTCCCTTGGCGACGTGGTGTTCGCAGAACTTGTCGTAGATGCCGCCATGACCTCCGAGACCGTGGGAGACGACGAGCGCGTACGTCGCCTCCCCTGACCGGTAGCGGAAGCCGTAGAGCTCGTTGAGACGATGGGTTTCGACCTGCATGGTCACTCCTTGGTCGTGAGGGATCGAGGCGAGAATCAGTAGGCACGTTCGAGCAGCTCGACAAGCTGCTCGGACGACGTGATCGGCACGGCGTTTCCGGTGACCCAGGGATGGGCGATGCTGCCGGTCGCGATCGTCGGCAGCAGGTCGCGAGTTCCCCCGGCATCGCGCAGCCGAGTGGGGAGTCCGAGCTCGGCGATGAGCTCGCCGACGGCGACACTGGCCGGCGTGTTCGGCCGCCCCATCGCCTCAGCGATCATCCGTTGCGCTTCACCGGTGGCCGGCAGATTGTGGGCCATCACGTGGGGCATCATGACGCAGCTCGTGTGACCATGGGACATGCCGAACACGGCCCCGAGCTGGTGTCCGAGTCCGTGGCTCGCGCCATAGGGCACACGGTTCAGCCCGGCGCAGGCCAGGCCGACGGCGAGCTGGCACTCGAGACGAGCCTGGAGGTCATCGGGGTCGGACTTGGTGGCGCGCAAGCCTCGTGAAAGGAGTCGGATGGCGTGGATGGCGCCAGCATCGGCCAGAGGTTCCGGGGCGCTCGAGCACAACGTCTCGACCGCGTGGTCGAACGCTCGTATTCCGCTCGACAACCACAGGTCCATCGGCGTGTGCACCGTGATCGTCGGGTCGAGGATGATCGCTGCCGGCCCGATCTCTGCGCCACTGAACAGCTGCTTGCGTTGGGTCGCTTCATCGACGGACCCGGCAAGATCACTGAAGTCGGCACCGGTGAGCGTGGTCGGCGCGGCGATCTGCCGTAGCGGGGGTGCGCCGACCCTTGGGGTGATCCGTTCGCCGTCGGGCCCGGTCGTGATGGCGAAGGCCTCGAGCTGGTCGGGCTCCGTCAGCCCCTCGGCAAGCGCGACCAGAGCCGTCTTCACCGCGTCGAGGGGCGAACCTCCACCAACGGTCACGACGAGGTCAGCTTCGGTGGTCCGGAGATGATCGACGATCGCGAACACACTCGCTCGTGGTGCGTGCGCCTCGACCGCATCGAACCTTGCGACGCTGCGGGTGCCGAGCGCCTCTTCCAGATCGTCGATGACCGAGGTGTGCCGCGACAACGTGCCCGATGCGACGACCGCGATGCGCTGAGCCTCGCGACGCTCCGCCTCGCTCAGCACCGCCTCAGCCAGTGGCGTGGCAATGTGGGTGCGGTCGAGGCGGAGGAACTCGAAGGATCGGGGTGTCATCGACATGAGGCGCCTTCGTTCACTCTCATCTGCGGCCGAGTTGACGTGCGATGCTCCAGCGGTGCACCTCGGACGGGCCGTCGTAGATCCGGAAGGCTCGGATCTCGGTGGCGATCTGCCCGATCGCCGTCTCGTGGGTGAAGCCGAGGCCACCGAGGATCTGCTGCGAACGGTCGACGATTCGATGGGCCGCTTCGGAACACAGCACCTTGGTCATGCTCGACTCTCGGCCGGCGGCCTCGCCGCGATCGAGCAGCCAGGCGGTGTGCCAGATCGCAAGGCGGCACTGCTGGATGTCGATCTCGTTGTCGGCAAGCATGAAACCGACGCCCTCGTGCTCGACGAGCGTCCTGCCGAACGCCTGCCGCTCGGTTGCATGTGCGGTCGCGATGTCGTGTGCCCGGATGGCAGCACCGAGCCAACGCATGCAGTGCGTGAGGCGAGCGGGAGCGAGACGAACCTGGGCGTACTCGAACCCCCGGCCGGGTTCACCCAGCACGTTCGCCGCGGGGATACGCACGCCGTCGAAGCGGACAACTGGGTGCCCGCCGGGGAAGCTTCGATCGAGGGTGGCGATCTCCCGCTCGATCGAGATGCCGGGCGTATCCATGTCGGCCAACAGCATCGTCGCTCGACGACCGGACTCGTCGTCGGCCTCGCGGCCCATGATGATGACGAACTCGGCACCATCGGCGCCGGTGATCAACCACTTCGTGCCGTTGACAACGAATTCCTCGCCATCTCGGGTGATGGTGGTCTGCATGGCTCTCGGGTCGCTGCCGGCGCCGGGCGCCGGCTCGGTCATCGCGAAGCACGAGCGCGTCTCCCCGGCGACCAGGCGCCGGAGCCAGCGCTCCTTCTGCTCGTCGCTGGCGACCTTGGCCAACAGGTTCATGTTGCCCTCGTCGGGGGCGAAGCAGTTCAACGCCAACGGTCCGAGCAGTGAGTAGCCGGCGGCGATGAACACTTCGGCCATCGACACATGGTCGAGGCCCATCCCTCCCCACTCGATCGGGGCGTGGGGTGCCACCAGACCGGCGGCATGGCCGAGGGCAACCAACCGTCGACGGAATTCATCGTCGATCCGGGTCGGCTCACCGGCGTGCTCCAACGGAATGAGCTCGGTCCGAACGAAGTCGGCGGTGCGGTCACGAAGCGCCCGCTGCTCGTCGGTGAGTTCGAAGTCGATCACAACAGTCCTCGTTGGTCGGGGTGTCCGGGTGGAACGCGGTGGCTCGTCGGTTTGACGAGACCGAGTACGGGGCTCAGGCCGCAGCGGCCGATGTTGACAGCCGTCCCATTGTCATACAGCATTACCGAGGCGACAAGTCCTTCTGCAATCGACCGATCTCGAGCACCGATGACGACCGACGAATCCTTCCGCTGGGACGTGCCCGCCACGTTCAACTTCTCCGCCGACGTCATCGATCACTGGGCGGCCGATCCCGACCGACTCGCGCTCATCACCGTGGATGGCACGGGGACCGATCAGCACTTCTCCTACGCCGACATCGCCACCGCATCGGCACGACTGGCAAACCTGCTCGCCGAGCGCGGTCTCCGACAGGGCGACCGATTGATCGTCATGTTGCCCCGGATCGCCGAGTGGCAGATCGCCATGGTCGCCGCCACCCGGATGGGTGCGGTCCCGATCCCCTGCATCACGATGCTGACCGTGTCCGACCTCGCGTATCGAGTGGAACACAGCGGTGCAGTCGGCGTCATCTGCGTCACCGACGACTGCACGAAGTTCGACGGTATGGACGACCTGTCGGTTCGCATCGCCGTTGGCGACGCACCCGACGGCTGGACGAGTATCGCCGACACCGCCGGCTACTCGTCCGACTTCACGCCTGCCACGGTCGGCGTCGAAGACCCGGCGATCCTCTACTACACGTCGGGTTCCACCGGTCCGCCCAAGGGCGTCACCCACGCCGCACGATCCCTCTGGGCCTGGTCGAACTCCGCCGTCCATTGGCTCGGCCTCTCCCCCGATGCACGCATCTGGTGCACGGCCGACACCGGCTGGTCCAAAGCCGGCACCAGCATCCTGTTCGGCCCATGGAGCCAGGGCGCGTCGGTGCTGTTCCACGATGGCCCGTTCGTGCCCGCCGAACGATTCGCGCTGCTCGAACGGTTCGAGGTCACCTGCTTCTGCGCCGCCGCCACCGAGCTGCGCCGCCTGATTCTCGAGGACACCTCGGGGTTCGACCTGTCGAAACTCCGCTCGACGGTCTCGGCCGGCGAGTCGGTCAACCCCGAGGTCATCGACCGGTGGCGAGAGATCAGCGGCACCACCGTTCTCGATGGCTACGGCCAGACCGAGACGCTCATGACGGTCACCAATCGACCGGGACGCCCGGTCAAGCCCGGCTCGATGGGGCGTCCCCTGCCCGGCGTCGAGGTCGCGGTGCGGACCATCGACGAAGCGACGGGTGACGAAGCGGCCGAAGCACACGGCGCCGGCGAACTGATGATCCGGCTCCCGAATCCTCAGCTGATGATCGGCTACTGGGACGACGCCGACCGGACGGAGGCGTCGATCCTCACGATCGGCGGTGCGCAATGGTTCGCCACCGGCGACAACGTCGACATCGACGATGAGGGCTACGTCTTCTACACCGGCCGGGCCGACGACATCATCGGCTCTGCCGGCTATCGCATCGGGCCGCAGGAGGTCGAGAATGCGCTGCTCCGTCACCCGGCGGTTCAGGAGTGCGCCGTGGTCGGCGTCCCCGACGACGAACGGGGCGAGATCGTCAAGGCGTGGGTGGTCCTCGCCGCTGGCCACGTTGGCGACGACGATCTCGTCGAGGCGCTGCAGACCCACACCAAGCAAACCACCGCTCCCTACAAGTACCCGCGGGCCATCAGCTTCACCGACGACCTACCCAAGACCGTGACGGGCAAGATTCGCCGCAACGTGCTGCGGACCAAAGGATGAGACGATGACCGACGCCATCTTCGAGACCATCGAGCGGCTACCCGCATATCGAGTCGCCGAGCTGACCATCCGGCGCCAGATCCTCGATGGAACGCTCTCCCCCGGAACCCTCCTGCCCGCCGAACACGACCTCGCCGACCAGCTCGGTGTCACGCGCCCGACCGTGCGAGAGGCCATGCGAAGCCTCGAGTCGGCGGGGCTCATCGAGCGCGGAGCCAGGCGACGGATGGCGGTCACGGCACCGTCCAAGAACATCGTCACCAACGCCATGCACGAAGCGATCGTGCTCCACGGCATCTCGTATCGAGAACTGTGGGAGGTCCAAACGGCAGTCGAGCCCCTCGCCGCCAGACTGGCCGCGACCAACATCACCCCCGATCTCCTCGACAAGCTGCGAGCCAACCTCGACACCACCGCCGATTGTCTCGACGACCCGGTGGCGCTGGCTGCGGCCGACGTCGAGTTCCACGACCTCGTCGCCCAGGCGGCCGGCAACCACGCGCTCCTGCTTTCTCGAGAACCTCTCGGCGCGCTCCTCTTCCCGGCCTACGGCACCGTGATTCAACGCATCGGGCCCGGGCGACGGCTGTTCGAGGCGCACGGCCGCATCTTCCGAGCGCTCGAAGTTGGGGACGCCGAGACCGCCCAAGACTGGATGACCAAGCACTTCGTCGACTTCAAACGAGGCTGCGAACTCGCCGGCCTCGACCTCGATGACGCGGTCACCACCGACCCATTGACCGCCAACAACCGACCAAACGGAGAAGACCAATGACCGCAGCGAACGGTGTCCATCACCTGGCCATCGCGACGAAGGACATCAAGACCCAGATCGAGTTCTTCAACGACGTGCTCGGTTGCGAGCTCGTCGCCCTCTACTGGATGCACGGCGTCGAGGGGGCGTGGCACGGCTTCATGAAACTCAACGACACGTGCTCCATCGCCTTCGTCGAGACGCCCGACATCAAGGAGATCGACCGCACGATCGGTGTGACCCATGCCGGAAGCGGTGGCGGCCCGTGCGCCGGCGGCACCATGCAGCACCTCGCCCTCAACGTCGACACGCACGACGAGCTCCTCGCGATGCGCGACCGCATCCGCTCGCGCGGGCTGACCATTTTCGGCCCCCTCGACCACGGCATGTGCCACTCCATCTACTTCGCCGGCCCCGAAGACCTGAGCCTCGAGATCGCCACCTCGGAGAAGCCGATCGATGGCCGGGCCTGGATCGATCCCGAGGTCGTCGAACTGGCCGGCATCTCGGCCGAGGAACTCGATCGCTTCCGCAATCCGGTCACCTACCAGTCGCCCGATCGCGCCGTCCCGCAGCCGGCATTCGACGCCGACCTTCCTTGGCAACGCGGCTTCCCACCGGAGGTCTACCAGGCGATCATCGCCATGCCCGACGA
>JAWSVN010000180.1:0-14659 GCA_033851875.1 Acidimicrobiales bacterium
CGGAGCTCGCGGGCTTCGACGAGACGTGCTTCGGGGGTCGCGGCCGCCTCGGCGGCGAAGGGCTCGGCCAGCGATCGGGCGAAGGCGACCATGCCCTCGAAGTCGCTCGGCTTGAGCGAGAACGACACGGCGCCGCGGTCGATCGACTCCCGGCGGTCGACCGGGCGAGGCGACGAGGTGAACACCACGACGGGCACGTCGCTCAGCATCGGGTGGGTCTGGAGTTCGTCGAGGGTGCGGTGACCGTCGAGGCCGGGCATCCGGAGGTCGAGCACGATCACGTCGGGGAGCTCGGCGACGTCGCGGTCCTGGAGGTGCAGCAGGGCTTCGGCGCCGTCGTCGAAGAACTCGAAGTCGGCCTCGAGCCCAGCTTCTTCCGCCGCCATCACCAGCAGGGCGTGTTCGGATCGGTCGTCGTCGATCATCACGACATGCCGCTGTCGTTGGGTCGTCGAGCTCGCCGAGGGCGCGTCCGTCACGGTCATCGTCATGGGTCTCTCCTTCGCTCCGGTCGTTCGTCCTGATCAACCGGTCCCGCCGTTGGCCGATCGGCCAACGGTCGCATGGTCGTCCACGGTGGCGGGATGCGTGAGTGACAAAATCTTGCCGTGCCGATCGGCCCACGCTCGACGCGGTCGGTCGCACCGGTGACCCTTCTGGCCGCCTCGGACCCGCCGAGACTTCGGCCAGGACGAGCTTCGAGGGAAAGGGCTCGTATGCACCACACCACAGCTGACCTCCTCCTCGTCGAGGACGACGAGGTCGACGCCGAAACCGTCACCCGAGCGCTGGCGCGGATCTCGAGCGGGGAGATCCGGTACCACTGGGTTCGTACCCTGGCCGAGGCGCTCGACCACCTCTCGGTGCACCGTCCCGACATCGTGTTGTCGGACCTGTCGCTTCCCGACGCCGCCGGGCTCACCGCCGTCGAGGAGATCCTGGCGGTCGCCCCCGATTGTTCGCTGGTGGTCCAGACCCACGTGGACAGCAGCGACGACATCCCCTTCCGCGCGTTGCGGCTCGGAGCTCAGGACTACCTCTGCAAGAAGGAGATCTCGCCCTCCGTGCTCGAGCGGACGATCCGCTACTCGCTCGTGCGGTCCGAGACCCGTCGACAACTGGCGGCCGCCCAGGCCGAGCGCGACCACGCCGACACCGAGCTCGACGACTTCGCCCACGTCGTGGCCCACGACCTGCGCGGCCCGGTGCGTACGGCGCGGCTCTTCGCCGACCGTCTCCTCCACCAGATCGGCACACGTGACACTGAGCTCCGGCTTCCGGCCGAGGCCGACCGGTTGGTCGACGACTTCGGGCGACGCCTCGACGATTCCCTCGGCCGGGTCGACCGGATGATCCTGTCGATGCTCGACTACGCCTCGCTTCGGCAGTACTCGGTGTGTCCCACCTCGGTGTGGGTCCGCCTGATCGTCGAGGACGCGCTCGCCGCGGTGGCCGCCGACCTCGACGATGCCGCGGCGACCGTGCGGGTCGTCGGCGACGCGTGGGCGCTGGTCGAGCCCGCACTGCTCGTGAGGGTCCTGACGAACGTGATCGCCAACGCCACGAAGTACCGACGTCCCGACGTACCACTCGAGATCGACATCGAGGTGAGCACCCATCGAGAAGTGGTCCGCATGACGATCGCCGACAACGGCAAGGGCCTCCCACCCGGAGACGCCGAGCGGGCCTTCCGGATCCTGGAGCGTCTCGACCCGACCTGTTCGGACGGGTTGGGGTTCGGCCTGGCGATCTGCCGACGGATCCTCGACGCGATGGGCGGCTCGATCCGGTTCCGACGTCAGGAGGCGCCGGGCGCGACCGTCGTCATCGAGTTGGTGCCCGGCGATCGGGTGCCGGCCCCCGAAGCGACAGGCTTGCAACAGGAGCCGGCCACCGCAGCGTGAAGGTGGCGCCAAGCCCCGGCGTCGAGTCGAGCGAGACCGTGGCGTCGTGCGCTTCGGCGATCCGCCGGATCACGTTCAGCCCGATCCCCGACCCCGGTGCTTCGTCGGCCTCCGGCCCCCGCCGACCGAGCCGTCGGAACGGCTCCCACACCGCCTGCTCGTCGAGCCGGTCGATGCCGGGACCGTCGTCGATCACGGCCAGCTCGAGGACCCCGTCCTCGGCGCGGGCCCGCACGACGATCGTGCCGTCGTCGGGGCGATCGTGGAACTTGATGGCATTGTCGACCAGGTTGCGCACGCAGGTCGACAGCGGCGTCGGCGACACCAACACGAGCGGGACCTCCAGGTCGCATTCGATCCGGAGTGCGCCGCGGGACTCGGCCGTGGCGAGCACGTCGTCGACCAGTTCGGCGATGTCGGTCTCGACGGCGATGTCGTGGCGATAGTCGGCGCGGGCGTAGACGAGGAGGTCGTCGAGCAATCGGTCGAGTCGCTCGACCCGGTCCTCGATCCGTTCGAGGTGGACCGCCAGGTCGCGTGAGGGTGGCCGACCGAGCTCGGCTTCGAGATCGTTGCGGAGGAAGCCAGCGAGGGTGCGCACGGCCCGCAGCGGGGCCCGCAGGTCGTGGGAGGCGACCCGGGTGAACTCCCGGAGCGACTGGTTCGACTCCTCCAGGCGCTGGTTGAGGTGGCGGACCTGCTCGAGGGCACGGCGTTTGTCGTCCACGTCGATGTTGGCGCCCAGCACGAGACGTTCACCGCCCCGCTCGATCACCACGCCTCGCGACACCGTCCAGCGGTAGTCGCCGTCGTCGTTGCGGAGCCGGAACTCGACCTCCTGGCCGGAGCCGACCTCGAGCCCGTCGAGAGGGACGTCGAAGACGTCACGGTCGTCGGGATGGACGCGTTCGTAGAACCCAGGAAGCTCGTCGGTGTCGGACCGCTGCCACCAGTCCCCGCGATCCCGGGAGCGCCCGGCCGCGATCTTGCGTTCCCACAGCAAGACGTTCGCCGACCGCATTCCTTCTCTCAGGCGGCTCGTCGCCGTTTCGAGGTCGGCGAACGTCCGCCGCAGGTCGTGGGTGAGGACGGCGGCTCGTTGTTCGGCCAACTCACCCCACCGCTCGAGGAGGCTGACGATCATCGCCAGGAACGCGGAGGCCACCAGGCCCGCCATCGCCATCAGGAGGACATCCAACGGCACGGCCGGCCCGGTGTCGCTCACGGCCTGCAGCGCCCAACGACGGCCGAGCAGGCGGAGGTCGATGGTGGTCGCAGACGAGTTGGGGTCGCCGGATCCGAGGAGGGTGACGCCGGTGGCGACGTCGACCAGGGCGAAGCGGTCGGCATCGACCGGGAGCGAGTCGAGAAGGGCATCGAGGTCGAGGGCCACACCGGCTACCCCGAGCAGTCGGCCGTCAGCCGTCTCGACGGGTTCGTAGACGACGACGGCGGCCGGCGACGTGGCGTCGGCCGGGATCCGGGGTGCCGGGGCCGACAGGGCTGGTCCGTCGCTGGCGAGAGCCCGCGCCACGGTGGTCTGGCGACCCTCCGACCAGACGAGGTCGACGATCGTCTCGGTCGATGCGGTGGTGCTCGGGCCGACCGACGCGGCGATGACGACATCGATCTGGCCGTCGTCGGCGGGGACCCATTCGAGGCCGTGCAGCGCCGGGAGGACCCCGTCGAATTCGACGAGCGCGGTGTAGCGCGCGAGGGCCCCCTCGCCGAGGCCGTCGGCGATGGCGGCGTGCGCAGCCAGGCCCCGCAGCGCCGCGAGATGGTCGGTGACGGCGAGCTCGATGGCGTGGGCCAACCCGAGCGACTCCTGCCTGGCGCGGTCGTCGGCGGCTCGCCGGTCGTCCTGAAGGAGCAGGACCGTTGCGCCGATCGTGAGGGCGATGCCGAGCGCGAAGGTCAGCGGGGGCAGCCGGGGGAACAGTCGGCGAAGCCTCGGTGCTCCGACACGCCGTCGACCCGGTTGCGTCGCGCCCTCCGTCAACGTTTCCCTCTCGCCCGATGGTTGACACCCCGATCCTCCGGAGTGCGTCCGTCGCCCGAGTGTCGGGGATCGATGCCCGAGGTGGGCGGACGGGTGGGGAGTTTGATCAATTTCGATCAGCGGTCCCGGCGACGACGAACGCCGCCAGGATCTCGCCGATCGGCCGTCCTCGCTCGAGCTCGCCGATCCAGAAGGCTGCGCCCCCGGGGTCGGCCGGTCGACCGAGCACGTCGGCGTAGAGCTGGGCGACGAGCCGGTCGGCGCTCCAGCGCCCCCGGCCCTCGCCGAACTCCGGTGAGGCGGCCATCGCCGTCGCCACCGAGGTGACCGGGGTGCCCGCATCGAGCGCGTCGCGCCAGTGGGCCCGACCCGCCGGGTCGGGCGCCCGGCCGAAGGCAGCGCGATAGAGACGGGTCACGAGGTCGCTGCGTTCATCGTCGATCGCCCATGCCACGACCGCACTCGTGCCGGCCGCGCCGGCGCCGTCGAGCGGCGTGACGGTCGCCTGGGTCGGGGCGGTCGAGTCGAGCGGCAGCGTGACGTGGCCGCTCGAGGCGGCGACCACGGCCACGGTGGCACCGTGAGCGACCTGGACCCAGGTGGGGGTCCTGCCGCTGCGTCGATGATCGAAGTGCCACCGGACCGTCGCGCCGGTCTCGGTGAGGTCGGCGGTGACGTCCAGCGCCTCGAGGAGGGGTGCGGAGATCGGCCAGCCGATCGCGCCCAACACGCCGAGCGTCGCTGCGTCGAGGTGTCGCTCGGTCTCGCCGAGCCGCTGGTGCGGCGTCATGAGCGATCCCGCCGTGCCGTTCGGGTGAGCCGCCTCGTGGAAGTGCGACAAGGACGACCCGGGGGTGATCGTGGCCGGTGTGTGGAGCAGCCAGCGGGAACCGTCGGCCAAACGGGTGCTCAGCGGGGAGGTGAGGGCCGACGCGCGTGCCTCGGACGACAGCGCGGTGATCGGTACAGGGCCGGCGCTCGTCTCCGCCAGGAGCTGACGGTCGAACGCCAGCCGGAAGCCGGGGTCGAGGTCGGCACGGCCACCGGAGGCGTCACCCAGCGACAGGCTCGACACGAACCCGAGCCCGTGGCCGAGTTCGTGGAGGGTCGTGGTGAGCAGGTCGGGTCGGTCGGCCGGGGGAGGGGTCTCCGGGTCGAGGTGCCAGCCGAGGTCGGCGTTCAGGCCGATCACCACCTCGGGGGTGGCGGTGTTGAGGTCCGAGCCGGCGAGCGTGTTGGCGAGGGCGACCGGCCACAGGTCGTCGCCGAGGTCGGGGTGGATGACGAACCAGGTCGGTCCGCCATAGCCGAGCACGTTGGGTCCGAGGCGCTCCCAGCGGAAGCGGACCTCGACGGGCGTCGACGGGTCGAAGGCCAGCACGTCGTCGTAGCGCTGGATCGCCACGGCGGCGATCGAGGCGACCTCGTCGGGAACGCCGGATTCGAAGGTGGCGACGATCCCGCCCGACGCACTGCGCACCGGTTCGGTCGTCTCGGCGGTCGATGCCGCTCGTAACGAGGAGGCCCCGTCGTCGAGATCGACGACCCCGATCTGGTGCCCGTCGACCGATTCGAGGCCGGCGTGGCCAGGCGTCAGCACGATCGTCGGTTCGGCCGTCGCCGCCGCGAACCCGGGCACCGACCAACCCGCGAGGGCCAAGCCCGCGGCGAGGAGACGGGTGACACCGGACGATCGCACGTCAACGGTCTCGGTTGCGTCGCGTGGGTCATGAGGCCATCCCGTGTAGGTCATGCGGCCCGGGTGCGACCGTCGTCGGGTAGAACGGGGAGGTGATCCTCCTCCTGCGACGCCTGATGCAGACGACGAGCGGCGACGACTCGACGGATGGCGCGACGGGCGACGAGGCGATCACCGATGCGGCGTCGGCCCTGTCGGCGAGCGACTTCGAACAGTGGATACGCGCCGCGGTCGTCATCGCGGCGTCGGTCGTACTGGCCCGCATCGTTCGACTCGTATTGCGGCGGGTTCTCAACGGAGGGCGTACCGACTCCCTGCTGGGCGACCTGGTCGGGCGTCTGGTGTCGTACGTCGTGGTGTCGTTCGGGGTCGTCTACGGCCTCGACGAGCTGGGGGTGGCGATCGGACCGCTGCTCGGCGCCCTCGGCGTCGTCGGCCTCGCCCTCGCCTTCGCCATGCAGTCGTTGCTGGAGAACTTCGTCGCCGGAGTGCTCCTCCAGGTGCGGCGCCCGTTCGAGCGAGGCGACGAGATCTCGTGCCTGGATCACACCGGCCGGGTGGTCGCGATCGACTCGCGCACGATGACGCTCGTGACGCCCGACGACGAGATGGTCCGGCTGCCCAACGCGGCCGTCATCTCGGCGCCGATCGTCAACCTCACCCGTCAGGGCAGACGCCGGACCCGCCTCGACGTGGGCGTTGCCTACGGCACCGATCTCGACACCGCGTGCTCGGCCGCGCTCGCCGCTGTCACCAGCGTCGCCGGCGTGCTCGAGTCGCCGCCGCCCGCAGTTCGGGCCCTCGGGTTCGGCGACTCGAGCATCGACCTCGCGGTCTTCTTCTGGCACGAGCCACAGATCGCAACCGAGTGGAGCGTGCGCCACCACGCTGTCCTCGCGATCGACGAGGCGTTCGGCCGAGCCGGTGTCGTCATCCCGTTCCCGCAACGGGTCGTGCACCTCCCGGACCGTCCCTCTGCCGACCATTTCGACCGCTAAGGTCAGAGGTCCGGACATCTGGTCCTTCGGGGCGACCGAGCACACCCAAGGGGGTTCCGCGCCGTGTCAACGTCACCGCTCGATCGGGGGAGCCCCCTGCCGCTGTGGGCCCAGCTCGAGGCCGACCTGCGACGCCGGCTCGAGGCCGGCGAGTTCGACGATCGGTTCCCGACCGACCTCGAGCTCACCGAGAGCTACGCGGTCAGTCGCCACACGGTCCGCGAAGCCGTTCGCCACCTCAACAAGACCGGCCTGCTCAAGCGGGAGCGGGGCCGCGGCACCGTCGTCAATCGTTCGGAGTTCGAGCAGTCGCTCGGCACCCTCTACAGCCTGTTCCAATCGGTCGAGTCGGCTGGCGTCGAGCAGGAGTCGGAGTTGCTCCGGCTCGAGCTCGTCACCGATGCCGCCGCCGCTCACCGTCTCGGTCTCGACGAAGTCGCCGACCTGTTGCTCCTGGAACGGCTCCGCAAAGCGGGCGGTGCGCCCCTCGCCGTCGATCGCATCTGGCTGGCCGGCGAGCTCGCCGGCCCGCTGCTCGATGTCGACTGGAGCCACACCGCCCTCTACACCGAGTTGGCCAAGGCGGGCATGCCCGTGCCCAACCAGGGGTGGGAGCGGCTGACCCCGATCGTGCCGGCTGCCGGCGATCGGGCCTTGCTCGAACTGCGCCGTTCCGACGCCGCCTTCCACCTCGAACGTCTCGGCAGTCGCGACGGCCAGCCGGTCGAGTGGCGTTCGACGACGATCCGAGGTGACCGCTACCGGTTCGTCACCGAGTGGTCCGCAGGCACCTCGTCCGGGCTGCGTCCGGCGGCCGACGATCGCTGAACCAGGTCCGGCAGGCCGGTGTCGAACTGGGGCGACGGGGTGTAGCCGGCCGGCATCAGATCGGGTTCGTCGTCCTCCATACGGCGAGCGATCAGCACGACCGGCACCGGAAGAGCCACGAGCATCACTGCGATCATCAGGCGGATCATGCCGTCGCTCTCGGCCTCGCGGAGGCCCGACCCGATCTCCTCTCGAAGGCGGTCGGTCTCGGCGGCGTCGCCTGCGGCAGCGGCGGCGAGGAGCGGTTCGCGGAGTGAGTCGACCTCGTTGCCCCACATCAGGCCGATGCCGGTGGTGAAGCCCCGTGGTGCGTCCAGCAGTTCTTCGCCGCGGGCCGCGTCGTCGATCGCCAGCTCGGCGCTCGTGATCGCATTGCTCACCGACCCCATGCCGAGTTCGGCGCCCTCGTAGGTCTCCTCGAGATCGCTGGGCAGGGGGATGCCCCGCTCGGCGAAGTGGGTGACGGCGGTGTCGACGTCGAGCAGGGTGCCGTGGGCATCGCTGATCAGGTCGCGTGCCGAACCGAACTCCCAGGCCCCCATGTAGAGGCGCACCCCGAGCGGTGTCGACCAGTCGCCATCGGCCTGGTCGAGGGCGAAGTATCGGTCGCGGGCCGCTTCCCTTGCGGCGAAGGTCTCGGACCACTCCGTACCCTCGTCGACGGGCACCACGTACTGCAGCAGGAGCGGCGAGATGTCGGCACTCGGGCGGTGGTCGTGAGCGGCGTTGTCGACCAGGTCGTAGAAGTACTGCCAGTCTCGGTTGTTGCGGCCCGGCTCGATCAGCGCCTCGCGGTCGTCCTCGTTGGGGCGATAGGCGACCACGCCGTCGAGGGCGGTGTCGAGGGCTTCGGTCATCGCCGCGCTGCCGGCCTCGTCGTAGACGCCGAGCATCACCGCCCACGAGGCCTCATAGGCCCAGTACTCGTCGATGCCGGGCTGCCAGCGAGGCTGGCTCCATTCCGACAGCGGCACGAGCTGGCCGAGCTCGAGCAGCTCGGGGGTCGGTCGGCTCGCCAGCTCCTCGTCGAGGGCCTCGAGCGTGAGGGTGGCGTAGGTGTCGGCCAGTCCCTCGGTGATCCAGCGCTCGTCGAACATCTGGTTGTGGAACCAGGTGTGGCTCACCTCGTGGAGCAAGAGGTGGGCGTCCCACGTCTCGCCGATTTCGATCACCTTGGTCTCGGGGTCGTACCAGCCGCCGTACCCGACGAGGTAGGGGGCCTGCGACTGCTGGATGACGAGCTCGCTGCCCACCATCCACTCGAGACCGACCAGTTCGCTGAGCACCGGCACCGCCTGCTCGACCAACGCCGCCACCTCCTGGCCCCACTCGGGGTCGGTCGGCCAGGCCCGGACGGCGACCGTGTTGCCGCCGCCGATATCGACGATCGTGGTGGCGAAACGATCGACGTGGGACGACGAGAAGTAGTTGACGAACTGGCCGGTCCGAGACGCTGCCTCGAACCGCACCGTGCCGCCGGTCTCCTCGCGATCCATCTTGTCGCCGGGCCCGGTGTCGGGGCCGAAGCCGGCCGGCATGACGACGGTGAACGTGGCGTCGTCGGCGCCGACGCCGTCGAAGACCAGGAAGCTGGCGACCGCCTCGTTGATGATCGTGGCCCAGCCGTCCGGACTCGTGCCGTCCCACAGCGAGTAGCTGACCCAGAAGTCGGCGCGACCGTCGCGGATGATGAACGTGTCGTCGAAGGTGACGGTGACGAGGTCGAAGTCACCGTCGAACGCCTGGCTCGCGACGGTGTCGCCGATTCCCCCGACGGCGAGGTCGGTGGCGCCGTCGGGGACGAGGAGCTCGTAGCCCCCGGAGTTCTGCCGTTCGAAGTCGCCCGACACCTCGACGACGATGTCGACACGACCCGCCTCAGGGTCGACGGTGTAGGTGGTGAACGACTGCCAGGTCCCGGCCGCTGATGTCGGTGCCGTCGGCATCGCGACGAAGACACCGAGGCCGAACAGCAAGGCGATCAGGAATTGGGCGGTGATGCCTCGTCGCGCTCGCGTCGCTCGCCGCTTCGTGGTTGTCGTGGTGCCGCCAGCCATGTGACCCGTTCCCTCGATGGAGTTGCTCCTCAGGGCATCGGGCGGCTGGACGGCCCACTTGAGAATCAGCTGCTCGACGGTGCGTCGAGCGCCTCGGGCACGCGACCGTCGGCCACGGCGGCTGGACCATCGGCAACGGTGGCGGTGCCGCCGGTGGTCGTCGCCTTCGAGGCGAGACGGCCGAACAGGTCGGCCAGGTCGAGGCCGACGAGGTCGGAGGCGAGCTCCATCCCCTGGGCGACGTTGCCGGCGACGGCCTTGGTCACCCCGCCGGCCCCGTCGGTGGAGATCACCGTCATCTTGTCGATCGCGGCCACCGGGGCCGACGCCTCGCGGACCACGTCGGGCAGCATGCGAGCCAACAGGTCGATGATCGCCGCCTCGCCGTACTGCTCGTAGGCCTCGGCCTTCTTCGACATCGACTCGGCTTCGGCTTCGCCCCGGGCCAGGATGGCCGATGCCTCGGCCTCACCCTCGGCCCGGACGGCGGCGGCGATCGACTCGCGCCGCGACTGCTCGGCCAGGCCCTCGGCCCGGCCCTCGATCTCGGCGGCCTTGGCGAGCTCCTCACGGCGCTGGCGCTCGCCTGCGCCGATGAGGCGTGATTCCTCGGCCTTCGCCTGCGCCGCCTCGACCGAGGCGACACGGGCGGCCTCCGCCGCCCGGATCGACGTGGTCTTCTGGGCCTCGGCGTCCTGCTCGGTGGCGTAGCGCTTGGCGTCGGCCGGCTTGCGGATCTCGGTGTCGAGCTCGCGCTCCTTCAGCTCGGCCTGTCGAACCGCCACCTTCTCCTGGGCGGCGATCACCTCTTCGTCGCGAGCCGCCTTGGCGATCGGCCCCGCAGCGGCGGCCTCGGCTGCGGCGGCATCGGTCTCGGCCTTGATCGACGCCTGGCGCAGCGCGAGCTCCCGGTTGGCGATCGCGACCTCTTCCTCGGCCTTGATGCGGGCCTGCTCGGCCTCGCGACGGTTGACCGCCTCGGCGATCGCCGCCTCCTTCTCGGCGCGGGCGGCCTCGGGCCGACCGAGGTCACGCAGGTAGTTGCCTTCGGTCTGGATGTCCTGGAGCTGGAAGGTGTCGAGGACGAGGCCCTGGTTGGTCAGCGACGACTCGGCCTCTTCGGCCACCTCCCGGGCGAAGGCGGCCCGGTCCTTGATGATCTCCTCGACGCTGAGCCGGCCGACGATCGCACGGAGCGAACCCGCCAGCACCTCCTGAGTGAAGTGGTCGATCTCGTCCTGCTGGCCCAGGAAGCGTTGCGCTGCGGCTCGGATGGCGTCGACGGTGCCACCGACCTTGACGACGGCCACACCCTCGAGCGAGCACTTGATGCCGTGCGACGACACGGCCGAGCCGACCGAGATGCCGATCTGGCGCGACGACAGGTCGAGCACGCCGAGGCGCTGCACGAAGGGGACGACGAACACGCTGGCACCCATCACGACCTTCTGGCCCGAGAGGTCGGTGGAGACCACGCCGGTCTCGGGGTTGGTCACCGCCTTGCCCTTGCGGCCGGTGATGATGAACGCCTCGTTGGGTCCGGCGACCTTGATGCGGGAGAGCACGAGGACGCCGACGGCGACGATCAGGAAGACGATGACGCCGATGAACGACAGCAAGGCGGTCATGACAGATGGGCCCTTTCAGATGGTGGAGTGGCGATCACGGGGCGGTCCAGAAGCGGTCGGCCGCCATCACCCGCACGCGAGTGGGCGACACGACCGAGACCACGACGACCTCGGCGCCGTTGGCGAACGAGTCGTCGCTGCCGTCGGTGGCGAGTGCGGAGAGCTTGACGGGCTGGCCGGCCAGGCGGACCAACACCTCGCCGGCGCGTTCGCCGTCGATCGGGGTGACGACCTTGCCCTCGGTCCCCACCAGGTCGGCCGAGGTCGGGGTGCCGTCGGTGGCCATGCCCATCGCCGAGTGGGTCGCCTTGACGGTCACCCGCCCGACGACGAGCGCCAAGCCGGATCCGGCGGCGACGGCCGCCGGCGCGGCGGCGCCGAGTTGCTCCTGGGCGATGGCGGCGCCGAAGCCGAAGGCGGTGAGGGCGGCGCCCACCACGGGGAGGCTCATCCAGTCGGCGCTCGGGATCAGGCCCTCGAAGAGTCCTTCGAGCACGGCGTCGAGCAGCAGGCCGAGCACGAGCAGCGCCGCACCGGCGATGCCGATCTCGATGAACCCGATCCCCATGCCACCTCCCTCGTGCCGACGTTGGGTCTACAACGACCGGCTCCGGCCCCGAGTTCCCGGGTCCGGCAGAAGTGTGACATCCGGTCGAAGCCAGGTGGCGCCTTACGGTGTAAAAACTCGCGCTAAGGTTGCAGCGACCGCAACCGACGCTGGACGGAGACGGAGGGGGATTGCCCGTGACCGCTGAGGGATTCGTGACCGACACGCCCACCTACAAGACCCGACTCGACGAGCGCGAGCCGGTGGCCGATTGGCTCACCGACTTCGATCACACCGACCCGTCCTACGGGCAACAGGCGCCCGAGATCTGGGAAGAGGTGCGAGCCTCCGGGTGCCCGGTCGCCCGCACCGAGCGCTTCGGCGGCACGTGGTTGCCGGTGTCCCACGCCGACATCTCGGCGATCGCCAACGACACCGAACACTTCACCTCCCAGGACGTGATCGTGTCGGACTTCCGCACCGAGATGCCCCGGCCGATCGGCGCCGCCCCGCCCATCACCTCCGATCCGCCCTTCCACGCCTTCGCTCGCCGTCTGTTGTTGCCGGCGTTCTCGCCCAAGGCGATCGAGCCGTGGGAAGCGGCGACCCGCGAGATCTGCCGACGCCTCCTCGACGAGGTCGCGGCCAAGGCCGAGGCGGGCGACGTCACCGACGCCGCCCTCGACTACACCCAGCACGTGCCGGTGATGGTGATCGCCGAGATGCTCGGCGTGCCGGCCAGCGACGGCCCGAAGTTCCGAGGCTTCATCAACCGGATCATCGAGGACCCGCGCCCCGATCCGAACCTCGCCGTCGAGGACACCCTCGACTACTACCTCGACGCCGTGATCGCCGACCACCGGGCCGAACCCCGCGGCGACCTCGTCAGTTACCTGCTCGACCTCGACATCGACGGCGAGCCCCTCTCCGACGAGCACGTGCGGGGCACGATCGCCCTGCTGATCATCGCCGGGATCGACACGACCTGGTCGGCGATCGGCTCGGCGCTGCATCACCTCGCCACCCACCCCGAGGATCGCCGCCGACTGGTGGCCGAGCCGGATCTGATGCCGTTCGCGGTCGAGGAGTTCCTCCGGTTCTACGCCCCGGTGACCATGGCCCGGGTGGTGGCGGCCGACGTCGAGGTGTCGGGCTGCCCGATGAAGGAGGGCGACTGGACGCTGCTGCCGTTCCCGGCCGCCAACCGTGACCCCGAGGTGTTCGAGCGGGCCGACGAGTTCGTGATCGACCGTGCCCGCAACCGCCACGCTGCGTTCGGTCTCGGCATCCACCGCTGCCTCGGCTCGAACCTGGCCCGCATGGAACTGCGGGTGGCGATCGAGGAGTGGCTCGCCCGGTTCCCCGAGTTCGAGGCCGCCGGCGAGCCGCGCTGGTCGGCCGGGCAGGTGCGCGGTCCGCGGGAGCTGCCGGTCTCGATCGCGGGGTGACCGAAACCCCCTCGGCGGCAGGGTCGGTGGTGGGGGAGTCGGTGGCGGTAGTGTTCGGCGCTTGACCCCCACCACCCCCGACCTCGCTCCGCCGCTGGGCGAGCGCGCCCGCCGACCGCCGGTCTGGTTCATCTTCTCGGTCACCGTCGCCGGCATCCTCGCCAACTCGGCGCTGAGCCCGCTCGGGCCGACGATCCTCGAGCACTTCGGCCGCCAGCCGTCCGACAACGGGGTGTTGGTGGCCTCGGCCGCGTTGCCCGGCGTGGTGATGGCGCCCGTCATCGGGGTGCTCGCCGACCGCTTCGGTCGTCGTCGGGTGTTGCTCAGCTGCCTCGTCGTCTTCGGCGTCGGCGGCCTCGGCGTGGCCGCGGCGTGGAGCTTCCTGGCGATCCTGGGGTTCCGGGTGCTGCAGGGAGTCGGCGGCGCCGGCTTGTTGAACCTCGCCGTCGTGCTGATCGCCGACCACTGGGCGGGGCAGGACCGCACCCGCCTGATCGGCCACAACTCCGCAGTGCTCACGATCTGCCTGGCCGTGGTGCCGGGCGTCTCGGGGCTGGTCGCGTCCAACACCGACTGGCGGGTGTCGATGGGGTTCGGCGCCTTCGCCCTGCCGGTCGCCGCCGTTGGCTGGAAGGTGTTGCCCGATGGTGGCGGATCGACCCAGGCGTCGGTGATGGCCCAGGTGCGGGCCTCGGCCGCCCTCGCCCGCAACAAGCGCGTGGTGGCCGTGATGGCGTCGGGGTTCGTGTTCTTCGTCGCGATCTTCGGGGTCTTCCTCACCGTGTTGCCCGTGCATCTCGATGGTGAGTTCGGGCTCGACGAGTTCGAGCGAGGGCTCGTGCTGGCGGCCCCGGCGCTCGGTGCGTCGGTGGTGGCGTTCAACCTCGGTCGCATCCGGGCCGTGATCCCGCTGCGGACGCTCCTGATCGGTGGCGGCGTGTTGATCGCGGCGTGCGCGCTGGTGATGGGCGTCGCCGACGCCGTGTGGCTGATCGTGGTGGCGGCGGTCGCCTACGGATTGGGCGACGGCAGCGTGATCCCGTCGCTGCAGGACCTCGTCACCGACCTCGGCGGCGAGGACGGCCGGGCGTCGGTGATGGCGCTGTGGGTCTCGTCGGTGCGCCTCGGCCAGACCGCCGGGCCGCTGGCCTTCGGGTGGTTGCTCGAGTCCCGCTCGAGCGGTTCGGTCATGGTCGTCGGCGCCGCAGTGTTCGCCGTCGTCGCCGTGATGTTCGTGCTCGGCCCATTCGCCAGCGAAGAGGCAGGCTCGACCAACGCGGACTCCGCGACTCCCGAACCGGCCTGAGTCGAAGGGGGTGCGTCGCTGCGTTGGCTGTCGCCGCGTTGAGTGTCGCCGCGTTGAGTGTCACTGGGTTGTCGTAGGCTTGCGGCCATGACTGATCAGCGGATCTGGACGGCGGCAGAACTCGAGCGAATGAGTCCAGACGAGCGCGACGCGCTGATCCGCTCGGGTTTCGTGACCGATCCCGATCTCGTTCCGCCCGAGCTGCTGGAGCGGGCGCGAGCACGTGTCGCCCGGCGCGTGCC
>JAWSVN010000018.1:0-8399 GCA_033851875.1 Acidimicrobiales bacterium
CGGGTGAAGGCGACCGCGACCGGCACCGGGGGAGCCGTCGGATCGTCGAGGAGGGGGAGCGCGATCACGATGCCGGTTTCGCCACCGATCGGCGAGCCGCTGGCGGTGGCATCGACGGCGACCAGTGCTGCGGCCCCATCGATCGAGCTGCGCACGAAGGCGATCCGCATGCCGTCGAAGGTGAGGCTCGAGATCGTCTCGCCCGGCCCGCCGACGGTCAGCCGGAGCTCCTCCGCGCCGTTGCCGAGCCGACGCACCACCACGTCGGTGCCGGCGACGAGGCCGTCGCTCCGGTAGCTCTGCTCGGTGTAGGCAACGACCGAGTCGACGTCGATACTGACCGACCCGAAGGCGGCACGACCGGCGACCGGACACTCGGGCACCGCGAAGTCTCCCAGATCGACCCGGTCGCCCTCGGCGTCGAAGAAGACGAGGCGGCCGCAGGCGTCGTCACTGACGGCGGCCACCTGCACCCCGTCGCTGGCGGCGAAGTCGATGAGCCGTTCGGTCGGGAGCAGGGTGGCGAACTCAGCGCGTTCGCCATCCGCGAGCCGCACCTGGTCGATCGCGGCTCCGGCGCCGGCGCCGCCGACGAAAACCTGCACCTCGAACCGGTCGTCGAGGAAGCCGACGTCGAGCAGGGTCCCGGTCTCCGAGACGACCGTCGGCTCGCTGGCGGCGTCGCGGTACCAGCGGACCACCCCGTCGCCGCCGTCGGCCACCACCCCTCCGAAGTAGTCCCCCACGAGGCGTGGCGACGACAGCGAGCCGAGTGGGTCGCCGAGGCGGCGGACCGAGGAGGCACCCACCACCTCGGACGGCAGGTCGGCGACGACCACGCCCTGGTCGGTGGCCACCAGGAGCTCGGGCACGTAGCCCTCGGGCCGTGGGGGAACGAACACGTCGCCGGTCGTGGCGGCGGCGATCGTCGTCGACGGCGAGTCGATGGCCACGGCGTCGCTCCCGGCGACCGTCGAGGACGTGACGCTGGCGACCGAGCCGACGCCGTAGTCGGGTTCGGCGAGCTCCGCGCAGCCGGCGGCCAACAGGGCCAGCACCACCCCGATCGCGGCCGGGCCGATCGCCGCCGGAACCTGGCGGCGACGTGACCTGGAACGAGACCGGCGGCGCAACATCGTGTCCATGTTGGCATCGCTCGCCGCTCCCGCCGCGGCAGCGGTTCACCGAGTACCAATCGCTACCCTCGTCCCCGCCCCTGTGGCGCAGCTGGTTAGCGCAGTGGACTTTTAATCCAACGGTCGTGGGTTCGAATCCCACCGGGGGCACACCGCACTGCGGGCGACGAACCGGCGAAGGCTTGTGCCCGTCCCCGCGGACTGCTCAACTGGAGGGCCGGTCCCCCGGCCAGGAGAACGAAGACCACATGCCCAAGCGAACGATCGAGCTCGACACCCCTTTCAAGCGTGGCGAGAAGGTGCAGACCGTGCGGGCACTGCCCGGCATCCCCGAGGGCACCGCCGGCAAGATCAGGCTGGTCAACGGACTGAGCGACATCAGCGGCGGAAGCCCGTGGCTGCGCTACTGGATCCGGTTCAACGACGGCAGCCTCAAGGGCCAGGTCAGCCACGACGACCTGGTGCGGCCCGCCATGCTCGACGCCTGGAAGACCCGTGAGATCGAGCGCGAAGAGATGGCCGCTCGTTCGGCCGACGAGGCAGCAGCGGCCACCGAAGCGGCCGCGTCGTCCGATGGTGGCGGCGACGGCGGTGCCGCCAGTCTGATCCCCGCCGACCTGCTCGAGCGTTCGAAGGCGGCCAAAGCCCGACTGCTGGGCGGCTGATTGAAGGCCACGTCGGCCAAGCTCCTCGCCCTGACGGTGACCTCGGTCGCCATCGGGCTCACGGTCGTGGCGCTCGACGCGTTCGGGGGCGACAGCCAGACCACGAGCACCGAGCCGACGAGTGCTGCCTCGACGAGCGAGAGCCCGACGAGCGAGGCCTCGACGACGACCGGGTCGGCGACCACCTCGACGACGACCAGCTCCGCCGCCACCTCGACGAGCGAGCCGACGTCGGACAGCACGACCGCCACCGACGTCGACGGGCCCGCCCCCTTGCTCGGCCGCTACACGGTCGAGATCGTCGCCCAGTACCCGAGCGACGTCGACGCCTACGTGCAGGGTCTCGAGTTGCTGCCCGACGGACGGGTGTTGCGGAGCGACGGCCGCTACGGCGAGTCGGACCGCAACGTCGTCGACCTCGAATCCGGAGCCGTGTTGCTCAGCTTCGACCTCGCCGACGACCGCTTCGGCGAAGGAGCGACCCTCGTCGGTGACGAGATCCATCAACTCACCTGGAAGGCCGGCACCGTCGAGGTGTCGTCGCTCGACACCCTCTCGCCGGTCCGCAGCCTCGACTACGAGGGCGAGGGCTGGGGACTGTGCTGGAACGGGGCCGAGCTGGCGATGTCCGACGGCAGCGCCACCATCGACTTCCGCGACCCCGAGTCGTTCGACGTCGTGCGCTCGGTCACGGTCATCGACGCCAGTGGCGCCGAGGTGAGCGGCCTCAACGAACTGGAATGCGTGGGCGAGCAAGTGCTGGCCAACCGCTACGGGGCCGACGACATCGTGGTGATCGATGCGGCGACCGGCGCCGTCGACGCCGTGATCGACGCCAGCGGAGTGCGACCGCCGGGCCTGCCGCCCGACGGAGCCAACCCTTTCGACTACGTCCTCAACGGGATCGCCTGGGACGCGTCGGACGACACCTACCTGCTCACCGGCAAATGGTGGCCGACGATCAGTCGGGTGCGGCTGATCGACGACTGAGCTGAGCTGGGGGAACGACTAGGATCGGACCCGATGCGGTGCCTCGTGGTCTACGCCCACCCCGACCCCGAGTCGTTCTCGGCGGCGCTGCGCGACGCCGCCGTCGCCGGTCTCACCTCGGCCGGCCACCACGTCGACGTGCTCGACCTCTACGAACTCGGCTTCGACCCTTGCATCAGCGCGGCCGAGCTCGAGGACTACTTCACGATCGGCCACGACCACCCGAGCCTGGCCGATCACCTCGACCTGCTCGGCCGGACCGACGCCCTCGTGTTCGTCTACCCGACCTGGTGGTCGGGTGTCCCCGCGATCATGAAGGGCTGGCTCGACCGCACCTTCCTCCCGGGCGTGGCCTTCCGGCTCGACGATCGCACCAACCGGATCCGCCCGGCACTCGGCAACGTCCGCCACCTGGTCGGGTTGACCACCTACGGGGCGCCGCGGTGGTCGGTGGCGGCGGTCGGCGACGCCGGGCGGCGAACGATCGGCCGCACGGTCCGCATCATCTGCGCCAAGCGCTGCAAGCGGACGTGGCTCGGCTTCTACCAGCTCGACACGGCCCGCGAGAGCGACCGCGCCGAGTTCCTGGCCCGGGTCGCGCGCGAGCTGGCGGCCCTGCGATGAGCCTCCTCGTCGCCGCCGACGCCCCGACGTTGGTCGTGGTCAGCCACCCTCGAGCCGACTCGTTGACCCGAGCCGCCCTCGACCGAGTCCTGGCGGGCCTCGAGCACGCCGGTGCGCCGGTCGAGCTCCTCGACCTCGACGCCGAGGGGTTCGACCCGGTCCTGACCCTCGAGGAACGCCGCGGCCACCTCACCCACACCCCCGCCGACCGGCCCGAGCTGGTGCCGCACATCGAGGCGCTGCAAGGGGCCCGGCGGCTGGTGTTGGTCTATCCGACCTGGTTCGGGGGCCAGCCGGCCCGGCTCAAGGGCTGGTTCGATCGGGTGTGGATGAACGAGGTGGCCTTCGACCTCCCGCCCGGTGCCGACCGGCTCCGCCCCCGCTTGCGCAACCTCCGCGAGATCCACGTCGTGACCACCCACGGATCGCCGCGCTGGATCAACGCCGTGCAGGGCAACCCCGGCAAGATGCGCCTGTTCCGAGCGATGCGCAACACGTGCCACCCGCTCTGCCGGCCGCGCTGGACGGCGCTCTACGACCTCGACAGCCTCGACCGATCCGAGATCGAGGCCTGGCTCGACCGGGTGGAGCGTCGCTTCGGCTGAACGAGCCTCAGCCGGCGATCAGTTCGCCGGTCCCGTTCGCGGCGGCCTTCTCGGCCTGCGCGGCACGACGGGCGGTGACTCGCTCGGCCACGCGACGGTTCTTCTCGATGTAAGCGATCAAACGCTCGCGAGCGGCCTCGGCCTCGCCCGACAGGCCCTCGACATCGGCGATCTTCCAGTAGTTGAGCACGATCGGCTCGAGGATCTGCTCGTAGTGGAGGGCGATGTCGTAGATGCCGGCCTGGGCGATCAGCTTGGCGTGGGACGCGAAGTCGGGGATCCCGGTCCCCGGCATCTCGAAGCCGACGACCTGCCGCTCGAGGGCCAGCATCATCTGCGAGGGGTCGCGCTCGAACCCTGCCTGGGCGATATCGCGGTAGAAGAGGAAGTGATGGTTCTCGTCGGCGGCGACGCGACGCATGATGTCGTAGCCGACGCGGTCGTACTCCTGGAGGAGCTTGCCGGTGTTGCGGTGCGAGATGCGGGTGGCCAGCTCCTGCAGGGTCACGTAGCACATGCCGTCGGCCGCGGTCGGGGGCTCGGGGACCTCGCCGCCACTCATCTGAGCCATGCGGCCGCGCTCGAGGGCGACCGGATCGATCGTGCGACACACGGTGAGGTAGTCACGAATCACCACCGCGTGGCGACCCTCCTCGGCAGTCCAGCGGCGAACCCATTCGCCCCACGATCCATCCGCACCGAACATGCGCTCGATGTCGCGGAAGTAGTAGGGCAGGTTGTCCTCGGTCAGGAGGTTGACGAACAGGGCGCTCTGCACCTCGGCCGGCACGTTGCTCTCCGAAGGCGACCACTCGTAGCCCTCCTCGAAGTCACGGCCTCGCGACCACGGCACGAAGGTGTGGGGGTGCCACTCCTTGACCGCCGCGATGTGGCGTTCGAGCAGCTCCGTGGCGGTATCTTCCAGATCGGCGAGGAACGCGACGTCGGCATCGATGACCATGAGGCAAGCCTACCGACCGGTCGGTAGGGAGTGGTGACCGACCTAGAATTCGGTCATGTCGCCGGCGAATCGCTGGCCGTTCGTGCCGCCGATGAAGGCCGAACCGGCCGACCACCCACCCCGCGGCGACGACTGGCTGGCCGAGCTGAAGTGGGACGGCATGCGGCTCCAGGTCCACCGTCGCGACGGCGCGGTGCGGCTGCTGTCGGCCACCGGCCGCGACCGCACCGGCGCGTTCCCCGAGTTGGCGGGGTTGGCCGACGCAGTCGCGACCGACGCGATCCTCGACGGCGAGGCGGTCGTGTTCACCGACGGTCGCCCCGACTTCGGGCGGCTGCAGCACCGGATGCACGTCGACACTCCCACCGGCGAGCTGGTGGCGACCCATCCGGTCGTATTCGTCGCCTTCGACCTGCTCCATCTCGACGGCCACGACCTCACCCCGGTGGCGCTCGACGACCGACGCCGCCTTCTGGAACAGGTCCTCGACGACGGCCCGTCCTGGCGGGTGCCGCCGGCCGCCGACGACCCGGCGCCGCTGCTGACACTGGCCGAGGAGCGAGCCCTCGAGGGAATCGTCGTGAAGAGGCGCGACAGCCGGTATCGGCCCGGCGAACGGTCTCCCCACTGGCGCAAGATCAAGATCCGTCGTCACCAGGAGTTCGTGGTCGGCGGCTGGATCCCGTCGGCGAACGCACCCGACGTGATCGGCTCGCTGGCGGTGGGTGTGCATGACGCCCAGGGCCGACTCGTGGCGTGCGGCTCGGTCGGCTCGGGGCTCGACGAACGAACCCGCGAGCTGCTGACGGCGCGGCTCCGACCGGCCGAGTGTCCGTTTCAGGGCGACCTGCCGCCCTACGAGCGTCCGCCTCGCTGGGTGGATCCGACCGAGGTGGTCGAGGTGGCCTACGGGGAGTGGCCGGACGGGGGCACGCTCCGGCATCCGGCCCTGCTCGGGCTGCGGACCGACCAGGCACCGGCCGACGTCCGCCGCGAGCGGCCGGCACCGAATTGACGGTCTCGGAGGCCCGGGAGGCGACGCGTTCGCCGACGATCGTGGAATAGTTGACACCATGACGGAGCGGGACTCGACGACGGGGACGGACGACCCCGCCGCGGCCGTGCCACCGAGCGCTCGTTCCGACCGATCGGTCCGGGTCGCCGTCCCGGCGGCGCTGCGGTTCGCGCCGGTCGCCCGGATCGCGGTGTCGGGTCTGGCGATCCGTCTCGGCTTCGATGTCGGCGACGTCGAACAGCTCCGCCTCGCGGTGGCGGCAGCCGCCAACGCCCTGGTCGATCAGCCCTCGGTCGAACCCGCGGGGGAACTCACCGTGACGGCGACCTGGGACGATCGACGGTTCGGCGCCGACCTGCTGCTCACGCCCCCGACGGTGGCGTCCGAGACGATCGAGCGGATCGAGCGGGAGCTGCGGCCCCTGCTGTCGGCGAGCCTGGTGGCCGACGTCGCCGCCGACGGGGTGCGGTTCTCCCTCGACCCGACGATGCAGGGCGATACCGGAGAGGGCGAACCCGGCGCCGCCGACACCGATGCTGAGGGGATCGGTGCTGCCACCGACGCCGAGATGGCGGCCGCTCAGCCGGAGCTGCCGAACCCCTGAGCACCCCGGTCGTCGGGCGCCGGCGGCAGCTGGTCGACCAGGTCGAACTCGAGCGCCGGCACCGGCAGCACCAGGAGCTGGGCAATGCGCTGGCCTCGCTCGAGGGTCACCACCTCGTCGCCGGTGTTGAGTAGCACGACCTTGATCTCTCCGCGGTAGCCGGCGTCGATCAGGCCGGGGGCGTTGAGCACGGTGATGCCGTGGTTCGCGGCGAGGCCAGACCGGGGCAGGACGAGGGCGGCCGCGCCCTCCGGCACGGCGATGGCGAACCCCGTCGGCACGGTGGCCCGCTCGCCGGGGCCGAGGGTGACCGTCTCGCGCGCCGGCAGATCGGCAGCGGCGTCGCCGGCTCGCTGGCGGCGCGGCGGGTCGAGGTCGGGGTCGAGGCGGCGGAGGGGCACGTTCACGACGAGGAACGGTAGCGATCGGTAGTGTGCGAGGGATGTTGGCCTGGATGGATCTGGAGATGACAGGGCTCGACCCTTCGATGAACGTGATCGTGGAGATCGCCACCCTCATCACCGACGACGAGCTCGAGATCGTGGCGGAGGGTCCCGAGCTCGTGGTCCACACCACCGAGGACGAGCTGGCCAAGATGGACGCCGTCGTGGTGGAGATGCACACCAAGAGCGGTCTGCTGCCGGCGATCCGGTCGTCGACGGTCACCCTCGAAGAGGCCGGCGCCCAGACCCTGGCCTTCCTCCAGGAGCACCTCGAGCCCGGCACCACCCCGCTGTGCGGCAACTCGATCGGCATGGATCGGCGGTTCCTCGACCGGCACCTCCCCGAGATCGAGCAGTTCCTCCACTACCGCTCGATCGACGTGTCGACCATCAAGGAACTCACCCGCCGCTGGTATCCGGGGGTACTCGAAGCGGCGCCGCGCAAGGCGGTGGCCCACCGAGCGCTCGACGACATCAAGGAGAGCATCGCCGAGCTGCGCCACTACCGCAGCACGGTCTTCAAGCCGGTGGACTGAGGTCAGACAGGACCGAGTTCGACCCGGGAGGTCGAGGCCGCGACGGCGCCGTCGACCTCGAACCACAGCAGGTCGTCGCTCCGGACCAGCTGCGCCGTGGCGCCGAGCGGGATGCCGCCGCCGTACTCGGTGAGGTAGCGCCAGCCGGCCCGCCCGCCCGCAGCCCAGAACTCCTCGGCCGCGGTCCAGTACGCCGCGTTGTTGACGTGGCCGACCGTGTCGCAATCGGCCCGCCGCACCGGCCACGGCTCCCGCTCCGCAGCGTCGTCGGGGCGGGGGTGGCCGAGACGGGCGCCGATCGTGCGGCCCTCGGCGGCGTCGCCGTAGAGCTCGACGAACTGATCGCTGAGCCGTCGAGGGCGCCCACTGGTGGGGTCGACGAAGATCCAGAGCGTGGCGACCTCGTAGCGGGCGCCGGCGTCGCCTTCGATCGTGATGCGGCGCTGGGCCCACCGCTTGCCCAATGCCCCGCAGAAGGTGGTGAGGGTCAGCCGCTCACCGAAGGTGGCCTCGGCGTGGACGTCGACCATCGTCGAGCGGACCACCCAGTCGAGATGATCGGCGAGCTCGGCGTCGCTGGTGTCGTCGTTGGAGACGTCCTGGGTGTAGCGGGTGAGGGCGTCGAGCCGGAGGAATCCGGCCGGATCCACATCCCCCAGCCGAACAGGCCGCGACCGGGAGAAACGTCGCCCGACCGGGGGCAACGGCGGCATCGGATCGGGGGACACGCTCACGTCGCCGAACCTAGCGGCGATAATTCGATTGACAGGCGCCCGAAGCCGTAGTTGGCTCAACGGCGACACAGCGTCATCGGCGCTGC
>JAWSVN010000019.1:0-25290 GCA_033851875.1 Acidimicrobiales bacterium
GGGCCGATCGGAACGGGTGGCCGCTGCCATCGAGGATCTTCCGCCCGCTGGACCCTGGTCGAGGCGCGCTCCGCTGACGGCGCTCGTCGTCGGCATCGGACTCGCGCTCTCGTTGCTGGGTTGGCTCGGCTTCCGCTCGGTCGAGACCGACCAGGCCGAGCTCGACCGCCAACGCGACGTCCTGGCCCAGACCTCCGACCTCCAGTCGACCCTCGAGCGGTCGGTGAGCTCGTTCGACGCCCTCCGAGCCCTGCTCGATGCCGACCCGAACCCGCCGGCCAGCAGCCTGTCTCGCTACCTCGGCTCGGTCGGCCTGGCCGGCGAGGAGATCGTGGTCCTCGACCTCGACGGCGCGCGCGCCACGATCGTGCGCTCGTTCGGCGCCGCCGACCCCGCCCTCGAGGGCACCCAGCTCGACCTGGTCGACTCGGCCCTGCTCGAGGCCCTGACGACGGATGCCCTCGCCGCGGGACAGACCCTCGTCCTCGCCGGCAACACGACCGGCTCGCTCTTCGCCGAGGAGATGGCCGGCGGCAGCCTGACCGTCCTCGGAGCGATGGGCGACGACGGCACGACCGCCCTGGTCAGCCGTCTGTCGTTCGCCACCCTGCTCGAACGGGTCGCGGCCCGCAACGACGGGATCGTCGCCATGACGGTCACCGTCGAGGACTCGATCATGGGGGAGGCCCCGGCCGATGGCGGCGACCCGGTCGGTGACCCGGTCGTGTTCACGCTGTCCGACGCTCGGGTCGCGATCCAGGGCCACGACGACGGGATCGAGGTGCCTCGTCGGGGCTCGTGGGTCCTCCTGGCAGCCGGACTCCTCCTCACCGCCATCGCCGGCGCGGTCGCTCGCTCGACCCGGCGCCACGCCATCACCCTCGGTCGACTCGAGCGCAGCGAGTACGACGCCCGGCACGATGATCTCACCGGCCTGCTCAACCGCTCGGGTCTCACCCACCGCCTCAACGAGGAACTGGCCGACCGTCGCGGCAGCGACCTGGTCGGCGTGCTCTTCCTCGACCTCGACCGGCTCAAGGTCGTCAACGACTCGATCGGGCACAGCGCCGGGGACGAGGTGCTCTGCGTGGTCGCCGAACGCCTCCGTTCGATCACCCGCGACGGAGACGTGGTCGGCCGCTTCGGCGGCGACGAGTTCGTCATCGTCTCCGACGACGTGCCCGCCGTGTCCGACCTCACCGCCCTCGCCGACCGCGTCCTCGACGTGCTCAAGGAGCCGGCGATCCTCAGCGACGAGTCGTCGCAGATGATCTCGGCCTCGGTCGGGATCGCCTATGTGGCCAAGGGGGAGGCGACCGCCGAAGACCTGCTGCGCGACGCCGACCTCGCCATGTACCGGGCCAAGGAGAAGGGCGGCTCGCGCTACGAGGTGTTCGACGCCGAACTCCGAGAGCAGGCTGTCGCCCGCCTCGAGGTCGAGCGTGAACTGCGCCGAGCGATCCGGACCGGACAGCTCGTGGTCCACTACCAGCCGATCGTCGACGTCGACTCCGGCGAGGTCGACCGGCTCGAGGCGCTGGTCCGCTGGAAGCACCCCGAGCGGGGCATGGTCCCGCCCGGCGCCTTCCTGTCGGTGGCCGCCGAGTCAGGGCTCATCGTCGACGTCGGTGAACACGTTCTGCGGGAATCCTGCCGCCAGGCGGCGCTGTGGAGCGGCGCCGTGGGGCGCGACATCATGGTGTCGGTCAACGTCGCCGAACGGCAGCTGATCGATGTGTCGCTCGTCGACACCGTCCGCCGGGTCCTGGCCGAGACGGGTATCTCGCCGAGCCAGCTCGAACTCGAGATCACCGAGGAACTGATCGTCGACCGTCTCGACCATCGGCTGACCGTGCTCCACGACCTGGTTGCGATGGGCATCAAGCTCGCGATCGATGACTTCGGCACCAGCCGGGCGTCACTCGGTCAGCTGAAGAAGCTGGACATGGTGTCGACCCTCAAGATCGACCGGGCCTTCGTGATCGACGTCGTCCCCGACCCGGTCGACCGCAAGATCATCACCGCCATCGTGGCCCTGGCCGACTCGGTCGGCATGGAGGTCGTCGCCGAGGGAGTCGAGGACGCCGACCAGGTCGCCGTCCTGCGGGACCTCGGGGTCGACCTGATCCAGGGGTTCCATTTCCATCGCCCGGCCGAGGCCGCGACGATCACGCCGGTGCTCAACCGCTCGTTCGAACTCCCGTCCCTCGATGCACCCCTGCCGGGCACGACGGTGGACGCGCCGACGGGCTAGGTCTCGGTCTCGGTGTCGCCTTCGACAGCGGCCCCGTCGGTGGTCGCCTGCTTCTGGGCCTGGACCCGCTGCACGAAGGCGAGCTTGATCTGGTGAAGGGCCTCGTCGAGGTTGGCCTCGACCTCGCCCAGTCGGCCCCGCAGTCCGTCGACCAGGGCCGCCATCGCGTCGACGGCGAGGCGGGCCTCGACCAGGTCGGGGTCCTCGGCGGTGATGTGGATCGCCGCGAGCTCGTAGAGCCCCAGGGCGTGGTTGGCGATGACGGTCGAGACCTCGGTCTCGAGGAGCTGGGTCCGGGCCTCCGACATCTGTCGGGCCATCTCCCGGGCTTGCTCCTCCTGCTCGGGAGAGAGCTCGGAGGGTGCCGCTCCGGGGTCGCCGGCTGTCGCGGAGGCAGTATCGGTCGAGGAAACACGGTCGATCGGGTGCTCGCCATCGGGGGTCCACAGCGTCATGACCGCGAACCTATCGGATCCTGGTAGCCTCAGAGGCTGTCTGACAAGAAGAGGGTCTGCGCCCCACCCGGCCGCAGCAGCTCACCCCGTGGTTCACCCTTCGGAACGAGCGCCAGTGAGCCGGGTCCATGCCGAGCGGCGAGTGCTCGAGGAGTTCTCGCATCCCGTCACGTGGTGTCTCTTCTTCGATGGCGTGTCGAGTCCTTCGACTCGACACCAGCCCAACCACCCGCCGGAAGGAACGCCGCCTGCATGGAAAGTAGTCGACAATAGCTGGGAGCCAGGAGCCACGGATCAACGAGAAGATCCGTGCTCGCGAAGTGCGGTTGATCGCCCCCAACGGTGATCAGCTCGGAATCAAGCCGATGCCCGAGGCCTTGCGTCTCGCGCGTGAACTCGAACTCGATCTCGTCGAGGTTGCCGACAAGGCCAACCCGCCGGTGGTCCGCATCATGGACTACGGCAAGTACAAGTACGAGACCGCGCAACGGGCCAAGGATTCCCGCAAGAAGGCCAGCCACGTCACCGTCAAGGAGATGAAGTACCGGCCGAAGATCGGTGGGGGTGACTTCGAGACCAAGACCAAGAAGGTCGAGAAGTTCCTCAGCCAGGGACACAAGGTCAAGATCACGATCATGTTCCGCGGCCGTGAGGTGACCCACCCTGAACTCGGTCGCAGGATCCTCGACGACATCGCCGAACGGACCGACGACATCGCGAAGGTCGAGGCCTACCCACGGCTCGATGGTCGCAACATGACGATGGTGCTCGGCCCCGACGCCAAGAAGCAGCAGAAGAAGGCACGCGACGCCAAGGCAGCCGCCGAGGCCGAAGCTGCCGAGGACGCTGCCGACTCCACCGACGACTGACATCCAACCCGCGCCTCCCGGACGGCGAGAGGTGCACCGATCTGAAGACCCGAATCACGGCCACCGGTGTTCGCACCGGTGGCCGGATTCCGCTCCAAGGAGAGCAGCAATGCCAAAGCAGAAGACCCACAAGGGCGCCAAGAAGCGCTTCAAGGTGACCGGGACCGGCAAGGTCCGCCGTCGTCAGCGCAACCTCAACCACTTCAACTCCAAGATGAGCAGTCGGCGCAAGCGTCGTCTGCGCGGTGAGCACGAAGTGACCGCCGCCGACACCCCCCGTATCAAGAAGCTCCTCTCGAGCTGACCCTCCCTTCGAGCAGAAAGAGATCACGACATGGCACGAGTCAAGCGCTCCGTCCACTCCAAGAAGCGTCGCCGCACCACGCTCGAGCGGGCCAAGGGCTACTACGGCAACAAGAGTCGCTCCGTGCGGGCCGCCAACGAGCAGGTCATGCACTCGGGCAACTACGCCTACCGCGACCGCCGCGCTCGCAAGGGCGAGTTCCGCAAGCTGTGGATCCAGCGGATCAACGCCGCCTGCCGTCAGAACGGCACCACCTACTCCCGCTTCATCTCGGGCCTCAAGGCCGCCGGGATCGAGGTCGACCGCAAGATCCTCGCCGATCTCGCCGTCACCGACCCCGCCGCCTTCACCGCCCTGGTGGAAGCCGCCAACGCTGCGTCGGCCGGTTCGGCCGACGCCGCCTGAGCGTCACCGCGACCCTCCGGGTCGACGCACGACGCCACGGGACCGACGACACGCTCGTGACCGTGACGAACGAATCTGCCGGGATCGGGCCCCGGAGCGCGCGACTCAAGCGCCTCCGGCGGCTCGTCACCCGGCGTCGGGCCCGCTTCACCGAGCGGGCCTTCGTCGTGGAAGGGCCTGTGCTGGTCGGTGAGGCGATCGCCTCGCCGCTCGCGGTGCTGGCCGTCTACGCCGAACCCGACGCCCCCGCCGAGGTGCTCGACGCCGCCCGTGCGGCCGGTGTCGAGGTGGTCGCGGTCGCCGCCGGTGCGCTCGGCTCGGTGCTCGACACGGTCGCGCCCCGCCCCGTCGCGGCCGAGGTCGCCTGGCCGGGCGAGCGGACCGTCGCCGACGTGCTCGACTCGATCGACGCCGCTCGGCCCGTGCTCGTCCTGGCCGAGCTGGCGGACCCGGGCAATGTGGGCACCCTGCTCCGCACCGCCGAAGCCGCCGGCTACGGCGCCGTCGTGATCGCCGGGACCGGCGACACCCCCGGTGGGAGCGACGACACCGCCGATGGGACTGCGGACGGGGCTGCTGCCGCCCGGGGCGCCATCGACCCGACGAACCCCAAGGTGGTGCGAGCAGCGGCCGGCGCGCTGTTCCGCCTCCCGGTCGCGAGCGCCTCGTGGTCCGAGGTGGTCGACGCCGTCGCCGGAAGTGGACGGCCCTTGGTCGCCACGGTGGTCGACACCGACGCCCCCGCCTACGACACCGTCGACCTCGCCGCCGCTGCCCTCGTGCTCGGCAGCGAGGCCCACGGGCTGTCGTCGACCCAGGTGGCGGCCTGCGCCGAGGCCGTCACGATCCCCCTCGATGGGCCGACCGAATCACTGAACGTGGCCGCTGCCGGTGCCATCCTGTGTTTCGCCAGCGCCCAGCAGCGCCGGGTCCGCGTCCCGGCGCCCCCGTCCTGACACGTCGGCCCGAAACCGACTTGCCTCTTCCATCCCTTGCCCCCAGGTTGTGACCATGACTGATTCCCTGCGCAGCGCCGTCGACGACGCCCTCGCTGCGATCGCCGCCGCCAACGACCTCGACGCCCTCGACGGCGTCGAACGATCGGCCCTGGGGAAGAAGGGGTTCGTGGCCGAGGCGAAGAAGGGCATCGGCGCCCTCGACCCCTCCGAGCGGGCCGGGGCCGGCAAGGCGATCAACGAGGCAAGGGACGAGGTGGCCGCCGCGGTCGAGACCCGCCGTGGCGACCTCGCGACCGGTGCCCGAACCGCCCAGTACGCGGCCGAGCGCATGGACCTCACCGAGGTCACCGGCGAATTGCCGGTCGGACACCGCCACATCATCAGCCAGACCTGGGACGCCCTGGAGGACGTCTTCGTCGGCATGGGCTTTCGGGTCGCCGAAGGCCCCCACGTCGAGACCGACTGGCACAACTTCGACGCCTTGAACATCCCGCCCGGCCACCCGGCCCGCGACGGCTTCGACACGATCTACGTCGACCACGGCGCCCCGGGCTCGACCCTGCTGCGGACCCACACCTCCCCGGTGCAGATCCGCACCATGCTCGACGCCGAACCGCCGATCTACGTGGTGGCCCCCGGTCGCGTGTTCCGTCGCGACACCGCGGATGCCACCCACATGCCGGTGTTCCACCAGATCGAGGGCCTCGTGATCGACAAGGGCATCTCGCTGGCCGACCTGGCCGGCACGATCGACGCCTTCGTCACCGCCTACTTCGGCACGGACTTCACCTCGCGCCTGCGCCCCAACTACTTCCCGTTCACCGAACCGTCGGCCGAGTTCGACATCCAGATGGGGGACGGCACCTGGCTCGAGATGGGCGGCTGCGGCATGGTCCACCCCAACGTGCTGCGGGCCGGCGGCATCGACCCCGAGGAGTGGTCGGGCTTCGCCTTCGGCTTCGGCATCGACCGTCTGGCGATGATGAAGTACGGGGTCTCCGACCTGCGCGACATGTACAACAACGACGTCCGGTTCCTGTCGCAGTTCTGACGCTGCGACGAACTGCCATACCAACGACGACGAGACGACGACGAGAAACGGAACGAGGACGACGCGATGAAGGTGCTGCTGAGCTGGATGGAAGAGTTCGTGCCGGGTGGGTTCGGCGACCTGGCCGACCGCCCGGAGGAACTCGGTGACGTGTTGACCTCGATCGGCCTCGTGGTCGAATCGGTCGAGCGCGTCGGCAACGAGTGGGCCGGCATCATCGTGGCCGAGGTCCTCGGACTGCGTCCCCACCCCGAGGCCGACAAGATCCAGCTGGTCGACGTCGACACCGGTGGGGCGGCCGCCGCCGATGGCAGCTCGACCCCGGCCGGGGAGGCCCTGCAGATCTGCTGCGGCGCGTTCAACATGAGCGTCGGCGACCGGGTGCCTCTCGCCACCCTCGGCACCACCATGCCCGGAGGGCTCGAGATCGCTCAGCGCAAGCTGCGGGGCGAGCTCTCCAACGGCATGTTGTGCGCCGCCGGCGAACTCGGCCTGGCCGACGACTTCGGCGGCAACGCCGATGGCATCCTCCTGCTCGACGGCGACCCTGCCCTCGGCACCCCGCTGGCCGAGGTGTTCGGTCGCACCACCGACGTCGTGTTCGACATCGACGTCGAAGGCAACCGTCCCGACGCCCTGTCGGTGATGGGCGTCGCCCGCGACCTGGCCGCCAAGCTCGGCGTGCCCTTCGAGGTGCCGGCCCCGAACCTGCCGACCCCGACCACCCCCGGCGTCGACGCCCGGGCCACGGTCCGGATCGACGACGGCGACCTGTGCCCCCGCTTCGGGATCCGGGTCCTCGACGATGTCGCCGGCGGGACCAGCCCCGGCTGGATGGTGCAGCGGCTCGAAGCGGCCGGCATGCGCTCGATCAGCCCGATCGTCGACATCTCCAACTACGTGATGCTCGAGCGGGGCCAGCCCAACCACACCTACGACCTCGACACCGTCGCCGGCGCCACCCTCGGCGTGCGCATGGCCCGCGACGGCGAGCAGCTCGTCACCCTTGATGACCAGACCCGCGACCTCACCGCGGCGGATGGGCTGATCGTCGACGGTGACGACACCCCGATCGGTCTCGCCGGCGTGATGGGCGGCGCCGCCACCGAGATCAGCGGCTCGACCACCGCCGTGCTGCTCGAGGCGGCCGTGTGGGACCGCATGACGATCGCCAAGACGTCGCGCCGACTCAACCTGCGGTCCGAGGCATCGACCCGCTTCGAGCGCGGCGCCGACCCGATGGGGATCGAGGCCGCCCTCGACCGGTTCTGCGAGCTCGCCGCCGAGATCTGCGGCGCCACGATCGCGGACGGCACCCAGATCGCCGTCGGCTCGCTGCCCGACGCCCCCGAGGTCCGGGTCCGGGCTTCGAAGGCCAACCTGTTGCTCAACGCCGACCTCGCCCTCGATGACATGGCCGCCCTGCTCGAGCCGATCGGGTTCACCGAGGTCAGCCGCGAGACGGGTGGTAGCGATCCGGCGCTGGTCGTGCGGGTCCCGACCTGGCGTCCCGACTCCTCGATCGAGGAGGACGTCATCGAGGAGATCGGTCGCCACCGGGGCTACGACCTGTCGGGGCGTCGCGTGCCGACCCCGGATCAGACCGGCGGGCTCAGCGATCTGCAGCGCTCCCGGCGCCGCATCAAGGCCGCCCTGGTCGGCGCCGGCTGCGCCGAGGCGCTGCCCCTGCCCTTCCTCGCCCCCGGCGACCTGTCCCGGGCCGGTCTCGCCGAGGAGGCGATCTCGCTGACCAATCCGCTCGTGGCCGAGGAGTCGCTCCTGCGTACCTCCCTGCTGCCCGGGCTGCTCAAGGCGATCGCCTACAACCAGTCGCACCGGGCGACCGAGATCCGCCTGTTCGAGGTCGGCTCGGTCTACCTGCCGGCCGACGGCGAGCTCCCGGACGCTGTGTTGCCCAACGAGATGGAGTGGCTCGCAGCCGCCCTCGTGGGCCACGGCGCCGCCGACGCCGTGCGCCTCCTCCAGCGCTTCGCCGCCGAGCTCGGCCTGGAGGCCGCCCTGCGGATCCAGAACGGCGAACGAGCCGGTCTACACCCGACGCGGTCGGCCGAGGTCGTCTTCCGAGGCCGCACGATCGGTGAGGTCGGCGAGGTGTCACCCGACGCCCTCGAGGCCTACGGGATCGACGGTCGCGTCGCCTGGCTGCAGCTCGCCATCGCCCCGCTCGTGCCGGCGATGGTCAGCGTCACGGCGGCCAAGCCGGTGTCGCGCTACCCCTCGAGCGACCTCGACCTCGCCTTCCTGGTGCCCGACGACGTGGCCGCGACCGACCTGATCGGGTCGATGCGCAAGGCGGCCGGGGCCCTGCTGGCCGACGTCGAGCTGTTCGACGTGTTCCGCAGCGAGAGCCTCGAGCCCGGCACCCGATCCCTGGCCTATCGCCTTCGACTCCAGGCCGACGACCACACCCTGACCGACGACGAGGTGGCCGCCACCCGCGCCGCCATCGTCAAGGCGGTCGCCAAACGCCAGAAGGCGGTCCTGCGGGGCTGAGCGCTCCCGCCAGGCTGAGCGACGCCGGCCAGGCCGGTAGGCGTGGCGACGCGTGCGGGGTGCCGCGCAAACGGTCGTCGCTTTGGAATGATGGGGCGATGACCGACCCCGCCGTGCTCCCCGACGACGCCGACCTCCTCGCCTCCGACGTGGCGTGGGACCTCGAGACGTTGCTGCCCGACGGGGCCACCGTCGACGACCTCGCCACCCGGGCGTCGGCCAAGGCCGACGAGATCGCCGCCTTCCGCGGCCGGGTCGGCGAGCTGACGGCCACCGAGATGGCCGAGTTGCTCACCGCGATGGAGGAGATCAGCGACCTGCTGTCGCGGGCCGGGCACTACGTGATGCTGCGGTTCAGCGAGAACACCGCGGATCCCGAGCGGGGCGCGGCGATGATGCAGTTCGAGGAGGCGTCGACGGCGATCTCGACCAAGCTGATCTTCGTCGACCTCGAATGGGCAGCCGCTGATGACGACCACGTCGCCGCCATCATCGACGACCCGGCGCTGGCCCGAGCCCGCCACCACCTGATCAAGCTGCGGGCCAACCGGCCCCACCTGCTCACCGAGCCCGAGGAGCTGATCCTCACCGAGAAGAGCGTCACCGGCGCCTCGGCCTGGATGCGGCTGTTCGAGGAGCTGACCTCGGCCATCGAGGTCGACCTCGACGGCGAGACGGTGACCCTCGAGGGGGCGCTGTCGAACCTGGCCCACCCCGAGCGCGACGTTCGCCGCACCGCCGCCGAGGCCGTCTCCGCCGCCTTGGAGCCTGGCCTGCGCACCCGCAGCTTCGTCTACAACACCCTCCTGCTCGACAAGGCGACCGACGACCGGCTGCGCAGCTTCGACACCTGGCTCTCCAGCCGCAATCTGGCCAACGAGGCGAGCGATGCGTCGGTCCAGGCCCTGCACGACGCCGTGGTCAACCGCTACGACATCGCTCAGCGGTGGTATTCGCTCAAGGCCTCGGCGTTGGGCATCGACCGCCTCGCCGACTACGACCGCATGGCCTCGGTCGCCACCAGCGACGCCCGCATCGGCTGGGACGAGGCCACCTCGATCGTCAGCGACGCCTATGCCTCCTTCTCGCCCGAGCTGGCCGGCATCGTCGGTCGCTTCATCGACGAGGGCTGGATCGACGCGCCGCAGCGGCCCGGCAAGCGGCCCGGCGCCTTCTGCGCCTACACGGTGCCGAGCCATCACCCCTACGTGCTGCTCAACTGGACCGGCCGGAACCGTGACGTGCTCACGTTGGCCCACGAGCTCGGTCACGGGCTGCACGCGTACCTGTCGCGCGAGCAGGGCATCTTCCACCACTCGACCCCGCTCACCCTCGCCGAAACGGCCTCGGTGTTCGGCGAGACCGTCACCAACAACCGCCTGCTGTCGATGCTCGACGACCCCGGCGAGCGGTTCAGCCTGTTGGCGTCGACCCTCGACGACGCGGTGGCCACCGTGTTCCGTCAGATCGCGATGAGCCGCTTCGAGTCCGGGGCCCACACCGCCCGCCGGCAGGAGGGCGAGCTCAGCGTCGACCGCCTCGGCGATCTGTGGATCGAGACCCAGACCGAGATGCTCGGCGACTCGGTGGAGCTGACCGACGGCTACCGGTCGTGGTGGAGCTACATCCCGCATTTCATCGGCAGCCCGGGCTACGTCTACGCCTACGCGTACGGACAGCTCCTGGCCCTGTCGGTCTATGCCCGCTACCAGGAGTCGGGCGACGAGTTCGTGCCCGCCTACCTCGAACTGCTCCGGGCCGGCGGCAGCCGCTCGCCCGAGGAGCTGGGCGCCATCGTCGACTGCGACCTCGCCGACCCCGGCTTCTGGGACGCCGGCCTCGACATCATCGAACGCCAGCTCACCGTCGCCACCGACGCGGCATCGGCCGCAGGCCGCGTCTGACCGCCGCGGTCAGGTTCGGGTGGTGACGAGGGCGTCGATCGCGGCCAGGACCCGCTCGGTGGCGGCGTCGAGCTCTTCTTCGCCGTGCCGGGTCACGATGTCGGCGTGGGCCTGTGACGGGGCCACGAACTCGTCGTGCATCGGCTTGACCGTGGCGGCGAACTGGGCGTGGACCGAGTCGGCGGTGCGACCACGATCGGCGATGTCGCGGGCGAGGCGCCGCTCGAACCGCACCGGCTCGGGGCAGGCTCGGTAGACCCGCAGGTCGAAGGTGGCCACGAGTTCCGGGTAGGCGAGCAGGAGGATGCCGTCGGCCACCACGACCGGGCGGGGTTCCACGATGTGGACGTCGGCCGTGCGGGAATGGGTGGCGAAGTCGTAGACGGGCACGGCGGCCTCGCGGCCCGCCCGCAGCGCCTCGAGGTGCTCGGCGAACAGTCGATGGTCGAGTGACTCGGGATGGTCGTAGTTGACCGCCGCCCGTTCCTCGGGCGTGCGGTGGGCCTGGTCGACGTAGTAGCTGTCGAACTGGAGGCTGGCCGCCCGATCCGAGCCGAGTCGTTCGGCGACCATCTCGGCCAGGGTGGTCTTGCCCGACCCGCTGCCTCCGCTGATGGCGACGAGGATGCTCACGGGGAAGGAAGGGTAGTCGCCACCGGGCGTGGCTGCGCTGGGCCGCACGGCTCAGCGGCGCGCAGCGCCGAACGGCGCCACGACGGACAAGACGCCAGGGAACACAGGACGCCGGGGAACACAGGACGCCAGGGAACACAGGGTGGCACCTGTCGCCGAGCGGGCGGTCTACGGTTCGGGAGGTGATCGCGGACCTGCTCGGGTGGCTCGAAACGGTCTCGACCGACCCGTGGTTCTACGCCGTCATCTTCGTCATGGTCATGCTCGACTCGGTCGTGCCGTCGGTGCCGAGCGAGACGACGGTGATCCTCGGTGGCATCGCCGCTGGTCAGGGGCATCTCTGGCTGGCGCTGGTCATCCTGGTCGGCGCGGCCGGAGCGCTGACGGGCGACAACATCGCCTACTGGATCGGGCGCCGGGGCGGCGGGGCCCTGCAGCGGACGTGGCTCTCGGGGGAGAAGGCGCAGCGCCGACTCGACTGGGCCACCGAGCAGTTGCGCGTCCGCGGTGGGCTGCTGCTCGTGACCGGACGGTTCGTGCCCGGCGGCCGGACCGCGGTCACCCTGTCGTCGGGGCTGACCCGCCAGCCCTGGGGGCGGTTCGTCGCCGTCGACACCCTCGCCTGCCTGGTCTGGGCCGTCTACACCGGCTCGCTCGGCCGATTCTTCGGGGCGCGCTTCAAGGACAGCCACACCACCGCGTTCCTGGTCGCCCTGGCCGCGGCGCTGGCGGTGAGCGTGCTCACCGAGGCCATCCGCTGGTGGCGCAACCGGGAGCCGGCCTGACCGTTCGGCCGGCACGTCGAGGTCGCCCGGAAACCGCCGAGAAAAATCCATGCATAGCTATGCAGAAATCCGTATGATGTTCCGATGGATGCACCCATGAACCGCGTCGGCATCGTCGGCGCTTCCGGCTACACGGGCGCCGAGTTGCTGCGACTGTTGGCCGGTCACCAGGGCCTCGATGTCGTGGTCGCCACCGGCGACTCCAAGGCCGGCACCGCCATCGCCGACCTCTACCCGAGCCTGGCCGCCGTCTACGGCGACCGCACCTACGACGCCTACGACGTCGACGCGGTCGACGGCCTCGACCTCGTCTTCTGTGGGCTGCCCCACGGGGTGAGCATGGGTGTGATCCCCGAACTGCGAGGCCGGGTCGGCCACATCGTCGACCTGGGTAGCGACTTCCGCCTCCACGACGCTGCGCTCTACCCCCAGTGGTACGGGGCCGAGCACACCGCGCCCGAACTCCTCGACGACTTCGTCTACGGCCTCCCCGAGCTGTTCCGCTCCAACCTGGAGGGGGCCGAGCTGATCGCCGCCACCGGCTGCAACGCCGCCACCGCCGTGTTCGCCCTGGCGCCCCTGCTCGAGGCGGGCCTGGTGGAGGGCGACGGTCTCGTCGTCGACCTGATCACCGGGGTGAGCGGGGCGGGGCGCCCGCCCAAGGAGAACACGACGTTCTGCACGGTCGACGAGAACGTCACCGCCTACGGGGTGCTCACCCATCGCCACACGCCCGAGATCGAGCAGGCCCTCAGCGAGCGCACCGGCATGCCCGCCACCGTGCTGTTCACGCCCCACCTCGTGCCGATGAACCGGGGCATCCTCGCCACCTGCTACGGCCGGCCGTCCGGCTCGGTCACCACCGAACAGGCGATCGAGGCGATGGCGGCCTTCTACGCCGACTCGCCGACGATGGTGGTGTCGGAGCGGTTGCCGAGCACCAAGGCCACCCTGGGCGCCAACACGGTGCACCTCACCGCCCGGGTCGACCCCCGGACCGGGCTCGTCGTCGCGATGGCCGCCCTCGACAACCTGATGAAGGGGGCCTCGGGCATGGCGATCCAGAACGCCAACCTCGCCCTCGGCCGCCCCGAGCTCGAGGGGCTCTCGCTGGTGGGGGTCTACCCATGAGCGCCGTGTCGCCCCTGGCCCCCGACGCCTTCCCGACCCTCCCGGCGGTGCGGGGCGTCCAGCTCGCCACCCTCGCCGCCGGCCTGCGCTACCAGGGCCGCGCCGACCTGTTCCTGGCCACCGTGCCCGAGGGGGCCACGGTCGTCGGCACCCTCACCCGCTCCCTGTGCCCGTCGGCGCCGGTCGACTGGTGCCGACGGCTCCTCCCGAGTGGGGCCGGTCGGGCGATCGCCGTCAACGCCGGCAACGCCAACGCCTTCACGGGCCGCCACGGCGCCACCGACGTCGAGGCCACCGCCGACGCGTTCGCCGACGCCCTCGGCCTCACGGCCGACGACATCTACCTGTCGTCGACCGGCGTGATCGGCGAGACCCTGCCGATGGAGGCCTTCACCGCGGCGGTGCCCGCCGTCGTCGCCGGGCTCGCCCCGAGCGACGCCGCCGGCTGGGAGGCCGCCGCCAACGCCATCCGCACCACCGACACCTTCGCGAAGGGGGCCGGGGTCACGATCGACGTCGAGGGCACCGAGGTCCATGTCGTCGGCATCGCCAAGGGCAGCGGCATGATCGCCCCCGACATGGCGACGATGCTCGGCTACCTCTTCCTCGACGCCGCCGTCGACGCCGCTCTCCTGCAGGAGCTCACCAGCCACGCCGTCGTCCACAGCTTCAACCGGGTGACCGTCGATTCCGACACCTCCACCAGCGACACCGTGCTCAGCTTCGCCACCGGTGACGGGCCCCGGATCGAGGCCGGCAGCGAGGCGGCCGCCGCCCTGGCCGCCGCCATCGACACCGTGGCGCTCGACCTCGCCCACCAGATCGTGCGCGACGGCGAAGGGGCGACCAAGTTCGTGGCGGTGACCGTCGAGGGCGCCGCCGACGACGAGGCCGCCGCTCACATCGCTCGGGCGATCGCCGACTCGCCCCTGGTGAAGACCGCACTCGCCGCCTCCGACGCCAACTGGGGCCGCATCGTCATGGCCGTCGGCAAGGCCGGGCAACGAGCCGACCGCGACGCCCTCGCCATCTGGGTCGGCGACGAGCTGGTGGCCGAGGGCGGCGTGCAGGCCGAGACCTATTCCGAGGATCGCGCCACCGCCCACCTCCAGGGCGACGAGGTGACGATCCGGGTCGACGTCGGCGTCGGCGACGGCGTCGCCACCGTCTGGACCTGCGATCTCACCCACGGCTACATCGACATCAACGCGGGGTACCGCTCATGAACGACGCCCTCTTCGCCGCCTCCAACGCCCCCACGCACGGCGACCGCGGCTACGCACCCGAACTCCGTACCAAGGCCCTGATCGAGGCCCTGCCCTACATCCAGCAGTTCCGCGGTGCGGTGGTCGTGGTGAAGTTCGGCGGCAATGCCATGGTCGACCCGGACCTGTCGCGGACCTTCGCCGAGGACATGGTCCTGCTGCGCTCGGTCGGCCTCAAGCCCGTGGTGGTCCACGGCGGCGGTCCTCAGATCGGCAACCTGCTCGGCCGGCTCGGCATCGAGACCGAGTTCCGCAACGGGCTTCGGGTGACCGACGCCGAGACCCTCGACGTGGCCCGCATGGTCTTGGTCGGCAAGGTCGGACGCGACATCGTCGGCGCCATCAACACCCATGGCGCCTACGCCGTCGGCCTCTCCGGCGAGGACGGCGGACTGATCCGGGCGACCGCCCGCGACGCCGAGCTCGGCTTCGTCGGCGACATCGTCGAGGTCCGGCCCGGCATCGTCGAGCGTCTCCTGGCCGAGGACCTGATCCCGGTGGTGTCGACGATCGGGGCCGACGACGACGGCCAGGCCTACAACATCAACGCCGACACCGTCGCCGGTGCCCTCGCCGGCGCCCTCGGTGCCGAGAAGGTCGTCTACCTCACCGACGTGCCCGGCCTGCTGCTCGACGTCGACGACCCCGGTTCGATCGTCACCAGCGCCACCGTCGCCGAGATCGAGGGCCTGATCGACGACGGCACCATCTCGGGCGGCATGGTCCCCAAGGTCGGAGCCTGCGTCGACGCCCTGGCCGCCGGGGCTCGCAACGCCCACATGCTCGACGGCCGCATCCCCCACGTGGTGCTGCTCGAGCTGTTCACCGACGCCGGCATCGGCACCAAGATCGTCCAGGAGTCGCCCGCGACGGCGACGAACGAGCAAGAGGACCCGTCATGACCGACATCGCATCCGTGCACCGCAGCGCCACCGGGGCTCCCGCCGACCTCGAGCGCTGCCCGATCATGCCCACCTACGGGCCGCCCAAGGTCACCTTCGTGCGCGGCGAGGGCTCGGTGCTGTGGGACCTGGACGACAAGCGCTACATCGACTGGCTCGCCGGCATTGCCGTCACCAGCCTCGGCCACGCCCACCCGACGGTCGCCGCCGCCATCGCCCAACAGGCGACGACCCTGCTGCACGTGTCGAACCTGTTCGCCACCGAACACCAGGTGCCGATCGCCCGCACCCTCGACCGCCTGATCGGCGACGGCACCCCGGCCGGTGGCCAGGTGTTCTTCTCCAACTCCGGGGCCGAGGCGAACGAGGCCGCCCTCAAGCTGGCCCGGCGCTACGGCGGCCACGGTCGCCACGTCGTCGTCTCGGCCTTCCAGAGCTTCCACGGCCGCACGCTGGCGACCCTGGCCGCTACCGGCCAGCCCGCAAAGTGGGAGGTGTTCCAGCCACTGCCCGAGGGGTTCCGCCACGTGGCGTGGGCCGACCTCGACGAGCTCGAGAAGGCGCTCGACGAGACCGTGGCCGCCGTGTTCCTCGAGCCCATCCAGGGTGAGGGCGGTGTCAACCCGGCCACCGTCGAGTACTACCAGGGTGTGCGTCGGCTCTGCGACGAACGCGACATCCTGTTCATGGTCGACGAGGTGCAGGCCGGGCTCGGCCGCACCGGTCGTTGGTTCGGCTTCCAGCACTTCGGGATCACCCCCGACGTGGTGACGATGGCCAAGGCGCTCGGGAATGGCATGCCGATCGGCGCGTGCTGGGCCAAGGCCGACGTCGCCGCCGCCTTCAAGCCTGGCGACCACGCCACGACGTTCGGCGGCCAGCCGATGGCCACCTCGGCAGCTCGGGCCACCCTCGACGAGCTCGAGCGGATCGACGCACCGGCCACCGCCGCCGCCGCCGCAGCGAAGCTGACCGACGCCCTCTTGGCGATCGACGGCGTCGAGACGGTTCGTGGGCTCGGCTTGCTGATGGCGGCCGAGCTGTCGCCTGGCATCGACGCCGGCCTCGTCGCCGCCACCTGCCTCGAGAACGGTCTCGTGCTCAACGCCGTGACGCCCTCGGCGCTGCGGCTCACTCCGGCGATCACGATCGACGACGCCGCCATCGTCGAAGGCGCCGAGATCCTGGCCCGCACGATCGCCGAGGTGCGTGGCTGATGCGGCACCTTCTCGACATCGACGACCTGACCCCCGACGAACTGGCTGCGGTCATCGCCATCGGCCGCCGGGCCGAGGCACCCGCCCAGGTGCTCGACGGCCTCGGTGTGGCCGCCTATTTCGCCAAGCCGTCGGCCCGGACCCGCAACTCGACCGAGATGGCTGTCGTGCAGCTCGGCGGTCACCCGGTCTACATCACCGACGTCGAGGTCGGGGTCGACACCCGCGAGTCGGCCGAGGACGTCACCCGCACCCTGGCCTGCTACCACTCGACGATCTGCGCCCGCGTGTTCGGCCACGAACTGCTCGAACGCATGACGGCGGTCGACATCGTCCCGATCGTCAACCTGTTGAGCGACCGGGCCCACCCCCTCCAGGCGATCGCCGACGTGTTGACGATCCTCGATGAGTTCGGTTCCGGCCCGGCCGGTCCGGCCGACCTCACGGGCGTGGTCGTCACCTATGTCGGCGACGCCAACAACGTCGCCCGGTCCCTCGCCCTCGCCGTCGGCATGCTCGGCGGCGAGTTCCGGATCTGCTCGCCCGCCGGCTACACGTTCGCCGACGCCGACCGTGACGCGTTCGCGCTGGCCGGGGTGTCGATCGTCGAGGGCGCCCGCCCCGACGACGTCGTGCCCGGCAGCGACGTGCTCTACGCCGACACGTGGACCTCGATGGGCCAAGAGGCCGAGCGCGAGCAGCGCCTGCGCGACTTCGAGGGCTTCTGTGTCACCGAATCGATGCTGGCGAAGGCCAACGCCCGAGCGATCTTCCTGCACTGCCTCCCGGCGCACCGGGGCGAGGAGGTGACCGACGGGGTCCTCGACGGTCCCGCCAGCCGGATCTGGCCCCAGGCGACCCACCGGCTCACCTCGATCCGCTCGGTGCTCAGCTGGCTCCACGACCCGTCGGGTGGCGGTGACCCGGCGTGAGCATCGGGAAAGCCCAGCGTCAGCACCGGATCAAACAGATCCTGGCCGATCATGCGGTCACCTCGCAGAGTCAACTCGTCGAGCTGCTTGCCGATGATGAGGTGATGGCCACCCAGGCAACCGTCTCGCGCGATCTCGAGGATCTCGGTGCGATGAAGGTCCGCGTGCCCGGGGGAGCGACGGTCTACGCGATTCCCGAGTTGCCGAGCGAGCAGTTCGCCCCCGAGGACCATCTGCGTCGTGTGTTGGGGGAGTGGCTGGTCGACGTCGAGCGATCCGGCGACCTCGTGGTGCTCCGCACCCCGCCCGGGTCGGCCCACGTCGTGGCCTCCGCCCTCGACCGCTCCGGTCTCGCCCGCCTCCTCGGCACCGTCGCCGGCGACGACACCATCCTCGCCATCGCCACCGAACGCAGCGGCCCCGACCTGGCCACCACCCTCCGTGAACTCGCCGGTCTGGCCACCGATTGATGGCCGGATAGCCTCACTCGCCATGACGTTGCCCACGCCGCCCGTGCACTGCTCCGCCGCCGCCAAGGCAGCCTGCTCCGCCGCTTCCGAGGCGGTGCGCTGAGGTGGCCGGGGAACTCTGGGAAGGCCGCTTCGCCGGCGGACCGTCCGACGCCCTGCAGGCGCTGAACGACAGCTTCGGCTTCGACCGCCGCATGTTCCGCGAGGACATCGCCGGCTCCCGGGCCCACGTCCGGATGCTGGCCGACGTCGGGTTGCTGACCGAGGCCGAACGTGACGCCATCCTCGACGGCCTCGACCGGGTCGAAGCCGAGATGGCGGGCGGCGAGTTCGTCGTCCTGCCGTCCGACGAGGACATCCACACAGCGGTCGAGCGTCGGGTCACCGAGCTGGTCGGCGACCCCGGCGGCAAGATCCACACCGCCCGCAGCCGCAACGACCAGGTCGCCACCGACCTGCGCCTGTGGACCAAGACCGAGATCACCTCCCTGGCCGAGCTCGTCGCCACGTTCCAGCGGACCCTGCTGGCCCACGCCGAGGCGGCCGGCGACGCCTACCTGCCCGGCTACACCCATCTCCAGCAGGCTCAGAGCGTCGCCCTGGCCCATCACCTGCTCGCTCATGCGTGGGCGCTGGGCCGTGACGTCGACCGGCTCCTCGACGCTCGCGACCGGCTCGACGTGTCGCCCCTCGGCGCAGGCGCGCTGTCGGGCACGTCGTTGCCGATCGATCCCCAGCACACCGCCGACGCCCTCGGCTTCGCCAAGCCGTTCGACAACTCACTCGACGCGGTCTCCGACCGTGACTTCGTGGCCGAGACGTTGTTCGCCCTGTCGCTGTTGGGTGTGCACCTGTCGCGCATCGGCGAGGAGTTCATCCTGTGGGCGTCGAGCGAGTTCGGGTTCGTGCGCCTCGACGACGGGTTCTCCACCGGCTCGTCGATGATGCCGCAGAAGAAGAACCCCGACATCGCCGAACTGGCCCGCGGCAAGGCGGGGCGGCTGGTCGGTCACCTGACCGGGTTCCTCACCACGCTCAAGGGGCTGCCGCTCACCTACAACAAGGACCTGCAGGAGGACAAGGAGCCCCTGTTCGACGCCTGCGACACGGTCCGACTCACCCTCCTCGCCCTCGACGGCATGGTGTCGACCTCGACGTTCGACACCGACGCGATGGCGGCCGGCGCCGACAACCCCTATGCCGCCGCCACCGACCTGGCCGAGTTCCTGGTGGAGCGGGGCATGCCGTTCCGCTCAGCCCACGCGGTGGTCGGCGGACTGGTCCGCGACGCCCTCGCCGGTGCCGGCGAGCTCGCCAACCTCGTCGGCGGTCACCCCGACCTCGGCCCCGACGCGCTGGCCTTGCTCGAGCCGGGCGCCTCGGTGCGTCGGCGGGTCAGCCGGGGCGGCGGTGCGCCGGCCGCCGTGGCCGATCAGCTCGAACGCTTCCGGACGCTGCTCGACGCCCAGGCCGCACGCCGCACCGGCCAGGCCGCACGCCGCGACGCCTGACCCTGGTCGGTGGCGGCGGGTCGAGCGGTCGCTGAGCCACGGATGACCAGGGCGCTCGAGTTCGACCCCGACGAGCCGGTCACCGCGCTCGCTCGGCGCTTGCTCGGGGCCGAACTGTGGGTCCGCCGTCGCGGCCTCGACCCGGTCGCCGGACGGATCGTCGAGACCGAGGCCTACGGGCCCGACGACCCCGCCAGCCACGCCCACCGCGGACCGACACCACGCAACCGGGCGATGTTCGCAGCGCCCGGCACGCTCTACGTCTACCGGTCCTACGGCATCCACTGGTGTGTCAACGTGGCCGCCGAGGCCGAGGGCGTCGGCGCCGCCGTGCTGATCCGAGCGGTCGAGCCGATCGCCGGGGTCGACCTGCAGTGGACCCGCCGTCCCAAGGCTCGGTCGGTCGTCGACCTCGGCTCTGGGCCGGGGAAGCTCTGCGCCGCCCTCGGCATCGACGGCGATGACGACGGCCTGCTCCCCGACACGGGGCCGATCGCCCTGGTCGACGGTGAGGCCGCCTCGGGGGGCGAGGTGTGGTGCGGCCCTCGGGTCGGGATCTCCAAGGCGGTGGATCGCCGGTGGCGGTTCGCGCTCGGCGGTGCCGACGGTCGGGTGGAGCGTTGGGTCTCAGGACCCCGTCGCACGCTCCGGCGCGAGCTCGAGTGAGCGCTCGACCAGCCAGCCGATCGCCGGCTCGAGCACGGTGTAGACGAAGCGGAACTCGTCGCCGGTCACCAACCGGGTCAGCACCGACCCACCCTTGAGCCGCCGCAGGCGGAACGGGGTCTCGTCGTCGAGGCCGTCGCCGGCGAAGTAGAGGGTCCGGTCGGTGGTGATCACCGCCGGCAGCGACGTGGGGATCCCGGCCTCGGCGAGGACCTCGGCCCCCTCCTCGGTCACCTGGAGGTCGAACCAGGCGGTCACCTCGGCGTCGCCGATCGGCTGCACCCACGAGAACCAGCGAGGGAACGGGGCGTCGCCCGAGATGCCGCCGGGGGCGGCACCGATCACGTCGGGGAAGGGGGCGGTGAGCTGATCCTCGGTCAGGACGATGAGCTCTCGTGAGCCCTCCCCGCCGTTGGCGGTCGTCACGTGCACCGCGAGGAAGCCGCGGCCTTCGTAGGGCCACGGTGTCGGTCCGAGCGAGCGCAAGGTGGGGGAGACGTCGGCCAACTCCTCGACCGCGGTGAACACCCACCCGGTGCTCTCGAGCGAGAACGAGCGCTCGAGCACGGCGGCGGCGTCGAGGGGCGTCGGGGCTGTGAACAGCGAGAACTCCCCGTACGCCGGGGTGCCGGCTCCGATCCATCGTTCGAGGTCGTCGGCCTGTTCGACGTCGATCACCCCGCTCACGCGTCGGCTGCCGAGGTCGTCGATCTCGCCGAAGCTGTCGACGTAGACGCCGTAGGTGTCGGCGAGCACGATGGCGTCGGGCTGCTCGGTCGGCCAGTCGCCGAAGGGTTCGCCGCCGGGAGCGGCGCCGATGTGGTCCTCCCCGAGGGTGAAGGGCACCCGGTGGTACATCAGCAGCTGATCGAGGATCGCGTGCTCGCGGAACCCGTCGTCGGAGACGCTCTGGTCGTAGACGAGGAGGTCGAGGTCACGGCTCGGGGTCAGGCGCCACCACACGTTGGTGATGAGCACCGCCATCGCCAACGACGCGAGGAAGACACTGGCCACCTTGGCCAGGGCCATGAAGAAGCGAGCGATGAGAGGTGGAGGACCCGCGGGAGCGCCGGACACCGCTTCCCATCGGCCCGGTGGGCGCACCGTTAAGGTTGACGACGGTATGACCAGCTCTCGCTCACGTCGCCGTCCGAACGCCGCTCCCGCCCCGTCGTCGCCGCTCGATGTCGCACGCCAACACCTGCTCGACGCCGACCTGATGGGGCTCGGGCAGGAGGACGCTCGCCAACAGATCTTGGCGTTCTGCGACGACCACCCCGCCGCCCTGGTGAGGAGCTGCCTCGAAGGGCATCTGACCGGCTCGGGGGTGGTGGTCGACCCGTCCCGACGCGCTGCGCTGTTGATCCATCACCGCAAGCTGGGCCTCTGGCTGCAACCGGGTGGTCACGCCGACGGCGATGGCGACCTGGCCGCGGTCGCCCTGCGGGAAGCGACCGAGGAGACCGGTCTCGACGACCTGGCGGTCGTGACGCCGGCGATCGACCTCGACATCCACTCGATCCCCGAGCGAGGCGACGAGCCCGCCCACCTCCATCTCGACGTCCGGTTCCTCGTTCTCGCTCCCGCCGGCAGCGAACCTGATCCCGACCCGGACGAGACGATGGGGGCACGCTGGGTGACCGCCGACGACCCGGAGGGTTTGATGGCCTCGGGTGAGCTCCGCCGCCTCGTCGGTCGGGCGCTGCTGATCGCAGACGCGGTGCGCTGAGAGATCGGACAGCCGTCCGAGAACCGACGGTGGGTTGTCGGACGAGCGTCCGAGAATCGCCGTCGTCGGACGTTCAGCCGACGTCGCCGGGCGCCACGCACGAGTACATCTCGTTGGTGTTCGCCAGGTACGTGAGGTGCTTGTCGACCCGGTCTCCGTCGTCGTTCGCCGAGACGTAGAACTGGGCGTCGGGGTCGCTGGCGATGCGCTCGGCGTAGTCGGCCCGGTTGTCGAGATAGATGCGCCAGTCGTCGACCCAGGCGCCGATCATGCGCAGATCCCGTTCCGTGCCGGCGGCGGCGTCCTCGAGGTCGTCGACGAGGCTCTCGAGGATGTCGTTGACGGCCCGCACCTGGGTCGCCCGCTCTTCGGGGTCGGCGGCGACCGCGGCGCTCGGGACGTCGTCGATGTCGTCGAGTGCTGCGGCGCACAGCTGTTCAGCGGTCGCGCTGTAGGCCGGATCGTCGAAGAGGTCGAAGGGGGTGCGTTCGGCCCAGGGGGAGAAGCGCCACGCCCACGGGAAGAACGACGCGATCAACAGGGCGATCACCAGGACTCGTCCCGGCGTGAGCCGCCGGTCGTCGAACTCCGGGTCGAGTCCGTCGAGGTCGTCGGCGAGATCGGTCACCGTCCAAGTCTGCCCGCTGCGGACCTCGACGCGGGGACCAGGGGGCGGAAACCACCACGAGACGGCCTCGGCGTCGCATCTATGCTGGCGCCATGTCTGCTGGCTCTCCGTCCACCGACCCCGGCCTCCTCGACGATCTGACCGCCCGCGGCCTGATCCACGACTCCACCGATCGAGCGGCGCTCGCGGCTCGCCTCGCCGAGGGGCCGATCACCGTCTATGTGGGCTTCGACCCGACCGCCGACAGCCTCCACGTCGGCAACCTGATCGGCCTCCTGATGTTGCGCCGCTTCCAGGACGCCGGTCATCGGCCGATCTCCCTGGCTGGCGGGGCCACCGGCATGGTCGGCGACCCGTCGGGCAAGTCCGACGAACGCAACCTCCTCGACGACGACGCCCTCGCCGCCAACCTGGCCGGGATCGTGCCCCAGCTCCGCCAGTTCATCGACTTCGAGCGCGAGCCCAACCCGGCGAAGCTGCTCGACAACCGAGCCTGGACGGTCGGCGTCCCCTACCTGCAGTTCCTCCGAGACGTCGGCAAGCACGTCACGGTCAACCACATGGTCGCCAAGGAGTCGGTGCGCCAGCGCATGGAGGGGACCGAGGGCATCTCCTACACGGAGTTCTCCTACATGCTCCTCCAGGCCAACGACTTCCGTTGGCTCTACGAGCACGAGGGCTGCCAGATGCAGATGGGCGGCTCCGACCAGTGGGGCAACATCACGCTCGGCGGCGAGCTCGTCCGGCGGACCCTCGGCGGGTCGGCCTTCGCCCTGACCTGGCCCCTGCTGACCAAACCGGATGGCTCCAAGTACGGCAAGACCGCGGGGGGAGAGACCATGTGGCTCTCCGCGGAGCGGATGAGCCCCTATCGCTTCTACCAAGGCTGGATGCAGGTGGAGGACGCCGAGGTTCGGCGTCTCCTCCTGCAGCTCACCCTGCTGCCGATCGACGAGATCGAGCAGATCGCCGCCGAGCACGCCGCCGAACCCCATCGCCGAGCCGGTCAGCGCCGGCTCGCCCACGAGGTGACGAGCCTCGTCCACGGTGAACAGGCGGCGGCCGCCGCCGCTGCGGCGTCAGCGGTGATCTTCGGCGGCTCGACCGCCGACCTCGACCTGCCGACGCTCGACACCCTGGCCGCCGAGGTGCCGACGGCTCATCTCGACCGCGGCGTGCTGGGTGCCGACGGGAACCTCGTCGAGGTCCTCGTCGCCGCCGGCGTCACCGCGTCCAAGAGCGAAGCGAACCGTCTCCTCAAGCAGAACGGGGTGTCGATCAACGACCGCAAGGCTGCTCCCGGTGAGATCGTGACGGAGGGGTCTCTCCTCCACGGGCGGTTCGCCGTAATTCGTCGAGGAAAACGGAACGTGTCGATCGTCACCTTCGATAGCTGAAATCCCAGGTCAGCGCCTCATCAATCGTGGCGCCGGGCCGATCCTTGCCCCAGATCCAGAAATATTCCGGAAACAGGGTTGGCGCGATCGCCGGTTTCCTTTAACGTAGTCACTCGCCCCGCAGACGGGTCGCAGCGAAACACTGCGACTGACGCTGGAAGGGCGAACGGCCCGCAAGCCCCGACCGAGCCAGTCTCGGTCACCAACAGCAAAGGATCGCTCCGGCGGTCCAGCTTCGGCTTGTGGTCAGCTTCTTGAAAACGGAAGAGACGATGAACGCAGCGTGTGCGGAGCATCTTTGGTGCCACTCGGTCAGCCTCGGCTGAAAGAGAGCCTCAGATGCCCCGTCATACAAAATAAGCCATGTCGTCTTGGGCTTGGCCGCTCGAGATGACGCACGGATCAACGTCCGGCTCCTTTCCCAGGAGCCCGACAGATTCTCTGATGGAGAGTTTGATCCTGGCTCAGGATGAACGCTGGCGGCGTGCTTAATACATGCAAGTCGAACGCACTCGGACTTCGGTCCACATGAGTGAGTGGCGAACGGGTGAGTAACACGTGAGGAATCTGCCCCAAAGTTTGGGATAACTCGGAGAAATTCGAGCTAATACCAGATGCCCTCCTACGGCCTAATGGCTGTTTGAGGAAAGATTTATCGCTTTGGGAGGGCCTCGCGGCCTATCAGCTAGTTGGTGAGGTAACGGCTCACCAAGGCGTCGACGGGTAGCTGGTCTGAGAGGATGATCAGCCACACTGGAACTGAGACACGGTCCAGACTTCTACGGAAGGCAGCAGTGGGGAATATTGCACAATGGGCGAAAGCCTGATGCAGCGACGCCGCGTGGGGGATGAAGGCCCTAGGGTCGTAAACCCCTTTCAGCAGGGACGAAAATGACGGTACCTGCAGAAGAAGCCCCGGCCAACTACGTGCCAGCAGCCGCGGTAAGACGTAGGGGGCGAGCGTTATCCGGATTTATTGGGCGTAAAGGGCTCGTAGGTGGTTGCGTAAGTCGGATGTGAAAACTCAGGGCTCAACCCTGAGACGCCATCCGATACTGCGCTGACTAGAGTCCGGTAGAGGAGTGTGGAATTCCTAGTGTAGCGGTGAAATGCGCAGATATTAGGAGGAACACCTATTGCGAAGGCAGCACTCTGGGCCGGTACTGACACTGAGGAGCGAAAGCGTGGGTAGCAAACAGGATTAGATACCCTGGTAGTCCACGCCGTAAACGGTGGGCACTAGATGTGGGGACTTTCAACGGTTTCCGTGTCGTAGCTAACGCGTTAAGTGCCCCGCCTGGGGAGTACG
>JAWSVN010000181.1:0-5425 GCA_033851875.1 Acidimicrobiales bacterium
GTCCACGACGCAGACGCCCACATCATGGAGCCACCGACCTGGCTCCGCGACCACGCCGATCCCGACATCCGCGACCGGATCGAGATCCCGACCTACGCCAACGAGCTCGTGCAGACCGGCGACTCGACCGCCGGCTGGTCACCCGAACCCGACGAGCTGAACCTCATCTTCGATCGCCTGACCGACCGCCACCGCTCGGCCGAGTTCACCGACGCGGAGGCGGCCGAGGTGATGCTGCGCAAGAACTTCGCCGCCACCGGCTCGTTCCTGGCCGAGGACCGGCCCCGCGTCCTCGACTACATCGGCGTCGACTCCCAGCTGATGTTCAACACGTTCCACAACTCCCGCCTCTTCGCGTGGGAGCAGCCCGACGCGGACGGGCGGATCGATCTCGACCTCGCCTACGGGGCGGCACGGGCCCACAACCGCGGGATGGTCGAGTTCTGCGACGTCGACCCTCGCCTCCTGCCCACCTGTTACGTGCCCCTCGTCGACTTCGACCGGGCCGAGGCCATGGCCACCGAGGCGATCGAGATGGGGGCGTCGGCCCTGCTGGTGGCCAGCGGTTGCCCGGCCGGCCACTCCCCCAGCCACCGCCAGCTCGACCGGGTGTGGCGCCAGGCCGAGGAGGCCGGCATCCCGATCGTGTTCCACGTCGGCGGCACCGGCGACTTGATCGACCCCGGCTACTTCAACAACGGCCTGCCGATCCCGCCCGATTTCCACGGCGGCGAGGAGAACTTCCGCTCGGTCGACTACATGGCGATCCCGTTCCCCCCGATGCAGACCCTCGCCACCTTCATCTTCGACGGCGTGCTGGAACGCCATCCTGGCCTGAAGGTCGGGGTGATCGAGCAGGGCTGCATCTGGCTGCCGAGCTGGATCAAGCAGATGGAATCGGCGATGGACGCGTTCGGCCGCCACGAGGAACGCCTCCAGGAGCTGTCGCTGTCGCCGCTCGAGTACGTGCAGCGTCAGATCCGTGTGGCGCCGTATCCGACCGAGGACGTGGGCTGGGTCACCGACCAGGTCGGCCCCGACGTGTTGTTGTTCAACACCGACTACCCCCACGTCGAGGGCGGCCGCCGCCCGTTCGAACGGTTCGAACGCAGCCTCGGCGACCGCTCGGAGGCGATCCGCGACAAGTTCTACGCCGACAACTTCGAGGACCTCATGGGCACCGCCGTCGTCGCCCTGGTCTGAGCTACTTCTACCTCTCCACCTCGCAAGGTAGAATGGCGGAATGGCCCTGAGCATCAAGAGTGAACGAGCCGATCGGTTGGCCCGCGACCTCGCAGCACTCACGGGAGAGTCGATCACCGACGCGGTCGTCGCCTCGCTCGAGGCGCGGCTCGAACTCGAGCGCCGCCGCCGCCGAGCCGGCGGCCTCGGCGACATCGTCGAACGGTTCGCACAGCTCCCGCGCCTCGACGTCGATGACCCACTCGGATACGACGAACACGGCCTCCCGTCTTGATGGTCGTCGACACCTCGGCGATCGTGGCGATCCTGTTCGACGAGCCCGGCGGCGCCGACATCGAGCGCAAACTCCAGAGCAACACCTGCGTGATGTCAGCCGCCACTCGCGTCGAGCTCGGCATCGTGATCGAAGCGAAGACCGGCCCGTCCGGCACGCAGCTGCTCGACGAGCTCATCGATCGAGCCGGCATCGAGGTCGTCCCGGTCGACAAAGAGGTCGCCGACCTGGCGTTGATCAGCTGGCGCCGATTCGGCAAAGGCCGCCATCCCGCTGCCCTCAACTACGGCGACACGTTCTCCTACGCGCTCGCTCGACACCTCGGCCAACCGTTGCTGTTCGTCGGCGAGGACTTCTCCAAGACCGACATCACCGTCGGCTGAGCCGAGCACTTCCATCCTGGGACAGACTCGCCGCCATGCCCGATCGCATCCTCGGCCCGCTCGCTCCGATCGTCGACGACCGTGTCGCCGTCGTCGACCACGGTGACCGGATCGAACTGGCGGCGCTGGTCGACCTCGACGCCGTCGCGTCGGGCTCGTTCTCCCGGCCGGCGTTCGGCGCCAGGTTCTCCCTCGATGGGTTCACCGCCCCCGACGTCGCCCTCGTCGGCTTCGCCTCCACCCAGTTCGCCCTGCCGGTGCGGGCCGAGCCGGGCGGCCGCTTCGAGTTCCGACCCGCCCACAACCTGCGCTCCCCCTCCGTCGTGCTGCCCCTGCTGCTCTGCGCCGACGACGGCAGGGTCGAGTTGCTCGCCCCGCTCGACGCGTTCCACGAACAGGTCATCGGGGTCCGCCAGGACGACACGTCGATCACCGCGTTCGAGTGGGGCTGGCATGGCGACCTCGACACGATCCCGGCCGGCACCAGCGCCACCCTCGGCGTCTTCACCGGCACCTCGGCCGCCGACGCCTTCGCCCGCTGGGGCGAAGCCGTGCAGGCGGCTGCGGGCGACCGCTCCGCCGACCGGTCCACCCGCCCGAGCGATCCGCTCCTCACCCACCTGTCTTACTGGACCGACAACGGCGCCGCCTACTGGTATCGAACCGAGCCCGACACCGACCTCACCACCACCCTCGCCGACAAGCTCGCCGAGCTCGGCCGCCTCGGCGTCGGCGTGGGCACCGTCGAGCTCGACTCGTGGTTCTACCGCCACGAGACCACCCGCTCGGTATCGGCCACCGGCTACCTCGAAGAGGTCCCGCCCACCGGCATGCTCGAGTGGACGCCCCGCCCCGACGTCCTGCCCGACGGGATCGCCCCGCTCCGCGAGCGACTCGGCACGATGCCGGGCACCGACGAGCCGCGCCCCCTCGCCCTCCACAGCCGCCACATCTCCCCGGCGTCGGACTACCTCACCGACACCGGCTCCGACACCGACTCGAGCGAGTGGTGGGTCGACGAGCTCGCCGCCCACCCCATCACCGGCAGCCCGGCCGAGGCCGAACTGTTCGACCGGTGGTGCGCCGACGCCGCGTCGTGGGGCGCCACCTGCATCGAGCAGGACTGGATGATGATGACGTTCTTCGGGGTGCGCGAGATCCGCTCCCACCCCGGCCGGGTCCTCGCCTGGCAACGCGCCCTCGACGACGCCGCCGCCCGCCACGACCTCACCCTGCTGTGGTGCATGGCCCTGCCCGGCGACTACGCGGCAGCCGCCGGCCTGGGTCGCGTCGTCGCCGTCCGCACGAGCGACGACTACCGATTCGCCGAGGATCCCGCCCTGCTGTGGGTCTGGTACCTGACGGTCAACGTGATGGCCGACGCCCTCGACCTCCCGGTGTTCAAGGACTGCTTCTTCTCGGCCACCCCGCCGGCGGCGGACCCCGCGAGCGGTGCCATCGACGGGATCGACGGCGACCACCACGCCGAACTCGAAGCCCTGCTGTCGGCCCTGTCCGCGGGCGTGGTCGGCATCGGCGACCGACTCGGACGCACCGACGTCGACGTCGTCCGCCGCATCGCCCTGCCCGACGGTCGGCTCGTCGGCCCCGACCGCGCGATCCGGCTGACCGACGCGTCGATGGCCGACGCCGGGCGCACCGCCGGCCTGTGTTGGGCCGAGACCTCGACCACCACCCCTGTGGGCACGTGGCGCTACCTGGTCGCCATCAACACCTCGACCGACCGGGCGACCCGCACCGACCGCTTCGGCCTCGACCCCGACCGCCGGGCGGTCTACGACTGGCGATCCGGCACGGTCGAGGTGACCGACACCGTGGAGATCACCCTCGGGGCGCGGGACTGGGCGCTGTTCGTCGTCTGCCCCGGCGATCCCGATGGCCGGGTCGAGATCGGCGACACCAGCGTCTATGCGACGATGTCGCCGGCGGTCGGCGATCGCCCCCACACCTGGTGGTCGGCCGTCGACGGCCTCGAGGTCGCGACGGTCACCTGACCTTCAGCGGCGAGAAGATCGCGCCGACACTTCGGGACGAGACCGACGGCGGGGAGGGAACCGCACCATGCTCCATTGCGACCGATGCACGACCGACTTCCCAGCGACCATGTCGGCGTGCCCGCTGTGCGCGAGCCCCGGCCGCCCGGCGACACCGCCCGGCCCGCCACCCGCGCCCACCGGCTTCGGTCCGGCGCCACAGCCCTACCTAGGTCAGCCCTACCCGGGTCAGCCCTACCCGGCCCAGCCGCATCCAGCCCAGCCCTACCCGGCCCAGCACCATCCTCCGCAGTACCAAGTCAACGTCGCGCCGATCACCAACGACTGGAAGCAACACGCCGGCGCGCTGTCACTGATCATCGCCTTCATGGGCTTCACGATCCCTTTCGCCCCGTTCGCCGCCGTCTGGCTCGGGCACCTGGCGCGACGGCCGAGCACCCCGACCGACTCGACCGGTCGCACCCTCGGCCTCATCGGCCTGATCCTCGGCTACCTCGGCGTCGCGATCACGCTCATCGTGATCGTCGCCGTGATCGCGCTCGTCGCCACCTCGGCGGGTGCCACCAGGACCTGACCCGGCTGGCGCGGCCCGAGGCGTGCAGTCCGACCGACGTGACCTCCGACCACCGCTCGGAGCTTGATTTCCTCAGAATCGTGCGTAGTATATTTAGCAGGCCAGGTTCCCCTGGCGTTCCCGCACGAGAAACCGAGGTTCATCATGACCATGCTCGACAACGTCCGCGAGTACCGGACCCGCTACATCGACGGCCTCAAGTCGGCCCAGGACCAGGTGGTGTCCTACAACGAGCGCATCGCCGACACCGTCACCAGCGCCCTGCCCGACGTGCAGGCGCCCTTCGCCGACCGCCTCCCCAAGCCCACCGCGGTCGTCGACACCTACTTCAGCTACCTCGGCGACCTCATGGAGGCCAACAAGGACTTCGCCACCCGCATGGCGAAGGCCTGGGACAAGGCCGAGGCGACCGAGAGCTGACGTGGCCGACGCCGGCGACGACAGCAAGAGCTCGAAGAACAAGAGCACGAAGAAACAGACTCGACCCGGGGTGACCTACCCCGGGCTCGAGCACCTGGGCGACTTCATCCGCGCCCAGCGCAAGATGATGGCCCTGAGCCAGCGCGAGTTGGCGAAGCTGATGGAGGTCTCCGACCCCTACATCAGCCAGCTCGAACGAGGGAAGCACGAGCCCTCGGTCCGGGTGCTCAAGGCCCTCGCCGGCGCCCTCAACGTGCGAGCCGAGACCCTGCTCACCTACGCCGGGCTCCTCGACCCCGACCAGGCCCAATCCGGTGTGGTCGAGGCGATCCAGGCCGACCCCCACCTCAGCGACGACCAGAAGACGACGCTGCTGAGCGTGTATCAGAACTTCCTGGCCACCAGCACCCGCGACGGCGAGCGGGCCGAAGACACCTAGTCGGCGGCGCCGTCGAGGCGGACGAGCCCGTCGAGGATCAGGTCGAGCACGAGCTCGAAGCTCGGGCCGGTCTCACCTCGCAGATGTTGGTGGACGTGCTCGACCGTGTGGGGGAAC
>JAWSVN010000020.1:0-18530 GCA_033851875.1 Acidimicrobiales bacterium
CCGTGGCCGGTCACGACCACCGTGGTCGGGCCGTCGCTCTGGGCGGCCGCTGGCGACGCGGGCACGAAGATCGTGGCGACGAGGGCGAGGACAGCGCCGATGGCACCGGTGCTCCGTCGACGTTGCAGCTGTTGCGAGTCCCGCTCGGTCCGCACGGTCATGCTCTCCTCATCGGCCGTCGGGTGGTCCGATTGACCCGGTGAGAGTAGTTCGTTCCGCCCAGTGCCCCCAGGGCGCGGGCACTTCGACTCCCCGCCGACGCCCCGGCCGAGCGCCCGGTCATTCGCCGATCGAGCGGTCGTAGAACTCGCCGCTGATCGCCAGGTTGCGGGCCAGGGCGATGTCGTCGTCGGTGACCAGGAGCCGCTCGGCCCAGAACGCCAGCCCCTCGGCGTCGGGCGCCCGGCCGAGCACTCGGTCGTACAGGCGGGCCACGCGATCGCTGCGGGACTCGATCGAGTTGTAGAACCCGGTAGTCACCTCGATCGGGGTCGTGCCCTCGGCGAGACGGGCGCGCCAGTAGGCGAGCCCCTGGGCGTCGGGACGCCGGTGCAGGAGCGCGTCGTAGATCTCGGTCAACCAGGCGTCGGTGCTGCCGGCGGCCGCCACGTACTCCGGCGACGCGTAGAACTCGGCCCCGAGCTCCTGGGTGCGCATCCCGTTCTGCAGTCGGTCGAGCCAGTAGGCCTGCCCCGAGGCGTCGGGGGTGCGGCCGAGCACGTCGAGGTAGATGTCGTCGAGGATGACGCCGGCCCACTCCGGCGAGTTGGCGAGCTCGTCGACCACCTGGGCCCGGCTCCGGTAGTCGATGTCCCAGGCCAACTCGTCGAGTTCCCGTAGGCTCGGCGACCGGCCGAGGAACAGCTCCAGCACGGCGGCGACGTACTTCGAGTCGTCGGTCTCACCGAGATCGTTCGGCAGCTCCCACCAGAGGGCGCCGTCGACGATCGTGCCCGTGCCGACCGTTGTGGAGACCGGCTGGATCTGGCGGGGTCGGCCGAAGGCGTGGAGCTGCCCCTCGCTGTCGAGGACCCAGCCGCCGCGGTCGAACGGGTCGACCATGACCGCACGCGCCCGATCGGCGGTTCCGGCAAGTGGGGACGTCCGGGCCGGGGCCCCGCCGAAGGCGTGGAGCCGACCGTCGGAGGCGAGGACCCAGCCGCTCACCCCGTTGCGGCGCAGGGCGAGGTCGACCGCCGTGGCGCCGCCGAGCGACGGGGAGGTCACCGTGGGCGACGTGCCGATCACGTGGATACCGCCGGCGTCGTCGACGAGGTAGCCGGCGTCGTCGGAGGCCATGGCGAAGGCGACGGCCTCCCGGCCGGCCGGCAGCGACCCGGCGAGGGCCGGGCCGGCCCCGCCGTCCACGCCCCGGAGGCGACCATTGCGGTCGATCACCCAGCCGCCGGTGCCGGCCTCGTCCATCTCGACGTCGATCGCCGTCTGTGGCGCCAACGGGTTGTCGGCCGGGCTGACGAAGCCGCCGAACCCGACGACGCTGCCCGAGTCCAACACGGCGAACCCGCGACCGTCGCGAGCGGCGATCGCGGTGACGGCACTGCCGCCGACCGTCAACGACGAGGGCGGCGTCTCGGCAGCACCCGCCGGGCGGAGGCGTCCCTGGGCGTCCACGGCGAGCACGGCCGGTCCCGAGTCGAGGGCCTGGCGGGACGGGAAGTCGACGTCGAGGCTTCGGTCGGCGGCGATGGCGGCCCGGATCGCAGGCAGCGACGGGTAGAAGCGGCTGCCCGGACACGACGTGAGCCCGAGGTCGCGGTGGCCGACGATCGTCGGTACGCGCACCCAGGTGCCGTCGGCGAAGCGGAGCCCGGTGGTGGCGCTGGTCCGGCTCTTGAGCCACACCTCGCCCAGCGGGTCGACGCCGTGGAGACCGAGCTTCCACGCCCCGAGGTCGGCGACGGCGTCGATCACGACCTGGGGCGGGGTCACCGACGCCGGCGACGCTCCGCCCTGGTACTGGGCGATCACGCCGACGCTGACGGTCGCGGTGTTGAACCCCTTGGTCGCCCCGCTGATCACCGGTTCCGCGATCGAGTCGGTCCGGGTCTCCCAGATCCGACCGAAGCGGTCGATCATGAAGTTGTAGGCGACGTCGCACCAGCCGTTGACGTCGACGTGGGTCCGGTAGACGCCTCGGATCAGCGCCGGCACGTCGGAGGCGGCGTAGGTGTTGGCCGTGACGGTGTGGTGCACGACCATCGCGTCGACGTTGCGGGCCAGCACCGGCCCGTCCTCGCAGGTGTCGTTGGCGAACGCCCAGCCCCGGGTCGCCCACGCCGAGCGTGGCTGGATCGTCGGCTGCGAGGCGAGGGCGGCACTCGGGACCGCGGTGTCGGCGGCCGCCGGCTCCTCGTCGAGCGAGGCAGCGATCGCGGCCCGGTCGGCGGCGAGCAGTTCGACGGCGATCGGGGCGTCGTCACCGTCGAGCCGGACGAGTTCGACGGCGTCGGTGTCGTCGCCGACCCAGATCGGGCCGACGGCGGGCAGACCCGCCCCCGCTCCCTCGCCGGCTCCCTCACCATTGCTGTCGGGGGCCTCGTCGGCGGCGGTGGTCAGCTCGATCCACGGCGACCACTCCCCCGCCGTCCGGCTCCGCAGCGCGAAGGCGCCCGAGCGTCCGTGGGTGTCGAGCACGACCATCTGCTGGGCGCCGTCCAGATCGACGCTGGCGCCGACGGCGCCCGCCCCGGCCGAGGCGATCGGCACCCCGTGGCTGTGGCCCTCGTGGTCGTCGGTTCCCGTCGCCGCTTCCGCCTCGGCAGCGGACTCGGCGAGGTCGGGCACGATCCATCCGTCGTCGAAGGTGACGTCGACGCGTTCGACGGCGAGCCCGAGGCCGTCGTCCTCCGGCGCGGACGAGCCGGGCATCTGGGCGGCGGCCGGACCGGCCAACGCCGCAGCGACGCACAGGAGCGCCACGAGGAGGCGCGTTCGAGGTCCCATCGACGCGCATCGTACTGTCGGGCGACCGTGGGCCGACCGCACCCCCCGGTGGGCAAGGATGCCCACCGGGAGACGGCGGCCGGAGATCGCCTGGTCAGCCGCCCGAGCGGCCGCCGGTCGGGAGCGTCAGGATCCGACGGTCGAGGTGACGATCGGAGCGCACAACCCCTCGAGCTCGACGACCTCGACGGCGTCGCGGTTCTCGTAGGTGACCACGTTGTCGGGGTCGATCGGGATCTTGTACTCCCGGAAGCTCATCTCGAGCGCATCGAAGGCGAGCAAGCGGCCACGCAGCACGTCGCCGAGGCCCAGGATGATCTTGATGGCCTCGAGGGCCTCGATCGATCCGACGATGCCGGGCAGCACACCGAGCACACCGGCCTCGGCGCAGCTCGGAGCGAGCTCCGGGGGCGGCGGCTCGGGCAGCAGATCGCGATAGGTCGGGCCCGTGTGGGGGTCGAAGACGGTGACCTGGCCCTCGAAGCGGAAGATCGAGCCGTGCACGACCGGGATGCCGAGCTTCACCGAGGCGTCGTTGAGGATGTAGCGGCTCGGGAAGTTGTCGGCGCCGTCGATCACGACGTCGTAGCCCTCGAGGATGTCGAGGATGTTGTGGGCGCCGAGCCGCTCGTCGTAGGTGTTGACGACGAGGTCGGGGTTCATGGCGGTGAGGGTCGCCTTGGCCGACTCGACCTTGCGCATCCCGATCCGGTCCATGTTGTGGAGGATCTGGCGCTGCAGGTTCGACTCGTCGACGACGTCCATGTCGACGATGCCGAGGGTGCCCACCCCGGCGGCGGCGAGGTAGAGGGCGGCCGGGGAACCGAGCCCGCCGGCGCCGAGCAGCAGCACCTTGGCGTCGAGCAGCTTCTGCTGCCCCTCCTCACCGACCTCGGGCAGGAGGAGGTGGCGCGAGTAGCGGTTGCGCTGGTCGGCGGTGAGCGCCTTGGGGGTGATCCACGGGCGGCTCTCGTCCTTCCACTTGTTGAAGCCGCCGTCCATCGACACGACGTCGGTGTAACCGAGCTCACCGAGGGTCTTGGCGGCGAAGGCCGAGCGCACGCCGCCGGCGCACATCACGACCAGCTTGGTGTCCTTGTCGGGCAGCCGGCCCTCGACCTGGGCCTCGAGATTGCCGCGCACGATGGCGACCGAGTCGGGCACCACGCCCTGGGCCACCTCGTCGGGCTCACGGACGTCGAGCAGGGTGGCCCCGTCGGCCAGTAGGGCCTGGGCCTGTTCGGTGTCGACCTCGGTGATCTGGGCCTTCGTGGCCTTCAGGATGTCTCGGAACGATGCCATGGGATGTCCTCGGTTCGGGTTGCCGACACGGGCCGGCATTCGAAAACCCTACAAGGTCAGTCAACAATTGGCGGCATCGGATCTATTCCGACCGGCGAGCACCCTGTGGGCGGTCCCTCAGGGCAGGATCTCGGGCAGCACCTGGGAGATCGAGCCGCGCACGTTCACGTCGGCGAGCTCGTCCATCTCGGTCGGCCCACCGTTGACGATCACGACCTCGGCGCCGTGGTGTTTGGCCACCGGCACCACGTTGGCGATCGGGTAGACCCCGAGGGTCGAACCGATGGCCAGCAGGAGGTCGCAGGCCTCGGCGGCCGCCTGGGCCCGCTGGAGGTCGGCGGCGACGAGGCTCTGACCGAAGCTGATCGTCGACGACTTGAGGATCCCGCCGCACTCGATGCACGCCGGGTCGAGGTCGCCGCCCCGCACCCGGTCGAGGGCGACCTGCATCGGGTCGCGGTACTCACACCCCAGACACACCACCTCGCGCACCGAGCCGTGGATCTCGACGATGCGGTCGGGGTCGCTGCCGGCCTCGTGGTGGAGCCCGTCGACGTTCTGGGTGATCAGGAGGTGCAGCTTGCGGGCCTGCTCCAGGGCCAACAGGGCGCGGTGGCCGTCGTTGGGTTCGGCGGCCCAGATCGGCGAGTCGAGCCGCGTCTGCCAGGCCCGTCGGCGAACCTCGGCGTCGGCCACATAGGTCTGGAGCGTCGCCTGCTTCTCGGCCTTCGGGTTCTTCGTCCAGACCCCCTTCGGGCCCCGGTAGTCGGGGATCCGCGAGTCGGTCGAGATTCCGGCCCCGGTGAGCACGACCACCCGTTCGGCGGCGCCGACGAGCGACCTCGCCTCCTCGAGCGTCTCGGGAGTCGGTACGGCGTCGACGTCGCTGCTCACGCTCCGATGCTAGGCCCCGAGTGGTGACCGAGGTCGGGACGGGAGCGAAGTAGCATCGCCCGATGCGCCTCACCACCCACGAGCTTCTCGAACGAGCCGAACGGGTCGCGGCCACCGCCGCACGCAAGCTGCCCGCCCCGGCCCAGGGCGTGCTCCATGATCTCCGCGACCGGGCGCGAGCCGACGACGCGACCCCAGCCATCACGCTCGACGACGCAGCTCGACAGGCGATCGCCATCCTCAACAGCCCGGACAAGAACCTCCGCTACGACGCCCAGACCCACGCGATCATCGAGCGCGTATTCCGCGACGCCGCTCCGGGGGCGATCGGGATCGACGTCGGCTGCCACGAGGGCCTCATCCTTCGCCACCTACTCGAGGCCGCTCCGGACATCGAACACCTCGCCATCGAGCCCCTCCCCCACCTCGCCGCCCACCTGCGATCGACCTTCCCCTCGGTCGCCGTGCACGAGGTGGCCCTCGTCGCCGAACCCGACGGCCCGCTCGAGTTCCAGCACGTCACCTCCAACCCCGGCTACAGCGGGATCCGCCAGCGGGCCTTCGACCGACCCGACGAGACGGTCGAGACGATCTCGGTGGCGACCGCCCAGCTCGACGACCTGGTGCCCGCCGAAGCGGAGGTCGCCCTCCTCAAGGTCGACGTCGAAGGCGCCGAGCTCGGCGTGTTCCAAGGGGCACGGGCCACCCTCGAACGCTGCCGGCCTGTCGTGGTGTTCGAGAGCGGACTCGGTGCCGCCGACATCTACGGCACGACCCCCGAGGACGTGCACGGCTTCTTCAGTGACCTCGGGATGAAGGTGTCGCTGCTCGGCACCTGGCTCGAGGACGGCCCGGCCCTCCGCAAGGATCAGTACGTGCGTCAGTTCCAGGACGGGATCAACTTCTACTTCGCCGCTCACCCCAGCTGACGGCGCTGCGAGCTCAGGCGCCGTCGGCGACGATCGCGACCACCTCGGCGCCGCGCTTGATCGAGACGATCAACGTGCCGTCGAGCGACGCGAAGTCGTCGGGGATGCCGTCGACCGTGGTCTCGAACAGTTCCAGCGACTGCCCGTCGGCGTAGCCGATCGTCGTCGTCTCGCCGGGTTCGCCGATGACGAACCACACACCTGACTCGCCGACCAAGGGCTGGCGGGCCTTCACGTCGAGCCCGCCGGTGATGACGCCCTGGTTCGGATCGATGCGCAGGATGCCGCTCTGCGCCACCACGATGATCGAGTCGTCGGTTGCGTCGACCTCGACGATCGGGCTCCCGATCACGACCCGGTCGACAGGACCGCCGGCGACGACGAGTTCGTCGCCATCGACCGCCCACCGGGCACCGAACGCCTCGAGCGGGGGCGCCGGCGGCAGGGCGCCGACCTTCTCGGGCCCGCCTTCGGCCGAGACGTGCCAGATCGTCGTTTCGATCACCGCGTAGATCTCGTCGTCGAGCTCGACCAGACGGGCCACCCCGTCGAGGCCCGGGATCGTCGACGACTCGAGGGTCTCGGGGTCGATCCGGGTCACGGTGCCGTCGGCCCGGTTCGGGACCCAGACCGAACCCTGGGCCGCCACCGGGGTGAATCCCTGCTGACCCGCCGACACCTCGAAGAAGGCGGTCGGTTGGTCGGGGTCGACGACGGTGACGACGGGCTCGGCGATGTCGGCGAACCAGAGACGGTCGTCGAACCAGAGCGGCGTCTCGGGATGACCCACCAGGTCGAGCTGGTGGACCGGGGTGAGCGAGGCATCGACCGCCGTGATCCCGCCCCGGTGGGGCACCCATGCCAGATCGGCGACCACCACCGCGGTCCAGGGCGCGTCGCCGACCTCGAGCTCGGCGACGATCGACAGCCCGGTCACCGTCGACGCGGGGACCTGTGGGGCCGCGGTGCTGTCGGTGTCGACGGGCTCGGTCTCCACCGTCGTCTCGTCGACCGGCCCATCGCCGGCCGCTCCGTCGGAGCCGTCGGATGAGCACCCACCGACGACCAGGGCGCCGACCATCGCGACGCCCAACCACCGGCGCCGACCGCTCCCGGTTGCCGTCCCCGCCCAATCGGCCCTCAGCCGAAACGAATTCATCACCGCACGTCCCTCCTCCGTTCGCCGCCCGGGGTGAGCCGAACGGCGCGCCCGGCGACGGTAGCGGCTCGACCCGACGGGGAGAGGTCCCCACGCCGAGAGCTTGACCCCAAATGTCGTTTGTTTACTGTTGCCTACGCTCGCTGCTTCCGGGCGGCCCTCCATTCCCCGCATGAAAGATGCCCCGATGCCCGACCCGACCGCCAACTCCCAGCCCGCCCACCTCGCTCAGAAGCGTCGAGGCGACCACCGCCCGCCGAGCTTCCCCGAGCCGACGCTGCGGGTGGACCCGTGGCCCGATCCCGTGCTCGACAAGCTCGGGCACGACCCCCGGTCGCTCTACGTCGAGACCTTCTATCCGTCGATGCTCGGCCCCAGTTCGATCCTGCTGCTGCGCCGGCTGGCCTCCGCGCTCGAGCTCCACCCCGACGGCTTCGACCTCGACACGGTCGCCCTCGCCGCCGAGCTCGGTCTCGGCCAGAAGGGCGGCCGCAACAGCCCCTTCTGGAAGACGCTCGACCGCACGTGCCGCTTCGGCCTGACGCACCGCAGCGGCGACCAGCTCCGGGTTCGGCGACGCCTTGCGCCCCTCACGCTCCGCCAGATCGACCGGCTCCCCGATCACCTCCAGCCGACCCATGCCCGCTGGATCGACCCCGAGGCGACGCCCGAGGCCCAGGCAGCTTGAGGGAGCGTCGGCGGTGCCTCAGTAGGCGCCGTCGGACTTGAGGACCGCCGGGATCGTGCGGAACAGGATCGACACGTCGACCACGAGCGACCAGTTGTCGACGTAGTAGAGGTCGAGGCGGGTGTACTCCTCGAACGTCGTCTCCGAGCGACCCGAGACCTGCCACATGCCGGTGATCCCGGGCTTCACCCGAAGCCGGCCATAGAGGTCGGCGTCCCACTCGGCCATCTCCTTGGCGAGGGCGGGGCGGGGGCCGACGAGGCTCATCTCGCCCTTGATCACGTTGAACAGCTGGGGCAGCTCGTCGAGGCTGGTCTTGCGGAGGAAGCCGCCGACCTTGGTGACCCGGGGATCGTCCTTCATCTTGAACAGCGGACCGGCGCCCTCGTTCTGGTCCTGGATCTGCTCGAGAATCTCTTCGGCGTTCACGACCATGGTGCGGAACTTCATCACGTCGAAGGGCACACCGTTCTGGCCGACCCGGGACTGTTTGAAGATCGCCGGCCCCTCGGAGTCCCGCTTGATCGCGAGGTAGAGGCCGAGCAATACCGGCGACAACGCAGCGACGAGGAGCGACGCCGTCACCAGATCGAAAGTGCGCTTGGCGATCGCTCGCCAACCGTCGCGCAGGACGGGCTCGACGTAGACGACCGGGAAGCGCCCGAGGGGACGGACGGTGAGACGGCTCGGGTTGATGTCGGCGAGCGTGGAGGAGAGCTCGACGTGGATGCCGGCCTCGATGAGGTCACGGATCAGTCGGTTGGAGGCGCCGGTCTCGACCGCGGATGCAGCCACCACAGCGCCGGTGGCGTCGTTGCGGCGCGCCGCACCGAGGGCCTGGGTGGTCAGCTCGGCCGGGGTGGCACAGGCGGCCGGATCGATCTGTTCGACGACCTCGTAACCCAACTCCGGTTCGTCGGCGAACATCGCCGCCATCTGCCGTGTCTCGTCGTTGTCGCCGATCATCAGGACGCGGCGGCTGCGACGTCCGCTGCGGCGGAGGCGGCCGTAGTGTCGGCGATAGATCTCGCGCTCCGAGACCAGGGCCACACAGCCGAGCCCCGAGGCAAGCCCGAGCCAGACCCGGTCGACGGCGAGGTCGAAGGCGAACGCGATAGCGGCGACCGAAGCCAGGCTGAGCAGGCTCGCATCGATGATTCGCCGCATCTCGTCGGACCGGCGAGTGATGAAGCGCGCCGAGTAGAGGCGAGCCCGCCCCAGCCACAGCGCCCAGCTGACGAGCAGCACCGCACCGGTGGTCGCACCGTCGTCGCCGGCGGGACGCAGGACCGAGGCCAGCACGATGGCCGCGCCGGCCACCGCCAGGTCCCAGCCGACGTGCACGGCCTTGGCCCGCATGGCGGACGCGAGGGAAGCACGTGTCGGTGTCGCCGCTTCGTTGTCGATCCGTTGTTCGACCAGAGCCACTGGTGCCGATCCTCCCGGGCCACGTGCATCGCCTGCCCAGGTCCATCGGCCTCCAGCGGCCCGAATTGAGGGGGAATCGTCAGTCGGCGAGCGACTCCCAGTCACGGACGAGCTGGGTGAGCAACCGGACACCGAACCCGGTCCCGCCCTTGGTGATCAGGCCGACGTCCTTCTCGCTCATCGCCGCCAGGCCGAGATCGATGTGAGCCCACGGGATGCCCTCGGCCACGAACTCCTTCAGGAAGAGCCCGGCGGTGAGGGCGCCGCCGTAGGGGCCGGCGCCGATGTTCTTCACGTCCGCGATCGGCGAGTCGAGCTGGCTGCGATACTCCTGGGGCAGTGGCAGCGGCCACACCGACTCCCCCGCGGTCGACGCTGCGTCGGTCACCCGCTCGGTCAGGGCGTCGCTGGTGCCCATCACCCCGGCGAGCGACGTGCCGAGGGCGGCCGACACCGCACCGGTGAGGGTCGCGATGTCGATGATGGCGTCGTGCTTGGCCTCCGAGGCGATCGACAGGGCATCGGCGAGGACCAGGCGCCCCTCGGCGTCGGTGTTGAGGACCTCCACCGTGGTGCCATTGCGGGCGGTGAACACGTCGCCGGGGCGGGTGGCATCGCCGTTGATCATGTTGTCGGTGAGCGGCACGTAGGCGGTGACCGCCACCGGCAGACCGAGGCGGGCGATCGCGCAGATCGCACCGACCACCGCCGCGCCGCCGGCCATGTCGACCTTCATCGTCATCATGCCCTGGCCGGTCTTGATCGACAGGCCGCCGGAGTCGAAGGTGATGCCCTTGCCGACGAGGGCGATCGAACCCTTGGGTCGGGCCGGGGCGTGACGCAGCACGAGGAAGCGCGGCGGGTGGGTCGATCCCTTGTTGACCGCCAGGAGGCCGCCGAGCTTCTCCCGAGCGATCTTCTTCTCGTCCCAGGCCGAGACCTTCACGCCGGCCGCGCCGGCGGCGGCGCGGGCTCGGGCCACGAACTCGACGGGGGTGAGGTCGCCGCCGGGGGTGTTGGTGAGGTCGCGGGCGAGGGCCACTCCCTCGACGATCGCCTTGGCGTCGTCCATGGCCCGCTTGGCGCCGGCGCCCTTGGCGACGACGGCGACCCGCCGGAGCTTCAGCCACTCGGGGGCCTTCTTGTAGCTGTCATAGCGGTACGACGCGAGGCCGAGACCGAGGGTGACCGCTTCGATCGCGTCGGCGAACTCGACGTCGCCCCGGGCGTCGACGAGGGTCGTCGCCGCAGACTGGTGACGGCCGACGGCGCGCACGAACCCGGCGGCAGCGCCCCGGAGGGCGGCGGTGTCGACGTCGTCGCGAGGACCGATGCCGACCAGCACGCGGGCCGGCTCGTCGGCCGGACCGGTCAGCACCAGGGTCTGGCCGACCTTGCCCTCGAAGCCGGCGGCCTTCGCCGCGGCCGCCCAGTCGGGCGAGAGGTCGTCGAGCTCATCGGAGGCGACGGGCTCGTCGTGCACGGTGGCGCTCTTGGGAAGGGATGCGGCAAGGCTCAGCGTCGGCATGGGCCGAGCATACGAGGGCGGTGTGCTCGGTTGGCCGACCCGGCTGGCGGCCGTTCAGCCACCCCTCAGCAGTCGCTCAGCGCTGGCGGCCGGGCAGCCGTTGGGTTCGCGCCGCGACGGGGGCGAACAGATCGCCGTGCTCGGACACCCGTTCGAGGACCTCAGGGGCGGTGAACCGAAGCGGCTCGCCTTCGGCGCCGCTCGCCACCTCGTCCCAGGTGACCGGTGTCGACACGGTCGGCTCGGCCCGGGCCCGCAGCGAGTAGACGCCGATCGTCGTCTTGTGATGCGAGTTCTGGGACCAGTCGACGAATATCTTGCCGGGCCGGTCCGCCTTCTTCATCGTCACCACGACCTTGCCCGGGAGCTGCTTCATCAACAGCTGCCCACACGCCAGGGCGAACTCCGAGGCGTGGGCATGGGTGTGCACGCCGTCGTCGCCCGGGGCCGCCCCGAGCGGCACGTAGACCTGCAGCCCCTTCGATCCGGACGTCTTGGCCCACGCCTCGAGGCCGACCGCCTCGAGAATCTCCCGGAGCGCGAGCGCCACCCCGCAGCACTCGACGATCGTGGCCGGGGCGCCAGGGTCGAGGTCGAACACGAGGATCGTCGGGTGGTCGAGGTCGGCCGACCGGGACATCGGGACGTGGAGTTCGAGGGCCGCCATGTTCGCGGTCCACACCAGCGCCGCCGGCTCCTCGATGGCGCAGTACTCGATCCCGCCGCGACGGTCGCCCGGTCCGAGCGCCACGCCCAACCATTCGGGGCGGTGCGACGGGCACCGCTTCTCGAAGAACGAGGTGCCCTCGACCCCGTCGGGCCAGCGCCGCAGCGTGATGCAACGCCCCTCGAGGTGGGGCAACATCACCGGAGCGACGCGGGCGTAGTAGTCGATGACCTCGGCCTTGTTGAACCCTGATCGGGGGTAGAGGACCTTGTCGAGGTTCGACAGCGACAGGGTGCGCCCACCGACGTCGACCTTGACCCGGTCGGCCACGGAGGGCTCAGGCGGCCGACGACGCAGCGTCGTCCTCGTCGGCGGCGGCCGCTGCCGCGTCCCCCTTGGCCGACGGGTGGCGACCCTTGGCCTCCTTGGCCGCCTTCACGCTGGCCTCGAGCGCAGCGAGGAGGTCGACCACGCCGTCGTCGTCGGCCGCGGCCGGCAGTTCGACCGTGGTGACCTCGCCCTGCGACTTCGCCTCGATCAGGTCCATCACCTGGTCGCGGAACGTGTCGCGATAGCGCTCGGGCTCGAACTCGGCGGCGAGCGAGTCGATCAGCTGGGTGGCCATCGCCCGCTCGGCGTCGGTGACCTCGATCTCGTCGAGCCCGTCGAGCCCGGGAATGTGGTCGGCCTCGACGACCTCGTCGGCATAGATCATCGTCGAGATCATCAGCTTGCCGTCGACGGGACGGATCGCGGCCAGGTACTGCTTGGTTCGCATCACCATCGTGGCGATGGCGACCCGGCCGGAGTTCTCCATCGCCTCGGCCAGCAGGGCATACGACTTGCGAGCCAGCTCGTCGGGGACGAGGAAGTAGGCCGACTCGTAGAAGATGGGGTCGATCTCGTCCTGGAGCACGAAGTCGGTGATGTCGATCGTGCGGGAGGCCTTGGGGGCGAGCGCCGCCATCTCGTCGTCGGTGACGACGACGTAGTTGTCCTTCGAGATCTCGTAGCCCTTGACGATCTCGTCGTAAGGGACCTCGTCACCGGTGAGGGCCGAGACGCGCTTCTGCTTGACCCGGGCGTTGGTGCGCCCGTCGAGCTGGTTGAACCGCACCGACTTGCGGCTCACGGCGCTGTAGAGCTTCACGGGCACCGACACCAGCCCGAAGCTGATGGCGCCACTCCAGATCGCTCGGGGCATGGCTCCTCCTACCGATGGATGCTGGCAACGCTATTCCATCGGCAGCCGCTCGGGCGACGAAAGCCGCCACGCTGGGCGGAACCGCTCAGGCGGCCGATCCCTGCCGGCGGCTCTGGTTCGGCGGCTCGATCAGGCAGCGTTGTTGAGCGCGGCCCGGGCGACGAGGTCGATGCCGAAGGCGGTGAGGATCGCGAGGTAGAGCAGCCCGGTGGCGGCCATGACCGCGGAGTACTGCTTCTCCCGCAACGCGGCCTTGGTCACGAACACCAGGCCGAGCGTGGTGACGACACACGCCACCCAGAACCATCCGAGCATGCCGGCGTAGCCGTCGGGGATCGTGCCGTCGATGACCGAGATCATGCCGGTCGGCAACAGCAGCAACAGCACCTCGGGCGCCCACAGCCAACCCGTGTAGTTGATCAGCTCGTGCAGCGGCTCGCGCGACAGACCGGGCTGCACGAGGTACCAGTGGCCGAGCAGCATGGCGTCGCTCACCGCCCCGAGGAAGGCGGCCCCGACCAGCACCCGGGCCAGCTGCAACCAGGCCGGATCGCCGGCCTGTAGCCCGGCGGCGACGAGGCCGACGAAGCCGAAGGCCGGGGCGATCAGGTCGAGGCGGGGATCGAACTCGGGCCCGTCCTCGGCCTTGGTCCGCTCGAGGGTGTCGATGCCGGTCATCGCCGCCACCCGTGCGGTGCGGGACTCGGCGAGCTGCCGCTGCCCGGAGACGCCGACGCCTCGGCGTCGCCAGCTCTGAACGCCGGCGATCAGCGTGCCGAGCACCACACCGGCCGATCCGAGTTCGCGGATCGGGCGGACGCCGTAGCGCAGTCCGAGCACGAGGGCGCCGAGCGCCATCAGCCCGAAGGTGAGCCGCATCGTCCAGCCGTAGCCGAGGCCGACGACGCGGCGTCGGGTGGTGATCCAGGTGAAGAAGAGGCCGCCCGTCGCCCACTGGAGCAGGACGGTGGCGCCGTGGAGATCGAGCACGGAGCGTCAGCCGTCGAGGACGGCGAGACGCCGCTCGGCCTGGTTGAGCGAACGAGGACCGTCGTCGGTGGCGACGACGATGTCCTCGAGGCGAGCACCCCACCGATCGGCGACGTAGAAGCCGGGCTCGATGCTGAAGGCGTTGCCGGCCTCGAGGGGCTGGTCGTTGCCCTCGACGAGGTAGGGGTCCTCGTGGCCCTCCACGCCGATGCCGTGGCCGAGGCGATGTAGGAACCACTGGTCGAGGTCGCCCTCGGCGAGGATGCGGCGAGCGAGGCGGTCGGGCTCGTGGGCCGGGGTGCCGACCGTGGCGGCGGCGGTGGCGGCGGCCTGCGCCTTCTGCAGGAGTGCGTAGGCCTCGGCGTACTCGGCGGGCGGCTCCCCGATGTGGACCATACGAGTGATGTCGCTGCAGTAGCCGGGCCGCCCCTCGGGTTCGGCGGTGGTGCCCCCGAAGTCACACAGCACGGCCTCGCCGGGCTGGATCACGCGCTCGCCGGGATGGTGGTGAGGGCTGGCGGCGTTGGGGCCGGAGGCGACGATGGCGAAGTTCACCCGGGCGTGGCCCTCGGCCAGGATCCGACGGCCGAGCTCGGCCGACACCTCGGCCTCGGTGCGGCCGACGAGAGGGATCTCGCCGCCCTGGAGGGCGGCCGCCACCCGATCGACGCCGGACGCCGCGCGCTGGAGGGCCTCGATCTCGGCCGCGTCCTTGCGCTGGCGGAGCCGACCGACGACCTCCGAACCGGCGACCCAGGCACGATCGGGCAGCGCTTGCTGGAGGGCGACGAGGAACCGGCTCCAGGTGTGGTCGCCGATGGCCAGGCGCTGTCCGGGGCCGACGAGGTCGGCGACCTGGGCGACCGGGTCGTCGGTCTCGGCCCAGCCGGCGATGTCGAACACGCCCTCGATCGGCTGCACGCGGGGCACCTCGAAGCTCGGGATCACGAGGGTCGGGGTGGTGTCGCGGGTGACGACGAGCATGGTGAGCCGTTCGAGCGGCATGGCCTCGTAGCCGATCAGCCACGGCAGGTCGGAGCCGACCGACAGCAGCACGGCGTCGACGCCCTGTTCGCTCATCGCTGCCCGCACCCGGTCCATTCGCTGCTCGAACATGCACCCAACGGTAGCGCTCGCGCACCGTCAACGGCCTAGCCCGGATGAGCCCAACGGCCCCTCCCCGACCCCTGACCGGGGCCGATGGAGGTGCATAGCGGGAACCTGAGTAGCTGCGAGGCAGGAGTGCACGCCAACACCACCGTCATCCAAGAGTCGATCCAACAGCATTCGCCCTCGGGCCGGTCACCTCGCATCGAGGCTCCGCTGGCCAACGCCGCTCAGCGTCTCGACGCGCGGCTCGAGTCGGTGCGGATCGCCTATGACCTGGATCGGCGCGCCCTCCTGTCCTCGCAGCGTCTCGTCGAGGCCCGTCACCCCTCGCCCTCGGTGGAGGAGTTCACCCGCTTCGTCGCCCTGCCGATGGCCGGACGCCTGCGCACCCGAGCGGTTGCCGCGATCGACGCGGCCATCCCGGAACTGTGCGCCGACGTCGTGAAGACGCACCGACTGGTGGCCACCGAGCACCCCCAGCTCGACCAGCGGGCCCGGCGTCGCCTCCTCGACGAGGCGCTCGCACCGGTGCGGGCGGTGCGCCTCGATCGACGCCCCCTCGACGACCTCGGGCGCCGGTGGCAGAAACGGCTGCGCCGCGCCGCCGCCCTCGAGTCGTTCGGGACGATCGTGTGTGCTCCTGCCCGCGACGCGAGCCGGGCCCTCGACGCGGCCGAACTCGCGCTGGTCGCCGAGACGCCATGGGCTCACGGGGACCGTCTGCTCAGCCTGTTCGAGATGGCTCATGCCGATGTGCGCGACCATCTCCTGGCCGTGGTCGATCGAGCGGCGTCGTCCAGCCCCGGGCTCACCGGGCGGGGCCTCGCGTCGGCGGCGGCATGCTGAACGGGTGCACCCCGTCAGCACGATCCTCTTCCTCTTCGGCTACGCGCTGACGCTGCCGGCGCTGACCCGCCTCGTCGCGGTGATGAACGAGCGGCAACGGCTCCCCTTCGCCGGGCATCAGCTCGGCATGGGCGTCGCCCTGGTCGGGTGGCTCCTGCGAGGACGTTGGCTGATCGCGGGCATCCACCTTGCGTGGATGGTCGCGGCCCGGGTGTGGTTCGCCCTCGGGACGAGCGCTACGACGCCGCCCGGCCAGCAGAGCCGGCGGCCTGGCCGGCGTGGTGGGACGAACGGGTGAGTGGGCTGGCCTCGACGTGCGGCACGCCGAGGTCGGTCTCGCCGATGCGCTTCCAGTCCTCGAAGGTGTCGGGCTCGACCCAGCGGTGAATCGGCAGGTGGGTCGTCGTCGGCCGCAGGTACTGGCCGATGGTGACGATGCCGATGCCGACCGCAGCCAGGTCGGCCATCGTCGCGACGACCTCGTCGTCGGTCTCCCCCATGCCGACGATGATGCCGGACTTCACGAGCATCGAACCGTCCTGCCCCGGGGCCGATTGGGCACTGCGGGCGAGGAGTGACAGCGAGCGGGCGTAACCGGCCGAGGGCCGCACCGCCCGCTGGAGGCGGGCGACGGTCTCGATGTTGTGGTTGAGCACGTCGGGGCGGGCTTCGATGATCGTGTCGAGGTCGGCGGCGTCGCCCTTGAGGTCGGAGATCAGCACCTCCACGCCGGTGCCCGGGCTCGTCGCCCGGATGGCGCGGATCGTGTCGGCCACGATGCCTGCGCCGCCGTCGGACAGGTCGTCTCGGGCGACCATCGTCAGCACCGCGAAGTCGAGTCCGAGTTCGGCGACGGCATCGGCGACGCGTTGCGGTTCGGCGAGGTCGACGACTTCGGGCTTGCGGGTGTCGACCAGACAGAACCCACACTTCCGGGTGCAGCGTTCGCCGAGCAGCATGAACGTGGCGGTGCCCTCGTTCCAGCACTCGAAGATGTTGGGGCAGCCGGCTTCCTCGCAGACCGTCGTCAGCGACAGCTTCGACGCGGTCTTCTTGAGCCGCCGGTATTCGGGTCCGGTCTCGAGCTTCACCCGCATCCAGTCCGGCTTGCGGGTCGACAGGTCGAGGCCGCCCTCGACGCCGGCCTGATCGAGGCGGCGGCCGAGGTGGACGGGCACGCCGTCCCGGGCCGACGAGGTCGGCGCAGACCGGCCGCGGTCGCGGGTGGCGACGATGCGGTCGCCGGCGCCCTCGCCTCGGCTGAACGCGCTGAGGTCGTCGGGGGTGTGGCGCCACGCGACGTCGGCCCGATCGACGGGACGGCCCGGCGCCAGGAGGCGGCCGGCATGGGTGACCACCATGTCGGCGACGGTCGCCATGTCGGCGTCGACGCCTTCGGCCCGCAGCGACGTGACGCCCTTGTCGGTGATCCCGCACGGGACGATGTGGGAGAACTTGTCGAGGTCGACGTCGACGTTGAGGGCGAAGCCGTGCATCGACCGACCTCGCGACAGCCGGACCCCGATCGCCGCGATCTTGCGGGGACGGGCGCCGTCGACATCGAGCCAGACGCCCGGCTCCCCCGGGAACCGTGCGGCGGTGAGGCCGAGGTCGGCGAGGGTGTCGATCAGGACCTGTTCGACCGTCTCCACCCAGCGTCGGGTGTCGGCCATACCGCCGCCCCGCCTGCCGGGAACGGTCATCACCGGGTAGCCGACGAGCTGCCCCGGACCGTGGAAGGTGACGTCGCCACCGCGGTTGACCCGCACGAGGTCGGCCCCGACCGACGCCGGGTCGACGAGGACGTTGGCCTCGTCGGCTCGCACACCCAGCGTGTAGACCGCGGGGTGTTCGAGCAGGAGGAGGTGGTCGTCGTCGCCGGCGAACAGGGCCTGTTGGAGGTCCCAGGCTTCCCGGTACGCGACCGATCCGAGCCAGCGAACCCGCAACGGTGTCCGCTCGACGCCCGCGGGCGTGGAACGGGATCCGTCTTCGTCGGAGCGGGCCGCCGGCTCGGCGAGGGTCATGCCAGCTCCGACTCCCAGTCGCGGTTCTCGATGATGTCCTTGACCCGGGCGAGGAAGGCAGCGGCGTAGGCGCCGTCGATCGCTCGGTGGTCCCAGGCCATGGCCAGCACGCCGACCGAGTGGATCACGATCGACTCGTTGCCGTAGTTGTCCTCGACCACGACCGGCTTCCGCTTCACGGCGTCGGTCGACAGGATCGCCACCTGGGGCTGGTTGATGATCGGGAACTGCATCATCGTGCCGTAGGAGCCGGCGTTGGTGAGGGTGAAGGTGCCACCCGAGAGGTCGTCGGGCGTCAGCTGCTTGGCCCGGGCCCGCTTGGCGACGTCGGTGATGTCGCGGGCGATCGCCCGCATGCGCTTGCCGTCGGCATCGCGGACGACCGGGGCGAGCAGGCCCTGGAAGTCGAGGTCGACGGCGACCGCCATGTTGACGTAGTCGTGGACGACGAGCTCGCCGTCACCGACCGACGCGTTGAGATGGGGATACTCACGCAGGGCGTCGACGACGGCCCGGGTGATGAAGGGCAGGTAGGTGAGGCTGAAGCCCTCGGTCTCCTTGAAGGAGGCGCCGTGCTTCGAGCGCACCTGGTCGACCCCCTCGTAGTCGATCTCGATGGCGGTGAGCGTGTGGGGCGCCACCGACTTCGACATCACCATGTGCTCGCCCGTGCGGAGCCGAATGTTCGACAGCGGCACCACGGTGTCGCGGGCGCCGGCGGCCACGACCGGGGCCGCCGCAGCTGCAGGGGCAGGGGCGGGAGCAGCGGCCGGAGCCGGAGCAGCCGCCGGGGC
>JAWSVN010000020.1:18622-27322 GCA_033851875.1 Acidimicrobiales bacterium
GCCGCCTCGCCGACCGGCTGGAGCTTGTTGGCCTCGATGTGGCGCTGCACGTCGTCGCGCGAGACGCGGCCGCCGAGGCCGGTGCCCTGGATGTCGGCGGCGTCGATGCCGTACTCGTTGATCAGGCGACGGACGACGGGCGACAGCACCTTGCCGGCGGCGTCACCGGCCGGCGCGGCCGGCGCAGGAGCCGGGGCGGGCGCAGGAGCCGGAGCGGCTGGAGCGGGGGCCGGCGCAGGTGTCGGCTCGGGGGCAGGGGCGGGAGCGGGAGCGGGAGCGGGCTCCGGGGCCGCAGCAACTGGCTCGGGCTCGGGGGCAGGGGCGGGAGCAGCGGCGCCGTCGCCGACGACGGCGAGCACGGTCCCCACGTCGACGGTGTCGCCCTCGGGCACGAGGATCTCGGCGATGGTGCCGGCCACGGGCGACGGCACCTCGGTGTCGACCTTGTCGGTCGAGACCTCGAACAGGACCTCGTCCTGGGCGACGGTCTCACCGACCTGCTTGAACCATCGGGTGATGGTGCCTTCGGTTACCGTCTCGCCCAGCTGGGGCATTTCGATGTCGGCCACGGTGTTGTTGGCTCCTGGTTGTGCGGGGTTGCGTGCGGGTGCGGGGGTTTGCGGATTCGAGTCGGGTGCGACGCGCTCGTCAGTGGAGCGAGCGGCCGGTCAGCGAGAGCACGGTCTCACCGAAGACCTCGCTGATCGTCGGGTGCGGCTGGATGAACTGGGCGACCTCGGGCACGGTGGCCTCCCAGTTGACGGCGAGGTAGCCCTGACCGAGCTGTTCGGTCACCCACGGGCCGACCATGTGGACGCCGAGGATCCGACCGCCGGTGCCGTCCGGCAGCTTCTCGGCGATCACCTTCACCATGCCGTCGGTCTCCCCGACGATCATCGCTCGGGCGTTGCCGACGTAGGTGTGCTTCGAGACGACGACGTCGTAGCCCTGTTCCTTGGCCTGGGCCTCGGTGAGGCCGGCGAACGCCACCTCGGGGTGGGTGTAGACACACCACGGGACCTTGTCGTAGTCCATCGGCGTCACGTCCTCGCCGAGGATGTCCTTGATCACGTTCATGCCCTCCATGAAGGCGACGTGGGCAAGCTGTGCGGTGGGCACGAGGTCGCCGACGGCCCAGACGCCGGGCACGTTGGTGCGGCAGTAGCCATCGACCGGCACGAAGCCACGCTCGTCGACCGCCACCTGGGTGGCGTCGAGGCCGAGGGTCTCGGCCATCGGCCGCCGACCGATCGACACCACGACGGTGTCGGCGGTGACGGTCTGGTTGTCGCCGAAGGTGACGGTCACGCCGTCGGGACCGGTGGTCTGGCCGCTCACCATCACCCCGGCGTGGATGTCGATGCCACGCTTCTTGAACGAGCGCTCGACCTTCTTGACCATGTCGACGTCGCAGTTGACGAGGATCGACGGGGCGGCCTCGATGATCGTGACCTTGGTGCCGAGGTCGCTCATCATCGACGCGAACTCGCAGCCGATGGCGCCGCCGCCGATCACCACGGCCGAGCCGGGCAGCTCCTCGATCGACATCAGCTCGTCGGAGGTGACGATGCGCTTGGGGTCGATCGGGAAGCCGGGGATCGTGCGCGGCTGGGAACCGGCGGCGAGGATCACGGCGTCGCCCTGGATCGACACGTCGCCCGACGAGCCGCCGGAGATCGACACGGTCTGGTGATCGGCGCCGAGGGTGCCGGTGCCGTCGAAGACGGTGACCTTGCGCTTCTTGAGCAGCCCGCCGAGACCGCCGACGAGCTGATCGACGATGCCCTGCTTGCGTTCGAGCGTGGTGCTCCAGTCGACACCGTTGGCCTCGGCCTGGATGCCGAAGAGGCCCGCGTGCTCCACGGTGCGCTGCACGAGCGCGGTCTCGAGCAGCTCCTTGGCCGGCACGCAGCCGACGTTGAGGCAGGTGCCGCCGAGCTTGTGCTTCTCGACGAGGGCGATGTTGAGACCGGCGCTCGCTCCGTAGAGGGCCGAGGCGTAACCACCCGGACCACCACCGATCACAACGACATCGAACGTCTGGCTGGTCAGGGGAACCACCTCCGGGTACGGGGGAAATCGTCGCCGATCCTACCTGCCCGAACGGGGGCCCGACGGTTTGCAGCGAAGGTCACGCGACGTGGCCTCCCAACCATCACGACCTCTCAGTTCGCGACCGGCGGCGAGAGGTTCGGTCACGCCCGGAACATCATGACCTGCACGGCGAAGGCCACCAGGATCAGCAGTCCGGTGAGGAGCGACAGCACGAGAAGCATCCGAGTACTCACTGCGAAGCAACGTATCCGCCCCCGACCCGACCCGGCGGACCGCTCCGGCCCTACGATCGGCACCACGCCGCACCCGTCGATCGCCAGGAGGCGCACCATGGAAATCGTCATCAGCGGGGCCAGCGGCCTCATCGGATCTCACCTGGCCGACTCGCTCCGAACCGACGGCCACCGGGCCATCGCGCTCGTGCGCCGGCCGACGAACGGCGCGGACGAGATCCAGTGGGACCCCGACGCCGGGGAGATCGACGGCGACTCGCTCGAAGGCTGCGACGCGGTGGTCCACCTCGCCGGCGCCGGCATCGGCGACCGACGCTGGACCGAGTCCTACAAGAAGAAGGTGCTCGAGAGCCGCACTCGGGGAACCTCGCTGCTGGCCACCACCCTGGCCGGGCTCAACACCGCTCCCCGGTCGTTCCTGTCCGGCTCGGCGATCGGCTACTACGGCGCCCGGGGCGACGACACCCTCACCGAGGACGCGGCGGCGGGCGACAACTTCCTCGCCGACGTGTGCATCAAGTGGGAAGCGGCGGCGCAGAGCGCCATCGACGCCGGCATCCGCACGGCGTTCCTCCGCACCGGCATCGTGCTCACCCCGGCCGGGGGCGTGCTCACCCGACTCCTCCCCCTGTTCAAGCTGGCCCTCGGCGGCAAGCTCGGCGACGGCAAGCAGTTCATGTCGTGGATCTCGATCACCGACGAGATCGGCGCCATCCGCTTCCTCCTCGACAGCGACCTCGCCGGTCCGGTCAACCTGACCGCCCCCGATCCGGTCCGCAACGCCGAGTTCACCTCGGTGCTGGGCGACGTCCTCGGTCGCCCGACCCTGCTCCCCGTCCCCGCCTTCGCCCCGCGCCTGTTGCTCGGCCGCGAGATGGCGGACGCCCTGTTGTTCGACTCCACCCGCGTCGTGCCGGCAGCCCTCGACGCCGCCGGCTACGCCTTCGCCCATGCCGACCTCGAGACGGCCCTTCGGGCCGAGCTCGACCGCCCGGCCTGACCGCTCACGACCTCCAGGAGGACGACCACATGATCGACCACGACGCCAAGGTCGTGTCCCACACCCGAACCATCCCGGCGCCGGCCGGCGACATCTTCGAGCTCCTGGCCGACCCTCGCCGCCACCACGAGATCGACGGGTCCGACATGGTGCAGGCCGCTCGGGTCGGCGGCCCCGAGCGCCTGTCGATGGGCGCGAAGTTCGGGATGGACATGAAGTTCGGGCCGATCCCCTATCGGATCACCAACGAGGTGGTCACCTTCGAGGAAGGCCGGGAGATCGCCTGGCGTCACTTCGGCCACCACGTCTGGCGCTATGAACTCACACCGGTCGACGAACACACGACCGAGGTCACCGAACGCTTCGAGTGGGGCGAGGCCCGGGTCCCCGCCATGTACCCCTTGGCCAAGTACCCCCAACAGCACGACGGCAACATCGAGCGCACCCTCGAGCGGCTCGCCGAGCGGTTCACCTGAGCCGACGAGCCCCCCTCGCACACGCCCTCGCCCCCGAGCGGCGGACCCACACGCTGAGAGGTCATCGACCACGCAGCGAAGGAATGAGCCGATCGGCCCAACAAAGCAACGCCACTCCGGCCGATGGGTTCTGGACGTACCCCTCTCGTCAGGAGCGGCCCCGTGGGTTTCTTTTCCAAGCGCAAGGCGGCAAGCAAGGCAGCGACCGATGAGGTCGATGCCTGGCTGAACACGGCCAACGAGGCCGCTGAACACGACGCCCTCGACATGGTCGATGTCGAGTCGGCCCTCGGTGGCGTGATGCCGGCACCCCCGGCGCCCGACCCCACGGCGGCGACTGCCGTCGCACTCGAGACGTTCGACCCGACGACGATGGCCGACATCCTGCCGCCGGCCGACAACCCGGGCGAGCTGTGGCATTTCCCTGAGCTCGACGACACCGAACCCTCGATCCCCGTCGAGCGACGGGCACCGTCGGCACCCGTTGCCGACGTCGCCACCCCGGCCGCCGAGGATCAGACCGCGGCACCGTCGAGCGAGGGCCTTTCGCCTGCTCCGAGCATGTTCGACATGCTCGCCAGCCTCCCGCCCGAGACCGAGGAACCGGCCGACCCTCAACTTCAGGTTGAAGGTGAGAGTCATCCCGCCGACCCTCGACCTGAGATCGAGAGTTCGTCGCCGATGGGCGCCGACGAACCAGACCCGCTCGGAGACGTCGCGCTGACGACCGGCGGCGACATGGAAGACGTTTGGGCCACGTTCGATGCCCTGTCGCCTGCACCCGAATCGGACGCCCTCGATGACCTGTGGGGCAAGAAGGACCGCCGCGCCCCCGAGGCCGCGATCACCCCCTCGCCCGAGGCTGCAGCTGCGCCGGCGGACCCGTTCGCGACCGCCGACGAGACCCCGGCCGCCGTCGTCGACTTCGCGATGCCCGAGCCCGACGAGCGCCTCGACCTCGGCGACCCGGCGACGTTCAGCGACGCCGTCGTCGACTTCGATGCCCCGTCCGGGCCCTCGCTCGATGACTCGGCCGCCTTCCTCTCGTTCGAGACCGGCGGCAACCAGCCTGCGACGCTCGACGAGGCGCCGGTCGACGAGGCCGAGGCCGTCGTCGAAGAGCTGGCGATGACCGACGCAGTCATCGAGATCGACCCGGTCTTCGGACCGCTACCGGTCCCCGTGAGTCCACAGACCGAGCTGCTGCTCGAGATCCTGGGCCTCGAGCCCGGCTGCGATTGGAGCGAGGTCCGATATCGCCGGGCCGCCCTGCTCCAGGCGCATGCCCCCTCCACCGAGGACGACGACGAGCGAGCGGCGTTGGCCCTCGACATTCGGCACGAGATGAACTCGGCCTACGCGGCGCTCCGCCTCTACTTCGTGGCCTGACGGTTCAGGCGATCCGCAACACCGACGGCGCTGCCTCGAGCGACGCAACGTCGTCGGCGTCACCTTCGATCCGCTCGGCGAGCACCTCGTCGTCGACCACGACGACGCCGGCCACGGCGCTCGCGATCCACGCGTTGCGGGCGACCACCGCGTCGCCGGGCCGACGAGCATCACCGCCGAGCACGACCACCCACTCGGCGGCGTCGAGCGCCCGATCGAACCGATCACGATCCGCGGCTGGCCAGTTGGCGGCGGGGTCCGGGAACGGCAGGACGACCGCCACCGGCACGCCGTGCGATGCGGCCATCTCGGCTGCCTCCAGTTCGGCGCCCCGTCTGAGGCCACTGACCAACACGTCGCGCTCGCCGTCGAGCTGGGCGACAGCTCGGTCGAGCTCACGCCGCTGCGAGCGACTGATGCTGGTGGCGCCGACGACCCACACCGCCCGATCGGGCGCCCAGGGCACCTCGACGTCGGACACGCCCGACGCAGCACCCGCCAGCACCCCTGACGCCCCCGATCCGGCCTCGCCGTCGCGGATCTTCGTCACCTCGGCGACCGCGAGCTCGTCGGCCCGCTCGTTGAGCGGATGTCCGGAGTGTCCCTTCACCCAGGTGAAGGTGATCTCGTCGCTGCGCTCGATGTAGAGGTCGATCAACGGCTCCCACAGATCGCGGTTCGCCACCGGCTTCTTCTGCGAGTTCTTCCATCCCCGCTTCAGCCACCCCTCGTACCAGCGGTCGTTGAAACACTTGACGACGTACGTCGAGTCGGAATGGATGTCGACCTGGCCGTCGAACGCCTTCACGGCTTCGAGCACGGCCTGCAACTCCATGCGTTGATTGGTGGTCTGCTCGGCGCCGCCGCTGCCGTGCCGACCGTCGGGCGTCACCCATGCCCAACCACCAGGGCCGGGGTTGCCGCTACACGCTCCGTCGGTGAAGACCTCCACCGACACAGCGTGCCACCGAAGTCGCTGGCCGACACCTCCCCCGAGTTCGGGCGGCTTCTCACAGCGGGCGTTACCAAGTGTTACCTCACGGTGTCAAAAGCTACTGACGGGTAAGCACCCCACCGACCCTCCAGCCGTGTTGAATGGACGCATGACCCTCGATGGTTTCTTGAGCCAGCTGCCCGACATCGACCCCCAGGAGACGGCCGAGTGGCTCGAGTCGCTCGACACGGTCACCAGCAGCCAGGGCAAGACCCGCGCCCGCTACCTACTCGGCCGCATCAACGCCCACGCCCGTGAGCTCCAGCTCGGCCACTCCGACGTGTGGACCGACTACGTCAACACGATCCCGACCGAGAACCAGCCCTTCTTCCCCGGAGACGAGTTCATCGAGCGTCGCATCCGGGCCTTCATCCGCTGGAACGCGGCGGCCATGGTCGTCCGGGCCAACAAGATCGCCGACGGCATCGGTGGTCACCTCTCGACCTTCGCCTCCTCGGCCTCGCTCTACGAGGTCGGCTTCAACCACTTCTTCCGCGGCAAGGAAGACGGCATGCCGGGCGACGCCATCTACTTCCAGGGCCACGCCGCCCCCGGCATCTACGCCCGCGCCTTCCTCGAGGGCCGCCTCGACGAGAGCCAGCTCGACCACTTCCGCATGGAGGTGGGTGGCGGCGGCCTCTCGAGCTACCCCCACCCGCGCCTCATGCCGGACTTCTGGGAGTACCCCACGGTGTCGATGGGTCTCGGCCCGATCAACTCGATCTACCACGCCCGCTTCCTCAAGTACCTCGGCAACCGCCACATCGAGGACACCTCCGAGAGCCACGTGTGGGCCTTCCTCGGCGACGGCGAGACCGACGAACCCGAGACCCTCGGCTCGATCTCCCTCGCCGGGCGCCACGGCCTCGACAACCTGACCTGGGTCATCAACTGCAACCTGCAGCGCCTCGACGGCCCGGTCCGCGGCAACGAGAAGATCATCCAAGAGCTCGAGGGCGTCTTCCGCGGCGCCGGCTGGAACGTGATCAAGGTCGTGTGGGGCTCCCGCTGGGACGAACTCCTCCTCCGCGACACCGACGGCGTGCTGCTCAACAAGATGAACACCACCGTCGACGGCGAGTTCCAGCGCTACGCCGTGGAGTCGGGCGCCTACATCCGCGAGCACTTCTTCGGCCCGGACCCTCGCCTGCGCAAGCTGGTCGAGCACCTGAGCGACGACGAGCTCCGCAACCTGCCCCGCGGCGGCCACGACTACCAGAAGGTGTTCGCCGCCTACAAGGCCGCCACCGAGCACAAGGGCCAGCCGACCGTGATCCTGGCCAAGACGGTGAAGGGCTGGACCCTCGGTGAGGGCTTCGAGGGCCGCAACGCCACCCACCAGATCAAGAAGATGACGAAGAAGCAGCTGCTCGAGCTGCGCGACCGTCTCTACCTCCACGACGAGATCCCCGAGGACTCCCTCGACGACGGCGTGCCGCCCTACTACCGGCCGGCCCTCGACTCCCCGGAGTGGCAGTACATGACCGGTCGCCGCAAGGCCCTCGACGGGCCGATGCCGACCCGCACCACCACGGTCCGCCGCTCGCTGCCGATGCCGTCCGACGCCCCGTTCACCACCTTCTACGAAGGGTCCGGGGGCCGTGCGGTCAGCACGACGATGGCCTTCACCTCGATGCTTCGTGAACTGATGCGCGAGGAGGGCTTCGGTCCTCGCGTCGTGCCGATCATCCCCGACGAGGCCCGCACCTTCGGCATGGACTCGATGTTCCGCGAGTTCGAGATCTACGCCCCGTTCGGCCAGAAGTACGAGCCGGTCGACCACGAGCTGTTGCTGTCCTACACCGAGGACACCGACGGCCAGATCCTCGAGGAAGGCATCACCGAGGCCGGCTCGATGGCGTCGTGGACCGCGGCCGCCACCAGCTACGCCCATCAGGGCGTGCCGATGGTCCCGTTCTACACCTTCTATTCGATGTTCGGCTTCCAACGGATCGGCGACCTCGCCTGGGCCGCCGCCGACTCCCGGGCCCGGGGCTTCCTGCTCGGCGCCACCGCCGGCCGCACCACCCTGATGGGTGAGGGCCTCCAGCACCAGGACGGCCACAGCCTCCTCCTCGCGTCGACGATCCCGGCATGCCAGGCCTACGACCCCGCCTTCGCCTACGAGCTGGCGATCATCATCCGCGACGGCCTGCAGCGCATGTACGTCGACAACGAGGACATCTTCTACTACCTCACGATCTACAACGAGAACTACGAACAGCCGGCGATGCCCGCCGGTTGCGAGCAGGGCATCCTCGACGGTCTCTACAAGTTCGCCGACGGCCCCGAGGGCCCCGGCGTGAAGGCCACGATCCTGTTCAGCGGCACCGGCCAGGGCCCCGCCCGCGAGGCCCAGACCGAGCTGGCCGAGCGTTGGGGCGTGAGCGCCGAGCTGTGGAGCGTCACCAACTACAAGCGCCTGCGGGAAGAGGCCCTCGACGCCGAGCGCTACAACCGCCTCCACCCCGACGGCGAGTGGCGGACCCCGCTCGTCACCTCGGCCCTCGAGGCCTCGACCGGTCCGATCGTGGCGGTCAGCGACTTCCAGCG
>JAWSVN010000182.1:0-7255 GCA_033851875.1 Acidimicrobiales bacterium
TGGCGATGGCGCGGGTCTGGATCTCGTCGGTGCCGGCGTAGATCTGGAGGACCTTGGCGTCGCGGGCGAGCTGCTCGACGTGGTACTCGGCCATGTAGCCGTTGCCGCCGTGGAGCTGGACCGCCTCGAGGGCGCAGTCGGTGGCGGCCTGGGCCGAGTAGAGCTTCATGGCCGAGGCCTCGGCGAACGTCATCGTCTGGCCGGCGTTCGACATCTCGATCGTGCGCCACACCAGGTTCTGGATGTTCATCCGAGCCACCTCCATCGTGGCCAGCTTCTGCTGGATCAACTGGAAGTCGCCGATCGGCTTGCCGAACTGCACCCGCTCCTTGGCGTAGGCGACCGACACCTCGAGGCACTGCTCGATGATGCCCAGCGCCATCGCGGCCACGCCGGCCCGCTCCTGCTGGAACGTGGCCTTGGCACCCGAGCGGCTGCCGCCCGACTTGGGGTCCTCGTCCTCCCCGATGAGGCGGTCCTTGCCGACCCGCACGTCGTCGAGGAAGAGCTCGCCGGTGGGCGACGAGTGCATGCCCATCTTGCGGAGCGGCTTGGTCTGGGTGAGCCCCGGGGTGCCGGCGTCGAGCACGAAGCTCAGGATCTTGCGCTCCTTGGGGTCGTTGCCCTCGTCGAGCTTGCAGATGTAGACGATCGTGTCGGCATACGGGCCGTTGGTGATGAACGTCTTCGATCCGTTGAGGACGTACTCGTCGCCGTCACGCTTGGCGGTGGCCAGCATCGAACCGAAGGCGTCGGAGCCCGAGTTGGGTTCGGTGATGGCCCAGGCGCCGATCGTGCGGAGGGTGAGCAGGTCGGGGACCCAGCGCTCGCGCTGCGCGATCGTGCCCTTGCCGTTGATGGCCGACGCGGTGAGGCCGGACGACACGCCGAGGGCGGTCACCAGGCCCGGGCACTGACGGCACAGCTCGATCGTGGGGATCAGCGAGAAGCCGGCGTCGCCGCCCGTGTGACGACTCGGACGATCGCCCGGGTCGGCCTCGCCGGCGGCGACGGCCTTGTCGAACTCGATGCGCTTGCGGAACGAGGCCTCGGCCTGCTCGCCGATGCCGAACGTCGCGTACATCTTGCGCAGCACGTCATAGGGCGGGGTGTCGCCGTGCTCGAGTTCCTCACGGATCGGCACGATCTCGTTGGCGATGAACTCCTTCATCGCGGTGCGGATCATCTGGTGTTCTTCGGACCACTCGAACATGGCGCCGAGGGTAGGTGCGGGGCCGTTCCGGGTGAAATCGGCAGAACCGGATCAGCCTCGTCTCAGCCGGCGTCGGTGAGCACCTCGTCGGCGACGCCGTAGTCGACGGCGGCCGCGGCGCCGAGGACGAGGGCCCGGTCGGTGTCGGCCCGGATCTCGGCGACCGTTCGGCCGGTGTGCTGGGCCAGCACCGCCTCGGTCTCGGCCCGGACCCGGGCCAGCTCGGCGGCTTCGAGGGCCAGGTCGCTGATCGATCCGCGGCTCACCTCGGCGTGGGGTTGGTGGAGCAGCACCCGGGAGTGGGCCAACACCGTGCGCTTGCCCGGCGCCCCGGCCGCCAGCAGCATCGCCGCGGTCGAGGCCGCCTGGCCGACGCAGACGGTGGCGATGTCGGGGGCGACGAGCTGCATCGTGTCGTAGATGGCGAGGGTCGCGCTGAACGACCCGCCAGGCGAGTTGAGGTAGAGGCGGATGTCGGCCGAGTCGTCGGCGGCGGCGAGGTGGAGGAGCTGGGCGACGACGACGTTGGCCACGCCGTCGTCGATCGGGGTGCCGCAGAAGACGATGCGTTCCGACAGGAGGCGGCTGAACACGTCGGCCACCCGCTCACCGCGGGGCGACGACTCGACGACGTTGGGGATGAGGTAGGAGCTCATGCGTGCACCCCCACGCGGCGCTGGGTGACGGCCGGGCGGACGTCGTCGACCGACGCCACGATCCGGTCGACGAAGCCGTAGTCGCGGGCCTGTTCGGCGTCGAACCATCGATCACGGCCGACGTCGCGTTCGATCTCGTCGAGGGGCCGCCCGGTGTGGGTCGAGATGATGCCGCGGAGCCGGTCGAGGGTGGCCATCAGGTTGGCGGCCTGGATCTCGACATCGGCGGCCGCGCCGCCGAGCCCGGCCGACCCCTCGTGCATCACCACCTGGGCGTTGGGCAGGGCGAAGCGCTTGCCGGGGGCGCCGGCGCACAGCAGCACCTGCCCCATCGAGGCGGCGAACCCGACGGCGACGGTGGCGACGTCGTTGGGGATCAGTTGCATCGTGTCGTAGACGGCGAGGCCGGCGAGCACCGAGCCGCCGGGCGAGTTGATGGCGAGGGTGACGTCGCTGCGGGGATCGTCGGCCGACAGCAACAGCAGCTGCCCGACGATCCGGTTGGCGCTCTCGTCGGTCACCTCCTCGCCGAGCAGGACGATCCGGTGGTCGAGCAGCCGGTCGATGATCGGTGGGGACATGGAAGTGGGTGCCATGGCCGCAGTGTCGCCCGGGACGCCGACCTCGAACGGTCGTTCTGCCAGAGGCAGAACGGTCCGGCACGAGCCTGCCGACACGACGCCAGCAGGGGAAGCGGTAGGGGCCGGGCGGGTTGCGCCGGCGGCAGCGTCACCGCCCGTCGCTGCCGTCCCTCGGTGGCGCCACCGCGCCCGGCCGTCCACGAGAGTGACGCGCTGTCGAACCTTGAGCAAGGGACGAGCCTGCCGGGGTGTGAGGAAACGTGATATCCCCTGGTCAGCGGCCTATCGACGAGGCCTCAGCAGGTGGCGTTCTCGCCGGCTGGGAAGGTGCCGATCACCCAACCGTCGACCTCCATGTCGAGGACGACGTCCTCGCCGCCGAGACACACCCAGGTGTCGCCGTCGGGAATCCAGTGCCGGACGCCGTCGGCGTCGATCCACCAGGCCGTCGAGTCGAAGGTTCGCAGGATGCCCTCCGACACCCGCGGCAGGTCGTCGAGTTGGGCCTGCAGGGCGTCGTCGTCGATCAGTTCCATCACGACGAGCTCGGGGGGTCGCTGTTCGAGGAAGCCCCCCTCGTAGTCCTGATGCGGAAGCCCGCCGATGTAGTTGACGTCGGTCATCGGGAGCCCGAGCACGCCGCCGGGGCCACCCTCGGATCGCCACAGATCGACGGCCGGGCCGGGCACCCAGAACGCCGGGCCACCCACCTTGTGGGCGATGACGACACCGCCCTCGCTGAGGGTCATCGTCGGATGCCCCTGCCACGATTCGTTGCCGGTCGGCACCCCGCCGAGCGAGATGAGGTCGCCGCCGGCCGTGCGGCGAAGGGAGGAGACGAGGCTGGCCTCGTACCAGAGCACGGGGGCGTCGTCACCGACTCCGTCGACCGTGGTGATGACCCAGCCGGCCGGGCCGCTGCCCCCGGCGAACTCCTGGAGATGGAGCCCCTGCCAGGTCTCGACCGAGTGGAGGGGGCAGCCGGTGGCCTCGAGACCGCCCACCTCGTCGAGGGCGCCGAGGATGCCCTCGACCAGCCCGTCGGGCACACCCGAGGGGTTCATCGTCCCGCCGATCGGGATGTCGCACCCCTCGGCCGGGGCTCCGAAGTTGATCTCGGTGCCCTCCACCTCGACCGCGTTGACCGGGGTGTCGCCCAGCGCCCACCGTTGCACGGTCACGCCCAGGATCGACAGGGCCACGACGCCGACGGCGATCAGCGCGAGCTTGCCCTTGCCGAGACCCGCCGACTCGTCGTCAATCGCATGGCCCGCAGGTGCGTCGTCGGTCGGGTGGTCGGCGACCATCTCGGGAATCTCCGCCGGTGGCAGGTCGTCACCGGCCGACGAGGCGGCGACCGCGGATCCGTCGACGATGGCGGCTCCGAGCACGTCGAGGAGCTGGTCGTAGAGGCTGCCCTCCGGGCGGCTGCGGTCGCGGAAGGTGTGATAGCTCGCCACGCCGACCAGGCCGCCGGCCTTGGTCATCCGCTCCTTGAGATTCGCTGACCAACGCTCGTCGGTGTCGCTGAACAACACGCCGATCGCCTCGGATTCCCGCGACGTGAGGCGGCCTCGGGCCTCGTCGATCGCAGCCAGGACGGTGTCGAGATCGGCGTCCGGCCCGCTTGCCAGCGCGCGCAGACACGGGAGATCGTCGAGGGGTACGGAGAGGCGGGAGCGGGCACGGGCGAGGGTGGCCAGCTCCTCGCGGAGCTGACGTTGGTGGCCGTCCGTCGCTCCCCCTGCGGTGGAATCGGTCGCCACGTCTCCTTTGTAGACGATTCCTCCTGAATCACCATGGTCAGACCGCGCCAAATCGAGGCCACGAACGACCTGACAGCGTCAGGCTGAGGCACTAGCCTCGGCTGGCCGTTTCACCGACAGGAGCACCGACGATGACCTTCACCAGCCCGCTTCCCGACGTCGAGATCTCCGATCTGCCGCTCACCTCGTACGTGATGCGACACGCCGAGCGACTGGCCGACAAGCCCGCCCTCGTCGAGGGCCACACCGGTCGCACCCTCACCTACGGCGAGCTCGACGACCAGATCCGTCGCTTCGCCGGCGGCCTCGCCGCCAGGGGCTTCGGCAAGGGCGACGTGGTCGCCCTCCTCGCTCCGAACTGCCCCGAGTTCGCCGTCGCCTTCCTCGGCACCGCCCTCGCCGGCTGCATCGTCACCACCTTCAACCCGACCTACACCGAACGCGAGATCCACCACCAGCTCACCGACTCGGGCGCCACGATCCTGTTCACGATCCCGGCCCTGGCGGAGCTGGCATCCGCCGCGATGGCCGACACGAAGGTCGGCCAGCTCGTACTGATCGGCGCCGACACCGACGGCGACACCCTCGGCTTCGCCGACTTCCTCGGCGAGCCGATGGCCGAGCAGGTGCCGGTCGAGGCCTCCGACCTCGTCGCCCTCCCCTACTCCTCGGGCACGACCGGCCTGTCGAAGGGCGTGATGCTGACCCACGGCAACCTGGTCGCCAACCTCTGCCAGATGGCCGGCGTCGGCATCTTCGACGGTGAGGACGACGTGGTCGACGCCGTGCTGCCGTTCTTCCACATCTACGGCATGAACGTGCTGATGAACGGCACGCTCTGCAACGGCGGCACCCTCGTGATGCTGCCCCGCTTCGACCTCGAGCAGTTCCTCTCGATGCACCAGGAGCACGGCGTCACCGTCTCGTTCCTGGCCCCGCCGATCGTGCTCGGCCTCGCCAAGCACCCGATCGTCGACAAGTACGATCTCACCAAGCTTCGCTACATGATGTCGGGCGCCGCTCCCCTGTCGGCCGAGCTCGCCAACGAAGCCGCCGGCCGCCTCAACACCGAGGTTGCCCAGGGCTACGGCATGACCGAGCTGTCGCCGGTGTCGCACACCACCCCGCCGGGGCAGACCAAGCTCGGCTCGGTCGGCGTGACCGTGCCCAACACCGAGACCGCCATCGTCGACCCCGAGACCCTCGAGCAGCTCGGCGTCGACGCCGAGGGCGAGGTGTGGGTCCGGGGCCCGCAGGTGATGGCCGGCTACCTCAACAACGAGGCCGCCACGAAGTCGACGATCACCGACGACGGTTGGCTCCGCACCGGCGACCTCGGCCGCATCGACGCCGATGGGCACCTCTTCATCGCCGACCGTCTCAAGGAGCTCATCAAGTACAAGGGCTTCCAGGTGCCGCCGGCCGAGCTCGAGGGCCTACTGCTCACCCACCCGGCCGTCGCCGACGCCGCGGTGATCGGCAAGCCCGACGACGAGGCCGGCGAGATCCCGATCGGCTTCATCACCCTCAAGCCCGGTGTCGACGCCACCGCGGACGAGGTGCGCGAGTTCGTCAACGGCCAGGTCGCCCACTACAAGCACCTCGGCCAGCTCGAGCTGATCGAGTCGATCCCCAAGTCGGCGTCGGGCAAGATCCTGCGCCGGGAGCTCCGCGACCAGGCCTGAGCTGCAGCACACCACACGACCACACGACGAGGGCCCAGCGATTTCGCTGGGCCCTCGTCGCGTGGCATCGTGCGTCATGGATCAGGCACGAGCGAAGACCTTTGCCACCCGGATGTCGGGCGCCTACGTCGAGGCGATGGTGACCCTCATGGTCGACCTCGGCTACCGGACCGGCCTGTTCGATGCGCTGGCGACGGGGCCCGCCACCAGCGCCGAGCTAGCGGAGCGGACCGACCTGTCGGAGCGCCACGTGCGAGAGTGGCTGGGCTCGATCGCCGGCGCCGGCATCACCGACTACGACGCCGACACCGGCCGCCACACCCTCCCGCCGGAACACGCCATGTTCCTCTGCGGCGACTCCCCGACGAACCTCGCGGCGTCGGCCGGCATGATCACGTCGCTGGCACCCCACGTCGGCGAGGTCGCCCGCACGTTCCGCGAAGGCGGCGGGCTCCCCTATGCCGTCTACCGGCCCGAGTTCACCACCGTGATGGACCAGTCGGGGCGCCGCAAGTACACGAACCTCTTGGTCTCGCACTATCTCCCCCTGGCCGAGGGCTTGCCGGCCCGGCTCGAGCAAGGCGCCCGCGCCCTCGACCTCGGCTGCGGCACCGGCCACACCACCAACCTGTTGGCTGGCGCGTTCCCGACCTCGACGTTCCTCGGCGTCGACATCGCCGATGACGCCATCACCCTCGCTCGGGCCGAGGCCGAGCGCCTCGACCTCGACAACGTCGACTACGCCCTCCACGACATCCGCACGATCGCCGAGCACGACGATCGCTTCGCCGAACCATTCGACGTCGTGTTCGGGTTCGACGTCATCCACGACCAGGTCGACCCGGTCGGGGTGCTCGCCGGGATCCGTAGCTCACTCGCCGACGACGGCTTCTTCTTCTGCTACGACATCGCCGCCCACTCCGCCCTCGAGGACAACCTCGACAACCCTCGGGCCGCCCTCATCTACGGCATCAGCACCCTGCACTGCATGCAGGTGTCGCTGGCCCACGAGGGCGCCGGCCTCGGGACGGCCTGGGGGCAGGAGTTGGCGACCGAGATGTTCCGCGACGCCGGCTTCTCCCGGGTCGACATCCGCCCCCTCGACCTCGACCCGATGAACCAGGTCTACGTCTGCCGGCCCTGACCGAGATCAACCGCAAACGAGTCGGCGGCTGCGGCCACGACCTCGTCGAACGGGAGGGTGGCGTCGACGACGATCACGTCGGTCTCGTCGGCGGTCGGGGTCTCGAGCGTGGCGAACTGGCTCTGGATCAGGCGTTCGTCCATGAAGTGCTCGCCCCGGGTGCGGAGCCGGGTGGTGGCGTCGTCGACGTCGAGATGCAGGTGCACGAAC
>JAWSVN010000183.1:0-7468 GCA_033851875.1 Acidimicrobiales bacterium
AGGCCCCCGCCAAGAAGGCCCCGGCCAAGAAGGCGACCGCCAAGAAGACCACTCGCCGCCGCTGATTCCGCAGTGACTCGATCGGCTCCGCCGATCCTCGACAGCGCCACGAGCCCCGGCCCCTCCGGCCGGGGTTCGTCGCGTCTGGCCGTTAGCCTGCCCACCATGTCGGCGCAGTTCATCTACACCATGCACAAGGTCGGCCGGTACTACCCGCCCGACCGTCAAGTGCTCGAGAACATCACGCTCGCGTTCTACCCCGGAGCGAAGATCGGCGTGCTCGGCGGGAACGGCGCCGGCAAGTCGTCGTTGCTGAAGGTGATGGCCGGTGTCGACGACGGCTTCACCGGCGACGCCCGCCTCACGCCCGGCTTCACCGTCGGCCTCCTCGAGCAGGAGCCGCACCTCGACCCGGCCAAGGACGTCCGGGGCAATGTGATGGACGGCGCCGGCGAGACCGTGCAGGTCCTCGCTCGCTACGAGGAGGTGCTCGCCGGCTGGGCCGACCCCGAGGCCGACTACGAGAAACTCGGCGCCGACCAAGCCGACCTCGAGGCCAAGATCGAGGCCCTCGAGGGCTGGGACCTCCAGCGCACCATCGAGATCGCGATGGACGCCCTGCGACTCCCTCCTTCCGACTCCTCCGTCGAGCACCTCTCGGGTGGCGAGCGGCGCCGCGTCGCCCTGTGTCGCCTGCTGATCTCGCGTCCCGACCTCCTCCTCCTCGACGAACCGACCAACCACCTCGACGCCGAGTCGGTCGCCTGGTTGGAGCGTCACCTGTCCGAATACCCCGGCACCGTCGTGGCGATCACCCACGACCGCTACTTCCTCGACAACGTCGCCAAGTGGATCCTCGAGCTCGACCGCGGCAAGGGCATCCCCTTCGAGGGCAACTACACCAACTGGCTCGAGCAGAAGGAGGCCCGCTTCGCGCAAGAGCAGAAGCAGGCCGACGCCAAGCGCCGCACCCTGGAGCGGGAGCTGGAGTGGGTCCGCATGGCCCCCAAGGCCCGCCAGGCCAAGGGCAAGGCTCGCCTCAGCGCCTATGAGTCGCTGCAGGCCGAGGCCGAGGCCTACAACCCGGCCGACGAGAAGGTCCAGATCCACATCCCGCCGGGTAACCGCCTCGGCGATCAGGTGATCGAGGCCGAAGGTATGTCGAAGGGGTTCGGCGACAAGCTCCTGATCGACGACCTGTCGTTCTCGCTCCCCAAGGCCGGCATCGTCGGCGTGATCGGCGGCAACGGCGCCGGTAAGACGACGCTGTTCCGCATGCTGATCGACGCCGCGACCGGCGACATCGACGAGAAGCCCGATGCCGGCACGATCACGGTCGGTTCGACCGTCGAGATGGCGTTCGTCGACCAGTCCCGGGCGTCGCTCGACGACGAGCGCACCGTCTACGAGGAGATCACCGACGGCCACGACGTGCTCGACGTCGGCGGCCGCGAGGTCAACGGCCGGGCGTACGTGGCGTCGTTCAACTTCAAGGGCAGCGACCAGCAGAAGCAGATCGGCGTGCTGTCCGGCGGTGAGCGCAACCGCGTCCACTTGGCCAAGGTGCTCAAGAAGGGCGGCAACGTGCTGCTCCTCGACGAGCCGACCAACGACCTCGACGTCGACACCCTGCGCGCCTTGGAAGACGCCCTCGAGCGCTACCCCGGCTGTGCCGTCGTCATCTCCCACGACCGCTGGTTCCTCGACCGGATCGCCACCCACATCCTCGCCTTCGAGGGCAACTCGCAAGTGCGCTGGTTCGAGGGCAACTTCAGCGAGTACGAGGAGTTCCGTGAGGCCGAACTCGGCGACGCCGCCGGACCGCATCGTGTGACCTACAAGCCGCTCAGCCGCTGAGCACAACCACCCCCGACACCGAGCGGCGCCGGTGTGACACTGGAGCCGCCGATTCGCCCCCTCCGAAGGTGACCCCCCTGTGACCAGCACGCCTGCCATCGCCACCCCCGAAGACCACCAGCTCGCCGTCGACATCGCCCGAGCGACGGGCAAGGTGTTGATGGAAGTGCGCGAGCACCTGACCGCAGCGGGCACCGACCACCGGGAGTTCAAGGACGCCGGTGACGACGCGGCCCAGGCCCTCATCGCCGAGATGCTGGCCGAGCATCGTCCCGACGACGCCGTGCTCAGCGAGGAGGCGGCCGACGACAAGAGCCGGCTCGACGCCGACCGCATCTGGATCGTCGACCCCCTCGACGGCACCCGCGAGTACGCGGAGCCACCGCGGGTCGACTGGGCCGTCCACATCGCCCTCGTGTCGGCCGGCGTGCCGATCGCCGGTGCGGTCGCCCTCCCCGGCGACGACCTGGTGCTCTCGACCCTCGACACCCCTGTGCTGCCGCCCGCCGTCGACGGCCCGCCCCGAGTCGTCGTCAGCCGCACCCGTCGCCCCCCGGCCGCGGTGATGCTCGCCGACAAGCTCGGCGCCGAATACCACGAGATGGGTTCGGCCGGCGCGAAGGCGATGGCCGTCGTGCGGGGCGAGGTCGACATCTACGCCCACTCCGGCGGCCAGTACGAGTGGGACAACTGTGCGCCGGTCGCCGTCGCCCTCGCCGCCGGGCTCCACTGCTCGCGCCTCGACGGGTCGCCGATGGTCTACAACAACGACGACGTGTATCTTCCCGACCTGTTGATCTGCCGTCCCGAGTGGGCGGACCGCTGCCTGGAGATCCTGGCCGAGAACCCGCTCGACTGACGGGTCGCCCGGTCCGGCTCCCGCCGACCGAGAGGCCCCCATGTCCGACGTTCCCGTCCGTCCCCCCGTCGTCCGCTACGAGGTGACCGGTCGGGTCGGCGTCATCACCCTCGACCGACCCGAGCGCAACAACGCCTGGACCGGTCGGGTCGACGCCGAATACCGACGGTGGCTGGCCGAGGCCGACGCCGACCCCGCGGTCCGCGTGATCCTGATCACCGGCGCCGGCGAACGGTTCTGCGTCGGCGGCGACTCGGGTGCGCTGGCCGACCACGCCGAGCGGGGCGGCTACGACACCGGCCTGCGGGGCGATGAGGCCACCCCCGGCCACGGCTTCGACGAGCGTTTCGATCAGCCCTTCGCCTGCCACTTCGGGCTGTCGAAGCCGGTGATCGCCGCGGTCAACGGCGCGGCCGCCGGCATCGGCATGGCGCTCGCCTGCTTCTGCGACGTGATCTTCGCCTCGGAGGGTGCCAAGTTCACCGTCGCCCACGGCAAGCTCGGCCTTCCCGCCGAGTACGGGTTGAGCTGGATGCTGCCCCGCATGGTCGGCCTACCTCGTGCCATGGACATCCTGATGACATCGCGGGTCGTGACGGCCGAGGAAGGCGAGCGGATCGGGATGGTGCTTCGCGTCGTCCCGGTCGATCGGCTGTTGGAGGAGGCCCTGGCCTATGCCGAGGCGCTGGCGGCGTCGGTGGCGTCGCAGTCGCTGCGGGTCACCCGCCACCAGGTCTACCTCGACCAGCATCGCGACGTCGGCACGGCGGTGGCCGAGTCGAAGCGCCTGCTCGACGAACTGATGGGGACCGCCGAGTATCGCGAGGGCGTGGCAGCCCTGATCGAGAAGCGCCCACCGAACTTCTGAGCGGCCGGCCCGCCGCCCCGGTCAGCCGACCGTCGCCCAACATCCGCTCAACGCCGCCGCAAGATCTGAGCGATCGCTCAGCCCGACCAGACGCGGCGGTGGCGTGGCGGCCACACTTGTCGCCATGGCCCCCACCATCCCCGCGGACGACCTCGAGCTCGGCTCCTTCACCGACGACGCCCCGTGGAGCGTGGCGTCGAACGACCTCACCTGGCGTCGCCACGTCGGCCGTCTCCGCCTCGCCCAGGCCAGGGAGCTGCCACGCCTGACCCGCCAGCCCAAGCTCCCGCCGGTGCGGCGAGCGGCGACCGTCGTGCGGGTGCTCGGCTCGGCCATCGGACTGTGGGCGGTCAAGGAGCGGGGCGGGCCGCGGTCGAAGGCCGGGATCTCGCATCGGATCCGAGTCGCGGCGGAGTCGCTCGGGCCGACCTACATCAAGCTGGCCCAGATCATCTCCGCCGGCGAGGGGGTGTTTCCCGAGGAGCTGGTGCGCGAGTGCAAGAAGTGCCGTGACCAGGTACCGGCCGTCCCCTACGAGCAGGTGGTGGCGACGGTCGAGTCGGAGCTCGGCAAGCCGATGCACGAGGTGTTCCGGTTCTTCGAGCCGGCGCCGCTGGCGGCCGCGTCGATCGCCCAGGTGCATGCGGCCACCCTCGTCAGCGGCGAGGACGTGGTGGTCAAGGTCCAGCGCCCCGGCATCGACGAACTCGTCCGCAAGGACCTCAAGGTGCTGGCGTGGCTGGCACCCTTCCTCGTCGGCCGCATCCCCGTGTCGGCGCTGGCAAACCCGCCGGCGCTGGTCGAGCTGTTCGCCGAGACGATCATCGAGGAGCTCGACTTCCGCCTCGAGGCCGACAACATGCTCGACATCGGCCGCGTGTTCACCGAACTCGGCCAGACCGGCTTCACCGTGCCCCGACCTCACCCGACCCATGTCACCCAGAAGGTGCTGGTGATGCAGCGGATGGAGGGCTTCCGCTTCGATGACGTCGCCGGCATGAAGGGCGCCGGCATCGACACCCAGGCGATCATCAAGACCGGCATGCTCGGCTTCCTGGAGGGGGCCTTCATGCACGGGGTGTTCCACGGCGACCTGCACGGCGGCAACCTGTTCGTGCAGCGCGACGGCCGCACCGCGCTCGTCGACTTCGGGATCACCGGTCGTCTGACCGACGCCGAGCGCATGGCCTTCCTCCGGATGATGATGACGGCCACCGCCAACGACGTGCCCGGCCAGGTGGCGGCGTTGCGCGACCTCGGGGCCCTGCCGGCCGACACCGACATCGACGCCGTCATCCGGGACCTGGGTCTCGACGGCCCGCCGATCGACCCGACCAAGATGGATCCCGAGGAGCTGGTCCACGAGCTGCAGCGCATCATCAAGGCGCTGCTCGGCTACGGCGCCCGGATGCCGAAGTCGCTGATGCTGTACGTGAAGAACCTGATCTTCCTCGACGGCGCCATCGCCAACCTGGCGCCCGAGCTCGACATGTTCGCCGTCGTCACCGACATCGCCGTCCACTTCTCGATGACGCATGGGGCGTCGATCGCCCAGCAGCTCGGGGTGGCGCAGGAGGAGTGGGAACTCGACCTGGACGGATTGAAGGGGGCGTTCGGCGCCGACCCCGCCGACACCGATCGCCTCACCTACGCNNATGTGGGACTGAGCGCAACGAGACGGCGACTGCCGGGTGACGTCAGCGGCGGTTGGCGAAGTACTTCTTGTAGCCCTCGGCCGCCTCGAGCAGCTCGGCGTCGGCCTCGAACTTGGGCTGGAACGCCTCCCACGCCGCCTCGCGCTTGGCCGGGATGTACTCACGGGGCCAGTAGCCCTCATGCGGGCGATAGCCCTTGAGCACGCGGCGTGCGACGGTGGCCTTGTGGACCTCGTCAGCACCATCGGCGAGGCCCATCGTCGGGGCACCGGCATACATGGCCTGGAGGGGCGTCAGGTCGGTCGTGCCGAGCGAGCCGTGGATCTGCAGGGCGTTGAACGACACGTCTCGCAGCACCTTGGCCATCGTGAACTTCACGGCGGAGATGTCGGTGCGAACCTCCTGAGTGGAGGAGTTGTCGATCTTCCATGCGCACTCGAGCACGAACAGGCGGAGCATCTTGATCTGGGCGTAGGACTCGGCGATCTTCTCCTGCACCATCTGGTGCTCGGCGATCGTCTTGCCATGCGACTCACGGCTGAGCGCCCGCTCGCACATCATGTCGAAGGCCAGCTTGCACTGCGCGATGGTCCGCATCGCGTGGTGGATGCGTCCGCCGCCCAGGCGGCGCTGGGCCAGCACCTTCGCGCCGTCCTCCGGGCCCAGGAGGTGGTCGAGGGGCACCCGCACCTCGTTGTAGATGATGTGATTGTGGTTGCGAGGCTCGGGCATGATCTCGACGCCCGGCGTCTCGCGGGGCACCACGTACATGCCGTTGGTGCACATCACGAAGAGGATGTCGGCCACCCGCCCGGCGCTGGTGAACCACTTCTCGCCGTTGATGACCCACTCGTCGCCGTCGCGGATGGCGGTCGTCTTGAACAGGTTGGGGTCCGAACCGCCCTGGGGCTCGGTCATCGAGTAGGCCGAGAACATCTCCTGGGCGAGCAGCGGCTCGAGCCACCGCTTCTTCTGCTCATCGGTGCCGTACGCGGCGAGCATCTCCATGTTGCCGGTGTCGGGCGCCGCGGCGCCGAACATCTGCGGGGCCGCCGGGTACTTGCCGAGGATCTCGTTGAGCAGGCCGAGCTTGAGCTGACCGAAGCCGGGGCCGCCGAGTTCCTCGTCGAGGAAGATGGCCCACAGGCCCTGGTCCTTCACCTGCTGCTGCAGGTCGGTCACGAGCTGTCGGACCTTCGGGTGCTTCGAGCGCACGGCGTAGGGAAAGACGTAGTGGAGCGGCTCGAGCTCGGTCTTGCAGAAGTTCTCGACCCAGTCGAGCTTCTCCTGGAACTCGGGGTCGGTCTGGAAATCCCATGCCATGGGCGGTCACCTCGTGTCGGTTGCTGGCCGCGGGTGGTCCCGACCCGCTGCCTTGCATCCTGCGTCGAAAACTGTCGCGAAAGCCAAACGAGCCGAACGATTGGTTGCACTTCGTCACCACCGGACGACGGTGGCGGCGTCAGAGCCAGCCTGCGCCCTCGGCGATCAACCACAGTCCGAACACGACGAACGCGACGGCGGCGCCGATCTCGACCGTGCGCTGCGGGAGGCGGCGACCGAGCACCTGCCCGACCACGATCGCCAAGGCGTCGGCGGCGACCATGCCGACCGTCGAACCGATCCAGGTGCCGAGCAGATCCTCGTCGGCGGCGAGGGTGACGGTCGCCAGCATCGTCTTGTCGCCGAGTTCGGCGAGGAAGAAGGCGACGGCGACGGTCCAGAACACCGATCGCCCGGCCGTCGCGGCGCGGGCCTCGTCGTCGTCGCCGAGTTCGTCGCCGCGGATCGTCCAGGCGGCGAACACCAGGAACGCGAGTCCGGCGACGATGTTGACCACGTCGGTCGGCAAGGCGGCGCCGACGGCAGCGCCGGCGAGCACACTGAACAGGTGGACCACGGCGGTGGCCACGGTGATCGCGGCCAGGATCGTCGTGGCCCGGTAGCGGGCGGCGAGGGTCATCGCCATCAGCTGACTCTTGTCGCCGAGTTCGGCGAGGAAGATGATGCCGGTCGAGAGGAGGAAGGCGTCCATTGGGGTGGTGCTTTCGGGGAAGGCCCGGACGTTTCGGGTGACCACCTGGCAGAGGAGCTGCAGGGTGAGCGCACGACTCGACCGGGCATCGGATGATGCCTGGTCGAAGGTCTTGCTCACCCTTGCGGGCCCGGGGACCGGGGCTCATCACCCAGCGTGTCGATCTCCCGGCGAGGAACTACTCCCCTTCGCCG
>JAWSVN010000184.1:0-19083 GCA_033851875.1 Acidimicrobiales bacterium
GCGACCGGCTCCGAGGAGTTGGAGGTACTGCTCGTCGTTGAGAAGGACGTACGAAGGATGATCCCGGTCGGCGGCGTAGACCGGCCCTTCGGCCGCAGCCCGCATGGCCTGACTGGTCTCTTGCTCGAACTCACGATTCGTGAACGTCGAGATCATCGTGAACACCTCCCAGTCCGCGCAGCGACAACGCAACATCAAGCGCTCGATGCCCCCGTTGCGCGATCTGATCAGCTGAAGAGCGGCGGGGTGTCCGGAGGTGGCAGCGGGGTGCCGTCGGGGACGGGGAGACCGAGGTGCTGCCAGGCCGCGGGGGTGGCGATGCGCCCTTGCGATGAACGGAGCATGAGGCCCTGCTGGATCAGGAACGGCTCGATCACGTCCTCGACCGTCTCGGAGGGCTCGGCCACGCTGATCGCGAGGGTCTTGAGCCCGACCGGCCCACCGCCGAAGTGAACGCACAGATTCTCGAGCAGGGTGCGGTCGATCTTGTCGAGCCCACGCTCGTCGATGCCGAACAGGGCGAGGCCATCGGCCGCCGACTCCTGGTCGATCGTGCCGGTGCCCCGGACGTCGGCATAGTCCTGCACCCGGGCCAGCAGTCGGTTGGCGATGCGGGGGGTGCCGCGGCTGCGGCGGGCGATCTCATAGGCGCCAGCGGCATCGATCGGCACCTCGCGGATCGCTGCTGCCCGCAGCACGATCGCCTCGAGGTCGGCCGGCGAGTAGAACTCGAGCCGGAAGTGGAAGCCGAACCGGTCGCGCAGCGGCCCGGTGATCAGGCCGGTGCGGGTGGTGGCCCCGACCAGGGTGAACGGCTCCAGCTCGAAGCGGATCGACCGGGCGGCGGGCCCCTTGCCGAGCATCACGTCGATCTGACGGTCCTCCATCGCCGGGTAGAGGACCTCCTCGACCGCGCGTGGCAGCCGGTGGATCTCGTCGATGAACAACACGTCGCCGCCCTCGAGGTTCGACAGGATCGACGCCAGGTCGCCCGCCTTCTCGATCGCCGGACCGGAGGTGACCGTCAAGTGCGCCCCGACCTCGGTGGCGACGATGCCGGCAAGGGTGGTCTTGCCGAGTCCGGGCGGACCGGCGAACAAGAGGTGGTCGACGGCCTGGCCTCGGCCGCGCGCCGCCTCGAGGATCACGCCGAGGCGTTCCTTGAGTTCGGTCTGGCCGACGAAGTCGTCGAGCGAGCGGGGCCGGAGCCCGCCCTCGTCGTTCACGCCGCCCGGCTTCTCCTCGACCGTCGCCTCGGGTTCGACCCACTCCTCGCGGGCCATCAGCCGGCCGCCAGGGTCCGCAGGGCCTTCTTGAGCAGCGCACCCGACCCGCCACCGTCGGCCGCAGCGGCCACCTCGGTGGGGTCGAGAGCCTTGATCGCTCGCTGGATCTCTTCGGGCCCGTACCCGAGGGCGTCGAGCGCCTGGCGGACGTCGGTGAGGACCTCGGTGGCGGCGCCGGCCTCGGTGAGGTCGATCGGCTGGCCGTCTTCGGTGTCGAGCACCGGCAGCACCAGCACCGACTTGAGGTCGACGAGGAGTCGCTGGGCGGTCTTCTTGCCGACCCCGGGCACCTCGCAGAGGGCGTCGACGTCGTCGGTGGCGAGGACGCGGGCCAACTCCGCCGGCGGGTAGGTGGCGATCACAGCGAGGGCGAGGGCCGGACCGACCTTGTGGGCGCCGAGCAGTCCCTCGAAGGCATCGCGTTCGTCGCGGGTGGCGAAGCCGAACAGCTTCTGGTCGGCCTCCCAGAAATGGTGGTGCACGTAGAGGAACGACTCCTCGCCGACCTGAAGCCGCTGCAGCGTCCCGGCGGTGACCGTCAAGCGGTACCCGACGCCGGCGACCTCCAGCAGCACCTCCGCCGAGCCCTTGTCGACCTTGGGCTGCTCGAGAAGCACACCCCGCAGCGACCCGATCATCGTCGTTCCTCGGCGCTGAGCGCCTCGTCACTTACCGAGTTGCTCGCTGACGCTCGCAACTCGACCCGCGGTGCATGTGCGAGGTGGCAGAGCGCGATGGCTGCGGCGTCGGCGGCATCGGCCGGCTTCGGCAGCCCGTTGAGGCCGAGGAGGGACTGGACCATGGTCTGCACCTGCTTCTTGTCGGCCCGCCCGTCGCCGGTGACGGCGGCCTTGATCTGGTTCGGCGAGTAGTCGGCGACGACGGCGCCGCTGCGAACGGCGGCGGCCATCACGATGCCCGAGACCTGGGCCACCGACACGGCCGTCCGCACGTTGTTCTGGAAGAAGATCCGCTCGACCGCCACGGCGGCGGGTCGGAACTCGGCGATCAGGTCGTCGATCTCCCGGGCGATCTCGCCGAGGCGCTCGGGGGTCGGGCGATCGGGGTCGGTACGGATCACACCGATCGATACGGGACGGCCACCGCGTCGCTGGGGTTCGACGACGGCGAACCCGCAGCGGGACAGACCGGGGTCGACGCCGAGCACGAACACCTGTACGACCCTAGTGGGTCCGACCACGGAACGGGCTCATGCCACCACCCCGAGACTCCACTCGGTGTGCCCCCTGCCGGCGGTACTTCGGCAACAACGAACCACATCTCGCGGGACAATGGTGACAACGAACCCCATACGGGCAGAACCGTTCAACGAATCCGGCGCCCAGCCCGCCCCGAGGGGCGCACGGTGGTTCTTTGGCAACAACGAACCCCATGCGGGCAGAACCTGCCAGTGAATTCTGGGACCTGGCTGCCGATAGGCCTCGGGTGGAAGCCGTTCCGTCCCGCCCAGCCCGTGACCTGATCGTCGACGTCGCCGGCGTCGACCGGTTCTTCGGCGACGTGCAGGCGCTCACCGATCTGACGATCGAGGTCCCTCGGGGCTCGATCACCGTGCTGCTGGGACCCAACGGAGCCGGCAAGACCACCGCCATCCGCATGATCACCGGCGCCCTCGGCCCCGACCGGGGCTCGGTCCGGGTGTTCGGCATGGTCCCCGACGGCCCCGACGGCCAGGAGGTCCGCTCTCGCTGCGGCGTGGTGTCGGCCAAACCGTCGCTCTACGACCGCCTCTCGGGGTGGGACAACCTGCGCTACGCCGCCGAGCTCTACGGACTCGGCCGGGGCACCGGCGCCGACGACCGGATCCGCGAGGCCGCCACCCAGTTCGGGATCGACGCCGCCCTCGACCACCAGGTCGGCGGCTACTCGACCGGCATGAAGACCCGCCTCGCCCTCGCCCGGGCCGTGCTCCATCGTCCCGACCTGCTCCTGCTCGACGAGCCGACCAGCGGCCTCGATCCCGAGTCGGCCCACGCCGTGCTCGAGCTGATCCGCGACATGACCGGCGAGGGCCGCACCGTGCTGATGTGCACCCACCTCCTCCTCGAGGCCGAGGGCCTCGCCGACGAGGTGGTCGTGATGCAGCACGGCACCAGCTTGCTGTCGGGCGCCCCGAGCGACCTGGCCCGCCAGTTCTGGCCCGACCCGATGGTCACGATCGCCACCGAGGGCGGCCACGGCCTCGACGCCTTGCTCTGCCACGACGGTGTGATCGGCGGCGAGCTCACCGCGAGCGGCGCCGAACTGCGCCTCACCGACTTCGCCGCCGTCCCGACCCTCGTCGCGGCCTTGGTGCGAGCCGGTGCGTCGATCACTGCCGTGCGCCCGTTCACCCCCACCCTCGAGGACCTCTACTTCGCCGTCCGCCGCGAACACGGCTCGACCGAGGGCGAACTCCCACCGCCCGGCGGGGCCACCGGCCGCCCGGCCGCTGGCCGACTGACCACCCCGACTCCGGCAGGAGCAAACCGATGAGCGCGATCAGGACCGACGGCCAGACCGGCACCACGTCCGACAGCCGCAATGAGAAGCGCCGAGACGGCCTCGACTGGGGCCGACTCTGGACGGTGACCCGCACCGACCTCAAGCAGCTGGCCCAGGCCAAGGACTTCTGGCTCCCGATGACCATCCTCGGGTCGATCTTCTTCGTGTTCGTCCCCACCGTGTTGCTGTTGACGATCACCCGGATCGGCGACATCGAGGTCGTCAACCAGGTGTCGCAGACCCTCGAGGTGTTGCCCCAGTCGGCCCAGGATCAGATCCGGGGCGACACCCCGCAGGGCCAGACCGGCTACGCCCTGGCGGTGTTCCTGTTCGCCCCCGTCGCCGTGGTCGTGCCCCTCACGATCTCGACCGCCGTCGGCGCCGCCACGATCGTCGGCGAGCGCGAGCGGGGCACCGGCGAGTTCCTCGCCCACTCCCCCGCCGGCGTGCGCGAGATCTACCTCGGCAAGCTGATCGCCAGCCTCGTTCCCGGCTACCTCACCACCGCGATCGGATTCGGCCTCTACAGCCTGATCGTCAACCTGACGGTCGGCCCCGAGGTCGGCGGCTGGTTCTTCCCCACCGCGCAATGGTGGGTGATGATCCTGTGGGTCCTGCCGCCGTTCCTGGCGATCTGTCTGTCGCTCGTGTTGCGGCTCTCGGCCCGGGTCCGTTCGACCACGGCCGCCCAGCAGGCGTCCGGGCTCGTCAGCCTGCCACTGATCATGATCGCCTACAGCCAGGCCACCGGCGTGCTCTTCGGGGCCGGATGGGTGCCCCTCGCGCTCGGCGCGGTCGCCTGGGTGTTGGCGCTGTTCCTGCTGACCCGCGGAGTCCGTTCGGTCACCCGCTCACGCCTCCTCGGCGTGGCCGGCGGCATCTGAGCCCGTCGGGCCCAGCGACCCGTCAGGCCTCGAGGTCGACGTCGTCGGCGATATCGATGTTGGAGTAGATGTCCTGCACGTCGTCGTGGTCGTCGAGGATGTCGACGAGCCGCAGCACGGCTTGCACATCGGCCGCCTCGGCCATCGGCACGGTGTTGGTCGGCATCATCGTGGTGTCGCTCTCGTCGACCTCCACACCGGCCTCCTCGAGGGCGGTCCGCAGGTCGTTGACGTCCGACGGGTCACACACGACCTGCCAGACCTCGCCGAGGTCCTCGATGTCCTCGGCGCCGGCCTCGAGGCCGACCATCATCACGTCGTCCTCCTCGACCGAGCGGGGCAATTTCACGATGCCCTTGCGCTCGAACTGCCAGGCGACCGACCCCGGCTCGGCCAGGTTGCCGCCGTTCTTCGACAGCAGTGACCGGATCTCGGCGCCGGTGCGGTTGCGGTTGTCGCTGAGCACGTCGATCAGCAGGGCGACACCACCGGGGGCGTAGCCCTCGTAGGTGATCGACTCGTAGTTGACGCCCTCGAGCTCGCCGGTACCGCGCTTGACCGCCCGCTCGATCGTGTCGAGGGGCACCGAGTTGTCGCGAGCCTTCTGGAACATGGTTCGCAGCGTCGGGTTGGACTCGGGGTCGCCACCACCCTGGCGGGCTGCGACCTCGACCTGCTTGATGAGCTTGGCGAACAGCTTGCCCCGCTTGGCGTCAGCGGCGCCCTTCTTGTGCTTGATCGTTGCCCATTTGGAGTGACCCGACATGGGCCGCAGGATACCGGCTGGCCGCCACCCGGCACGGAACCGTCGACGGCCGGCCCCTCAGGCGACGGCGACCTGCTCGATGAAGACCCGGTGGAGCCGGTCGTCGCCGGTGAGTTCGGGATGAAACGAAGCGACGAGCACGTTGCCCTGCCGACACAGCACGGGCCGACCGCCCTCGGTGGCGAGCACCTCGACGCGCTCGCCGACCCGTTCGACGCCGGGGGCCCGGATGAACACGGCCCGGAACGGGGTGTCGAGTCCCTCGATGTCGAGGTCCTCCTCGAACGAGTCGATCTGGCGGCCGTAGACGTTGCGACGCACCGTGAGGTCGACCGCTCCGAAGCTGCCCTGGTCGGCTCGACCGTCGAGCACCTCGGTGGCGAGCAGGATCATGCCGGCACACGTGCCGAAGATCGGCAGTCCTTCGTCGATCCGCTCGGCGAGCGGGCCTCGGAGGTGATTGAGGTCGAGCAGCTTCGACATCGTCGTCGACTCGCCGCCCGGCATGATCAGGGCGTCGACGGCGTCGAGCTGGGACGGTGTGCGCACCTCGACGACGTCCGCGCCGCACCGCCGCGCCACATCTGCGTGGCGAGCGAAGGCTCCCTGGAGGGCGAGGACGCCGACGGTCGGGCTCACCAGCCGCGGTCGGCGAAGGTGATCGTGTCGTCCATGCCGATCCCCGTCATCGGAGCGCCGAGACCGCGAGACACCTTGGCCAGCACACCCGCATCGAGGTAGTTGGTCGTGGCCTCGACGATGGCCCGGGCACGCGGCGCGGGGTCCTCGCTCTTGAAGATGCCGGAGCCGACGAACACCGACTGAGCGCCGAGCTGCATGGCCATCGCGGCGTCGGCCGGGGTGGCGATGCCGCCGGCGCAGAACAGCGGCACAGGCAACTCGCCGGTTCGGGCGATCTCCTGCACGAGAGGCAGCGGTGCCCGGAGCTGCTTGGCCCACTCGAACAGTTCGGCCTCGTCGGACTGGGTGATGCGGCGGATGTCGCCGGTGATCGAACGAAGGTGACGAACGGCCTCGACGATGTTGCCGGTGCCGGCCTCGCCCTTCGAGCGGATCATGCAGGCGCCCTCGGAGATGCGGCGGAGGGCCTCTCCGAGGTTGGTGGCGCCGCACACGAAGGGCACCTGGAAGCCGAACTTGTCGACATGGTGGGTCTCGTCCGCCGGGGTGAGGACCTCGGACTCGTCGATGTAGTCGACGCCGAGCGACTGCAGGATCTGAGCTTCGACGAAGTGGCCGATACGGACCTTGGCCATCACGGGGATGGTGACGGCCTCCTGGATGCCCTCGATCATCGAGGGGTCGCTCATGCGGGCGATGCCGCCGTCGCGGCGGATGTCGGCCGGCACGCGCTCGAGGGCCATGACGGCGACGGCGCCGGCGTCCTCGGCCACCTTGGCCTGGTCGGGGGTGACCACGTCCATGATCACCCCGCCCTTCAGCATCTCGGCCAGGCCCCGCTTGACCCGCATCGAGCCCTGTTCGGCAGTTGCTTCGGTCGATCCACGCTCAGACATGGCACCGGAGTGTAGAAGTGGCCTGCCAACCTCGGCGCACCGAGCAGGCCACTTCTTCAGGAGGCGGGCAGCGTCACGTCGCCCGGTTCGGGCATCAGGATCCAGGTGCGACCGCGGGTGAGTGCGATCTCGTTGCCGCTGTCGTCGACGAGCTCGGGCTTACCTTCCGCGGTCTCGCGACTCCAGGTGCCCGTGATGGCATGGCCGTCGGTGAGGACGTAGAGCTGGCCGGTGCCGACCGAGACGACCTCGGGGGAGGCCGGGTCGGCGGCCGACACCCGGTAGTCCGCCACCATGATCACGACGTTCTCGGGGGCGAGCTGGTCGCCGCCGATCGTGGTGTGGGGCCGGCCGTCCTGGGTACGGAGCCAGCCGCCGACCGCGGCGTCCCAGGTGTGGGTCACGACGGGGCTGCCTCGGTAGGAGACCGTCACGGCGCCGGTGATCTCGGTGGCCGACGACGACAGCTCGTCACCCTCATCGCGGTAGGTGAACCAGGCGCCCGGTGCGGTCGAGTCCTCGGCCGCCAGCTCCCAGAGCGAGCTGGCGTTGGAGTAGAGGTTGTGAGGCGCCGGGCGGGAACCGTCGCGGAAGTACTGATCGGTCAGGCTGAGGGCGGTGGCCTGCTGGATCGGCAGGTTCCGGAGACCGTTGGCGACGTAGTCGTTGCCGCCGCTCGACGCGTAGAGGGGGTTGTCGAGGCCGCGCAGCAGGTCGAAGTCCGACGTGCGGGACGAACGCACCGGCCCGACGGGGTCCGGGGTCTGGCTGTGGAACACCCCCATGAAACGTGTGACGCCCTCGGCCCGCACCTCGAACACGAGATCGGCGAGGTCGAGTCCGGTCTGGGGGCGGGCCCGGGGATGGTTGTCGATCTTGATCACCAGTGCCGGACGGTCGGCGATCGACTCGTCGATCGGAAGTCCGGTGAGGGGCATGCCGGGACCGGCCGGGGCGGGGGCCGCCGAGGTCGTGGTGGTGTCGTCGACCATCACCTCGCTCGTGGTGGTCGTGTCGGCAGTGCCGTCGGTGGTCGTCGTCAGTTCGGCGGCGTCGTCGCCACCGCCGGTGCAGGCGGCCGCGGTCATCGTCGCCACGAGCGCGGCGAGAGCCGCACGGGTACGCAAGGTCATCAGATCTCCAGCAACATGTCGACCCGCCATTCGAGCGGGACGTGGGGGATGACGGCCTCGTCGCCCAGCGACGGAGCGATCCACAGGTGATCGTTCTGCCGGTTCGTGGCCGAGGTGCGAGCTCCGAGTTTGTCGATCGTCGCCAGGGCGGCGGCCAGACCCGGCGGGTACCGGGTGGCGGCGGCTGCGGCTTGATCGGCGAGGAGGTCGCGGTCGGTGTCGAGTGCGTCGGCCATCGCCTTGCGGGCGATGCCGCCCAGCACGGGGGCCAGCGGGCCCTCCATCCGAGGAGCCAGGATGCCGGCCACCTGGGTGGCGACGACTGCGTCGCCGTCCTTGATCCTGACGAGGAGCTCCGCCACGACGCCCTCCATGCACATCCGATCGAGTTCGCCGAGGAGGCGGTCGGTGACGATCAGCATCGACCGGTCGCCATCGGCGACGGCGGCGGCGTTGGCGCCCTTGTCGGCGATCACGAAGAGCTCCGGTTCGTCGAGGCCGAGCGAGAGCGAGAGCCCCTCGACCAGGTTCGACAGCCGCTCGTCGTCGGTCGGGGCGAGGGGCCCGAACGACTCGATCACACGGTCGAGCGAGCCTTGGACGAGCACGCCGGCGGTCACGACGCCGACGCCGATCGCCAGGATCGGCACGGGCCACCACGGCATGCCGGCCCACAAGGTCAGCACGAGCAGCGGGATCGCCACGGCGAGGCCGACGAGCACGGCCAGGAGGGCGACGGTGGACCGGAGCGCGGGATGAACGGACACGATCGCAGCAGGCTACCCGGTGCCGACGGGTCGGCGATGCCACCCGAGTCACCACCCCGGGTGCCGCACCTGTCGCACCTGTTCAGCCGGCGAGCGCCACCCGTTCGTAGCGGCGGATGTAGGCATCGGCGAGACGCTCCATCGACAGAGCATCGGCCCGCTCGCGTCCCCGTTCGACCATCGTCTCGATGCCGGCGCCGCCTTCGAGGGCGACGGTGAGGGCGGCGGCGAGACCGCCGGGGTCGCCGACCGGGAAGAGCCGGGCGTCGCGCCCGTCGCCCGAGGTGACCCGATAGGCGGCCAGGTCGCTGGCGACGACCGGGGTGCCGGCCGCCATGCCCTCGAGGAGGACGACGCCGAAGCTCTCGCCGCCCGTCGAAGGGACGCAGAACACGTCGGCCGACGACAGTCTCGCCGCCTTCTCGGCGTCGTCGATCGGACCCAGCCACTCGATGCGGTCGTCGTGGCCGAAGCGTTGGCGCAGTGCCGGGGTCTCGGGGCCGTCACCGCCGACCCAGACCCGCACGTCGTCGGGAAGGAACCGCAGCGCCTCGAGCAGGACGGCGAGGCCCTTGCGAGGTTCGTGGCGGGCGAGGAAGAAGATCGTCGGCCCGTCCTTGGCCATGGTCGGCGCGGCGGCGAACCGCTCGACCTCGATGCCGTTGAAGAGCACCTCGTAGCGCCCGCCGAGGTGGCGGCGGGCCATGTCGGCCGCCGCTTCCGACACCGCGACCTTGGTGTCGATGCGTTCGGTGAGCTTGCGCAACAGGGGGCGGAGCCAGCGGTAGGCGCCGACCTGACCGTTGGCGTGGAACGTCCCGACGAGGGGCACCGGCTTCACGGTCACCGCGGTGAGGGTCGGTCCCGGGGCGAGGGGTTCGTGGAGGTGGAGCACGTCGAAGCGTTCGTCCCAGACCGCCCCGAGGGTGCGGAGTTGGGCGGCGACGTCGGGGGCGAGGGGTGCGACCGAACCGTTCTCGGCGAAGGGCACCGAGTTGCCGAGCGGGGTCACCCACGGTTCGGGCGGCATCCCGTCACAGGGCGCCAACACCTGGGCGGCCACGCCGGCGGATCGCAGCGAGCGGGCAAGCCCGAGGACCTGGGCCTGGACGCCACCCCAGACGCCGAGGCTGTAGGGACAGATCAGGCCGACTCGCACGCTGGCGCCACCTCTCCCCCGCCGGCCTGGTCGGCGTCGGCCGCTTCGGGCCAGATGCGCTGCAGCACGTGCCACTGCCCAGGGTGGGCGTCGATGTGCTCGGCCAGACCGTCGGCGATGGCTTGCGTCGTCACGGCGAGGTCGTCGCGCAGCCGGAGGGATCGGTCGCTGCGGATCGGTGGCCCGAGCCGACAGACCCTGGTGTCGCCCCGGAAGAACACGCTGGTGGGCAACAGGGGCGCCCCGCTCCGTCGAGCGAGCAGTGCCGGCCCGGCGGGCAGGGTGGTCGTCTCCCCGAAGAACTCGACGTCGAGACCGTTGCCGCCGAGGTCGCGGTCCGCGAGGAGGCAGATGATCTGGCACCGCTTGACCGCGTCGAGGAGGCGCACCATCGCGTCGTCGTCACCGAGGGCGACGACCTCGACCCCGTAGGCCGAGCGGGTCCGCTCGAACCAGTCGTGCACGTCGGGCGGCTCGAGGCGTTCGACCACGGCCGTCACGCCGCCGATGTCGCCGACCCGCCCCAACCACGCCGCTGCCCACTCCCACCCGCCGAGGTGGGGCAGCACCAGGATCGGCCCCTTGCCCTCGGCCAGGGACGCCTCGAGGTGTTCGTAGCCCTCGACCGCGAAACCGGCGTCGATCGCGGATGCCGACATGCGGGGCAGGCGGAGCATCTCGACCCAGTAGCGGGCGTAGGTGGCGAGGGACGACTCGACCAGTTCGTCGAGCTCACCGTCGGTGGCCGCCGGGCGGACGTGTCGGAGGTTGTCGCGCAATGCCTCGGTCCGGTCGGGGTCGACCCGAGCGAGAAGGCGCGACAGCGTGCGGGCCGCCCAGGTCGTCGCCCGCATCGGGCCGGCGTAGGCGGCCACGGTCGCGACGCCCATCATCAGGCGAGGGCCGCTGGGGAGCCGGCGGCTCATGGTCTCACGAGCGGGCGTCGGTCAGCGCCGACGCCTCGGCAGCTCAGCGGGTCCGCCGGGCACGCTCACGCCGTCGGGCCTGACGGGCCCGACCTCGGAGCTCCTGGGTGCGGGCCTGACGGGCGCTGATGCGTTCCTGGCGGCGGGCGATCCGGGTGCGAGCGACGTCGCCGGCGTGACCGGGACGGGCGGCCGTGGCCTGAGTCCAGACCTTGATGAATCGAGTGATCACCGTGAGGCCCGTGAGCGCGAGCATCAGCCACAGGACCGGCACGAACAGCGACGAGAAGGCGAGGCCGACGGCGAGGGCGATGAATCGCTCCGCACGCTCCATCAAGCCGCCCTTGGCCTCCCAGCCGAGCGACTCGGCCTTGGCCCGCTGGTAGGAGACGAGGCTGGCGGCGATGAACAGGGCGAAGGGCAGCATCGCCATGCGTGGCTCGTCGGTACCGGCGAGATACCAGCCGGCGCCGGCGAACAGGAGGCCGTCGGAGAGGCGGTCGGAGACCGAGTCGAGGTAGGCGCCACGGGGCCCGGCGGTGCCGCCGGCCTTGGCGACTGCGCCGTCGAGCGCGTCGGGCAGGCCGGTGGCCAGGAGCAACACGAAGGCGGTGAAGAAGTTGCCGGTACCGATGGCGACCGCGCACGCGCCGGCCATGCCGACACCCACGGCGGTGATCATGTCGGGTGAGACGCCGATGCGCTGCAGGCCCCGGCCGATGGGGGCGACCGTCGCATCGAACGGTTTGCGAAGACTGCCGTCGAACATGGGGCTCAGGCTACCAGTGGGCGACGTGTGGGGGCGGCAGACTAGGTTTCGCGCCGTGGCCGACCGTTTCGACAAGCTCGCTCCTCGAGATCTCGTGATCACCCTGCGATCGCTGCGACGACGCTTCGGCGGATTGGCGTCGAGGGCCGCCCTCGACGCCGCCGTCATGGCGGCGATCGACGCCCCCGACGGCGCCGAGCCGTCGCTCCGGGGCCGCTTCGAGCAGGCCGCCCAGGCGGCCGCCCTCGTCGAGAACGAGCTGTCGAAGGCGCTCGATCACGACGACCCGGTCGTCGCTGCGGCCGCCCTCGATGCGAGCGAACGGCACTTCCTCGACGTACCGGGGACGGGGATGTCGCCCGCCCAGGCCGTCGACGCCCTCGCCGACGACGCCGAACGAGCCGCCGATCGCCTCGAGTCGGCCGCGGCGACCGAGCTCACCCGAGCGGTACGGGTCGCCGGTGGCGGCACGACCACCCCCGCCGCGCTGGGGGCCGAGCTGGCCCGCACCGAGATCGGCGCGCTGAGCGCGATCGAGGACCTGCTCGACCGTCTCGCGGGCTGACGCCGGCGGGCCGGCGCGTCAGGGCGTCCAGCCCCAGGTGTTGATCAGGAACAGGCGGGGGTCACCGTCGTCGGCGGTGCTCCAGTCGTGGACCACGTGGATCCGCTGCCAGTCGAGTTCGATCATCGGGTTGCCGTCGGCGTCGACGCCCTCGCTGGCCGGCTTGTCGATCACCGCTCGGTGGAAGCCGTCGGGCGCGTCGGCGAAGGGCCCGTCGATGAACCCGTTCGTCTCGGGGTCGAGGTCGCTCTCGACGGTGACCGTCCACTCGTCGCCGAGCTGGTCGAGATGGAGGAACTCGACGATCGTCTTGTCGCAGTCGCTGCCACATTCGTAGCCGTCGACCTCGAGGTCGAGCTCGAAGGTGCGGGTGGTCGTCCACTCGGCCGCCTCGTCGGCCTGGGCCACAGGGATCCAGCTCCACATCGGGAAGTCGGCATAGACGCCGATGCCGCCCACCCACAGCGCCCGGTCGGCGAGGCGGGGCGCTGCGCCGTGGTCGTCGACGCCGAGCGCCCAGTAGACGAGGCCGGAGGTGGCGTCGGCCAACACGGCCTCGTCGGCTGCGGTGAGCTCGGCGGGCTGGGCGACGATGTAGCGGGCGTTGACCCAGCCGGTCGTGCCGTCGTCGGTCTCGACCATCCGCCAGCGGGCCCCGTCGACGTCGACAGTCTTGGCCAGGCCGGTGAAGGCCTGCGACCACGGCGCCAGCGTGGCGACGATCTCGGCGCCCGGGTCGGGATCGGCCCGCACATTCAGCTCGTCGTCCCAGTCGACCGCCATCACGGTCCACACCAGGTCGTCGAACCACGCGAGATCCTCGGCTGTGTCACCGTCAGTCGTGTCACCGTCAGTGGTGTCACCGTCGACCGCTTCGCCGTCATCCGGGTCGGTCGTGGTGGTCTCGCCGCCGGCATCGACCTCGCCGGTGGGCGAGGTGGTGTCGCTCGGGGTGGTGGCGCTGGTGTCGTCCTCGGTCGCCGTGCCGTCCGATCCGTCGCCCCCGCACGCGACGGCGAGCAGGGCGAGGGCGGCAAGGACGACGAGGAACCGGCGGGCGGCCGCCGGAACGAGATGGGGGGAGTCCATACCTGTTCCGACGTCCGAACCGGGTCGCCGGTTCCCTCGTCGTCAGATCGTCACGCGAACGAGCGCCCTCAGGTGAGGGCGAGGGCGTCGACCGCCTCGCCCCGGAGGCGCTTGTAGTCGACCTTGCCGTTGGGGGCCCGGCCGATGCCCGAGACGACGACCACCCGCTTGGGCGCCTTGTAGCTGGCGAGCTTCTGCTTGACGTGGGCGATGACGTCGGCCTCGTCGATGTTGACACCAGGGGCGGCCTCGACCACCGCGGTGACCGCCTCGCCGAACTTCTCGTCGGGAACACCGACGGCGACGGCATCGGCGATCGCCGGGTGGGTCTTGAGGACCTCCTCGACCTCCTCGGGGAAGACCTTCTCGCCGCCGGTGTTGATGCACACCGAGCCGCGCCCGAGCAGGTTGATCGTGCCGTCGGCCTCGATGGTGGCGTAGTCGCCGGGGCACGAGTAGCGCTTGCCGTCGATCTCGAGGAAGGTGCGGGCGGTCTTCTCGGGGTCCTTGTAGTAGCCGAGGGGCTGGCGGCCTCCGACGGCGAGACGGCCGATCTCTTCCGAGCCGGGCTGGAGGGGCCGGTTGGTCTCGTCGATGACGATCGTGTCGGGGCTGAGTTCGAACTTGGCGGTCTTGGCCATCGCTCCCCCACCCGACACCGACTGGCCCATACCGAGGGCCTCCGAGCTCGAGAAGGCGTCCATGATCAACATCGTCGGGTTGTGGCCGAGCAGGCCCTGCTTGGTCTCCTGGCTGAACATCACGCCGGAGGAGACGATGGCGACCAGCGAGCTCAGGTCCCAGCGGTCGGGCTGGGCGTCGAGGGCCCGCAGGATCGGCTTGCCGAAGGCGTCACCGACCACCGCGGTGCTCTGCACGCCCTCGGCCTCGACGACGTCGAGGAACTCGGTGGCGTCGAAGGTACGGCTCGGCAGGGTCACGACCGTGCCGCCGCCGCACAGCGTGGTGAGGGCGGTGAACCCGCCGGTGCCGTGCATCAGCGGGCAGGCCGGCATGCCGCGGCTGCCGGGTTCGGCGAAGGCGCCGTCGAGGTCGGCGATCGTGCCGTCCTCGTCGAAGCCCATACCGAGGGTGGCGCCGAGGCGCACGACCAGATCGTCCTGGCGCCACATGACGCCCTTGGGCATGCCGGTGGTGCCGCCGGTGTAGAGCATGTTGAGGTCGTCGCCGCTGCGGCCCCACGGGGGCACGACGCGCTCGGCCTCGATCGAGGCGGCGACCTCGTAGTCGGTGGCCCAGTCGGGGCAGGGGCCCGAGCCGTCGTCGACCCACAGCCAGGCCTTGATGCCCGGGAGGTCGGCGCGGATCGAATCGATCGTGTCGGCGAAGCTGCCGTGGAAGACGACGGCGCCGGCATCGGCGTTGTCCCACAGGTAGCGGAGCTCGTCCGCGGTGTAGCGGTAGTTGGTGTTCACCGGCACGTAGGCCGCTTTGAAGGCGGCGAACATCGACTCGAGGTATTCGGGCCCGTTGTAGAGGTACTGGGCGACGGCGGCCTGATGGGGCAGCCCGGCGTCGAGCAGATGACGGGCCAGCCCGTTGGCCCGGGCCTCGAAGTCCCCCCAGGTCCGGCGGACGTCGCGGTGGACGACCGCCTCCCGGTCGGGCGCCTGTTCGGCGATGACCTCGAAGATGTCGGCGTAATTCCAGGTGCCCACGGCATTCCCCCTTCGGCAGCGTGCGCTAGGAACGTGTTCCTAGCACTGTGACCGACGTCGCTACTAGTTGCGCGACAAGAAAGCTCTGTCAGGCAGGGAGCGAAAGGGAGAGGCTCAGTCCTCGAACTTGGTCCAGTCCTCGGGGTTGTCCTCGACGATCGCGTCGACCACACGACCGTCGACCCCGTCGACCAGCACCAGCGCCCGCTTCGTGGGCGGGTTCTCGTTGGAGTAGACGAGCATGCGCCACGTCGGGCGGCTGAGCAGGCCCCGCCAACCCATCTGGGCCGAGGCGTGGCCGACCGGGAAGCCGAGCTCGTTGATCGACGCCACGAGGGCGTCGCGCTCGTCGACGTCGAGGTTCCAGCCGGCGACGAAGGAGTAGACGCCCACGACGGCGAGGATGCCGGCAGCGAGCAGGAGACCACGGTTGACGAGCACCCCCTCGCCTCGGCTCACGTAGAGGGCGATGAGCCCCGCCGCGCAGGCGAGGTAGATCAGCCCCGGCACCCGGCGCCGGTTGTTGTTGGGGAAGAGGTAGTCCTCGGGATCGACCAGGGCCGGCTGGAGGTCGTCGGGGAGCTCGTCGCCGGCCGGTTCGCCAGAGGGTGTGGGGGTCTCACTCACGGCTGTGAGGCTAACCCTCGACTCGGCTCACTCGTCGGGCCAGGCGTCGCGAAGCCGCTGCCAGGTATCTCGAAGACTCATCGGCAGCACCCGGGCCTCGGCCGTCGTCGTCATGAAGTTGGTGTCGGCGTTCCACCGGGGCACGACGTGCACGTGGAGATGGCTGGGCACCGATCCGCCGCCGGCCTCGCCCTCGTTGATGCCCACGTTCATGCCCTGGGGCCGGAACGCGGCCTTCACCACCCGCATCGTGGTCCGCACGGTGCGCCACAGCTCGTCGTGGACGTCGTCGTCGAGGTCGATCAACGAGGGCAAGGCGACGCGGGGCAGCACCATGACGTGGCCACTGGTGTAGGGGAACACGTTCAGGATCACGAAGGTCCGCTCGCCCCGCCACACGATGTAGGTCCGCTCGTCGGGCAGGTCGCTCTGCTCGAGCGACTCGAACAGGCTCTTGCCCTCCTCGCGCGGCAGATTCGCATGGGGCAAGCCGTCGCCGCCCTTGTCGGGCCAGTTGGCGACCCGCCAGCCGGAGTCGAGGAAGTCCATCGTGTCGATCGCGTGCGGCGCGCCGACTCAGACGCGAGTGGCGTCTTCGTCGACGACCCGGGCCACGAAGTCGGCGAGAGGGACGTCGCGCTCGGCACCGTCGCTCCCTCGCTGGTTGACCCCGACCGTGCCGTTGGCGACGTCATCGCCGCCGACGACGAGGATGTAGGGCAACTTCTGCATCTTGCCGTTGCGGATCCGCTTGCCGAGCGGGTCGTTGGCCTCGACGGTCTCGACCCGGATCCCGGCGTCGCGCAGGGTCGTCTCGACGGTCGACGCGTACTCGGTGTGGTCCTCGGCGACCGGCAACACCAGCACCTGCACGGGGGCGAGCCACACCGGGAAGTTGCCGGCGAAGTGCTCGAGCAGCACACCGAAGAACCGTTCGATCGAGCCGAAGAGAGCCCGATGCAGCATGATCGGGCGCTTGCGGGAGCCGTCGGGGGCCACGTACTCGAGGCCGAAGCGCTCGGGCAGGTTGAAGTCGCACTGGATCGTCGACAGCTGCCACGACCGGCCGATGGCGTCGGTGACGTCGATGTCGATCTTGGGGCCGTAGAAGGCGGCGTCGCCCTCCTTGATCCCGTAGTCGAGCCCGTGGGCGTCGATCGCCGAACGCAGCGCGTTGGTGGCGAGGTCCCAGATCTCGTCGGAGCCGACGAACTTGTCGGGGTCCTTGGTCGACAGGTTGAAGCTGAACTCGGTGAACCCGAACGCCTCGAGCACCGAGATCACGAAGTCGAGCAGGCTGGCGATCTCGTCGGCCAGCTGGTCCTCGGTGCAGTAGATGTGGCTGTCGTCCTGGGTGAAGCCCCGGATCCGCATCAGCCCGTGGAGGGTGCCGACCCGCTCGTAGCGGTAGACGGTGCCGAGCTCGAACAGGCGGCGCGGCAGGTCGCGGTAGCTGGTCTGCCCGTCGCGGAAGATCAGGCAGTGCATCGGACAGTTCATCGGCTTCGGGTAGTACGAGCCGTTGTCCATCTCCATGGGCGGGTACATGCCGTCCGCGTAGAAGTCGAGGTGGCCCGACGTCTCGAACAGGCGCCCGTTGGCGATGTTGGGGGTGTAGACGAACTCGTAGCCGCCATCGGCGTGGCGCTGGCGGGAGTAGTCCTCCATGATCTTGCGGACCGTCGCGCCCTTGGGATGCCACAGGGCGAGGCCGGCGCCGATCTCGGGCGGGAACGACAGCAGGTCGAGTTCCTTGGCCAGCTTGCGATGGTCGCGCTTCTCGGCCTCCTCGAGGCGGTGGAGGTGCTCCTTGAGCGCCTTCTTGGTCGGCCACGCCGTGCCGTAGATGCGCTGCAGCATCGGCCGCTTCTCGTCGCCCCGCCAGTAGGCGCCGGCGACGCTCATCAGCTTGAAGTGGCCGAGGTGGCCGGTGTGGGGCACGTGCGGACCGACGCACATGTCGACGAAGTCGTCGGTGTTGCGGTAGAAGCTGATCGTGTCGCCATCCGCAGCCTCGGCCGCCATCTCGGCGTCGCTGTCGCCACCGGTCACCTTCTCGATGATCTCGCGCTTGTAGCCGTGCGCCTCCATCAGCTCGAGGGCCTCGGCGGCGGGCAGCGCGGAGCGAACGAACGGTTGGCGGGCCTTGATGATCTCGCGCATCTTGGCCTCGATGCGCTCGAGGTCGTCGTCGTTGAACGTCTGGCCGTCGGGCAGCTCGAAGTCGTAGTAGAAGCCGTCCCGGATGGCGGGGCCGATGGCGAACGTCGAACCGGGCCACAACTCGAGCACCGCCTGGGCCAGCACGTGGGCCGTCGAGTGACGCAGCGTGTGCATGCCCCTCTCGGAGTCCGGCATCACGATCTCGACCGAGGCGCCGTCGGCCAGGGGCGTGACCATGTCGGTCTCGGTGCCGTCCACGACCGCGATGAGGGCGTCCTTGGCCAGACGGGGTCCGATGTCGGCGGCCAGATCGGCCGCGGTCGAACCGTCGGGAAGGGAGCGCGCAGAACCGTCGGGGAGCGTTACCGAGATGTCAGACACGCTGGCGAGTGTACGGGCGGCACCCCCTCCGACCGAGGGAATTCGGCGGGACCTCCGATGCCCAGCGCTTGCCTATCCCGCCTCGGCGAGGGGGCGGGCCCGCAACACGTCGGAGGACGAGCGCCGGGGAACGGTCGGACCGTCGTCGGCCCCGCCCGGCAGTGACCGCAGATCGATCGGACGCTCCCGCTCGGGCGTGTGCTCGGCGGGTTCGGCCTCGCCCGATCCGGCGTAGGTGTTCGAGTATTCCTGACCGCACAGCGCCTGCACCTCGAACATCACCTCGTCGATGAGCTGGCGGTAGACGGCGCGGTCGCCGATGCGGGCGGCATAGCGGGTGACGTCGACCGGCTCACCGATCCGGATCGTGACGTCGCGGAAGAAGTTCGGTTTGCTCTGCCCCGGCGGCTGCACCTCGGCGGTGCCGACGAGGCCGACCGGGATGATCGGGGCCCCGGTCTCGATCGCGAGGCGGGCGGCGCCGGTGTGGCCCTTGTGGAGCTTGCCCGAACGACTCCGGGTGCCCTCGGGGTAGATCCCGAACAGCTGACCGGCCTCGAGCACGGCTCGTGCGGCGTCGAGGGCGGAAGCTGCGTGGTCACCGCCGCGGCGGTCGATCGGGATCATCCCGAGCGCCGGGAAGAGGCGCCGGGTCTTCCAGTCGTCGAGGTACTCGGCCTTGCCGACGTAGGTGATGCCCCGGGACAGGACCGCGGGCAGGAAGAACGAGTCGATGGCGGCGATGTGGTTGGGACAGAGCACCGCCGGTCCGTCGGACGGGACGTTCTCGAGACCGCTGACGTCGAAGTGCCAGAGCCGGTCGAAGATCGGTCGGAGCACCGCCTT
>JAWSVN010000185.1:0-655 GCA_033851875.1 Acidimicrobiales bacterium
GCATCCGCCAGATGATCGACGGGCTCCTCGGCCGCAGCGAGGAAGGCCGCCGTGTCCTGATCGCCGTGCTCGTGGCGTTCGCACCGACGGCGATCATCGCCCAACTCCTCTACGACCGCTTCCGCGACGCCATCTTCGGCCCCGGCCCGATCGCCATCGCCTGGTTCGTGGGTGGGCTCGCGATCCTGGCGCTGAGCCGCGCCAAGTTCTTCGACCGGGCCGGCATCGAGCTCGCCGAGATCACGATGCGCCAGGCCTTCCTGATCGGCGTGCTCCAGACCGTCGCCGTCTGGCCGGGCACGAGCCGCTCGCTGACCACGATCATCGCCGGCGTGCTCGTCGGACTCAGCCTGCGAGCGGCCGTCGAGTTCAGCTTCCTGCTCGGGCTGATCACCCTGTCGGCTGCCACCGCCTACGCGGCGCTGGGCGACGGCGCCGAGCTGATCGACACCTTCGGCGTGGTCAACCCGATGATCGGTCTCGTCGTCGCCTTCGTCTCGGCGGTCGTCGCCGTGCGCTGGATGGTGACCTACCTCAACGAGAAGGGCTTCGAGATCTTCGGCTGGTACCGCCTCGCGATCGGCCTGGCGATGTTCGCCGCAATCGGCACCGGCGCCCTCGACTGGTCCTGATCGACCTCCGCACCACACGTTCG
>JAWSVN010000185.1:786-3473 GCA_033851875.1 Acidimicrobiales bacterium
CGGTTCACCTATCTGCCCGTGCCGGCACCTCGGAACCGGTCGGCCTTCGACCGATGGCTCGACCAGGTGTGCCAGGCCGTCGACGATCGCCGCTACGACGCGGTGATCGACCAGTCGACCGGCCGCGCGGTCGGGCGCCAGGCGTACCTACGGATCGACCCGGCGAACCGGTCGGTGGAACTGGGCGATGTGTACTGGGGGCCGGCGATGGCCCGCACCCGGCTGGCGACCGAAGCCTTCTTCCTCGCAGCGAGCCACGTCTTCGACGACCTCGGCTATCGCCGATTCGAGTGGAAGTGCGACTCGCTGAACGGCCCGTCCCGACGTGCCGCCCAGCGGTTCGGGTTCAGCTACGAGGGCACCTTCCGGCGAGCCGTGATCTACAAGGGCCGCTCTCGCGACACGGCCTGGTATTCGATGCTCGACGAGGAATGGCCGACGATCCGAGCGGGGTTCGAGCGCTGGCTCGATCCCACGAACTTCGACGATGACGGCCGACAGCGCAACGCGCTGCGAGCCCGCCCCGAGTCCGGGTGAGCGATCACCAGGTGCAGGGCAGGTGCTTCACGCCGTTGATGAACGACGACTGGAGCCGGTCGGGCTGGCCGGTGGCGTGGAGGTTCGGCATGCGGCGGAACAGTTCGTCGAACATGACGGTCACCTCCCGGCGAGCCAGGTGGGCGCCGAGGCAGAAGTGGGGTCCGGGCGCACCGAAGCCGACGTGGGCCTCGGCCGAGCGGGTGATGTCGAAGCGCTCGGGCTCGTCGTAGACCCGGGGGTCGTGGTCGCCGGCCCAGTAGCAGAGCATCAGCTTGTCGCCCTCGTCGAAGGTGGCGTCGCCGAGGCGGGTGCCATCCGCGGTGACCGTGCGCCGCATGTAGATCACGGGTGACGCCCAGCGCACGATCTCCTCGACGGCGTTGCGGGAGTGGGTGGCCGGGTCGCCCTTCCACAGCTCGTACTGGTCGGGGTTGTCCGTGAGCAGGTGGAGGCCCCAGCTGATGGCGTTGCGAGTGGTCTCGTTGCCGGCGGCGAGGAGCAGGATGAAGAACGACGCCAGCTCCTCGGGACTGAGCCGCTCGCCGTCGACCTCGCCCTGGATCAACGACGACAACAGGTCGTCGCGGGGGGTGGCCTCGCGGTCGGCAACGCTCTGCTTCATCAGCTCGGCGAGCCCGAAACCGGCGCCGAGGATCGAGTCGACGATCTTGGTGGGGTCGGGGACGTACTCGCTGTCGCCGGCGCCGAGGATGATGTTGGACTGGTCGAACACGTAGCCGTAGTGCTCGGGCTCCACCCCCATCATCTCGCAGATGATCCGCAGCGGGAGCTGGGCCGCGATGTCGGTGACGAAGTCGCACTCACCCCGGTCGATCACCTCGTCGACGACCTCGCCGGCGATGCGATGGACCGAGTCCTCGAGCTGCTGCACTCGGCGAGGGGTGAAGGCCTTCGACACCAGGCCCCGCAGCCGGGCGTGGCGGGGGTCGTCGAGGTTGATCATCGACCCGAAGAACTCGTTGAACTCGGCCGGCTGATCGAAGATGCTCGTCGCCCCCTTGCCCGAACAGAACTTGTCGGGCTGGCGAGACGCCTCGACGATGTCGGCGTGGCGGACCAGGGCGTGGTAGCCCTTCTGATCGGGGTCACCCATCGGGAGGTCGACCTCGGGCAGGTCGAAGTAGCGGTAGGGGTCGTTGGCCCGGAGCCACTCGAACCGCTCGGCGCGGACGTCGAGTGGAGCGGTCCAGAACTCATCGGTCGACAAGCTGAAGTCGGGTGCGGAACCAGCGGCGTTGGGTGTGACCGTCGTCATACAACCGTACGGTAGGGGACGCGAACAGCGATCGCTAGTGGCCTGGCGAGGATTGCGGGCCCGGTCCCCACCCCGTACGGTCGCCGGGCGTGACGCGCCCCCTCACCGAGTTCGAAGCCGACACCCGCTGCACCCCGGACGGCGACGGCCGATTCCGGGTCGACGTGAGCGACCGGTGGAGCGTCGGCACCGGCGCCAACGGCGGCTACGCAGCCGGCCTGCTGGCCCGAGCGATCGACCTGGCCACGCCCGACCGTCCGCTGCGCTCGATGACCGCTCACTTCCTGCGTCCGCCGACGCCGGGCCCGGCGACCGTCGAGGTCGACGTGGTGCGGGCGGGGCGCTCGCTGAGCGTGCTCGACGCGGCGTTGGTGCGCGACGGCGAGGCCCTCGTCGTCGCCCGAGCCGCCGTGGCGTCACCGCGAGAGGCGGTCTCGTTCTGCGATCGCCCGGCCCCGGACTTCCCGCCGCCGGCCGAGCTCGAGCGGGAGGATTGGGGCGAGCCCGACTTCATCCGGCGCCGCTACGACACCCGCTACGTCGAGGGCACGATGCCGCCGGTCCTCAGCGGTCGTGGGGTGGTGTCGGGCTGGATCCGCACCGTCGACGATTGCCCGGTCGACCGCCCCCTCGCCGTCGCCCTGACCGATGCCTGGGTGCCGCCGGTGCTGATGCGCACCGACCCGCCCCTCGGGGCGTCGACGATCGACCTCACGATCCACCTGTTCGACACCCTCGACGAGCCCTACGAGGGCTGGTGCGCCACGACGAACACCTCGACCGTGCTGGCCGACGGCTACGTCGACACCGACACGGAGGTGTGGACCGACGACGGCCGACTGCTCGCCACCGCCCGCCAGCTCGCCGCCAC
>JAWSVN010000186.1:0-11542 GCA_033851875.1 Acidimicrobiales bacterium
CATGGCCCGACGCTAGGGCATGGCGGCGTCGGGGGCATCGTGGACGGCATCGTTGGGGGACGGGTTCGTTGGGGTGACGGGTTCGTTGGGGTGTCCCCCTTCGTTCGGGGTGCCAGCGCCGGGGTACCGTGGTGGATCCGGCGGCCCCCAAGCGACGATCTCGTCGAGGTCGGGGACGATCCCCGCCGAAGCGGTGGCGCATGTTCTCGACGAGGCACTCGATCCGATCGGCCGTCGGCGCGTTCGCGCTTGTCGGCGCACTCCTCGCCGGGTGTGGCGGTGACGAATTCACCGAGGCGGTCGTGACCGAGGTCGATGGGGGTCCCGACGCTCCGCTGTTCGACCACACGGTGACGTGGACCGGCGACGCCGCGCTGATCGTCGGTGGGAACGGAAGCGACGATCGACTCGACGGCGCACTCGTCAGCGCAGGCCGGCAGTGGAACGCAGAGCGTGGCTGGCGCTCGATCGGCTCGCCGCCGGGGCCGGCCCGCAACCGGCACGCCGCCGTCTGGACCGGGACCGAGCTCATCATCTGGGCCGGGTCGAGCGCCCCGTTCGGAATCGGCGACGGGCTGATGTCGTCGGCCGCTGCCTACGACCCGTCGGCCGACCGTTGGCGGTCGCTCGCGGACAGTCCCGCGTCGCTCGCCCGGGTGTGGGGCGACGGCGCGATGGCGGGCCGGTACGCCGTCTTCGCCGGCGGCGACGGGCCGGTCCCGGTCGAGACGGTCGCCGTCTACGACACCGAGCTCGACGACTGGTCCGGGGTCTACTTCGGTGGGCCGACCCTCGCCGTCGCGGGCGCCGACTCGGCGGCATTCGTGCTCGGGGTGCGGGGGGACGGGTTCGTCACCGTTGCCTCGGTGCCGGGCGACGGTGCGTCCGGCGACGGGCACGGTCTCGGGCCGGAGCTCGTGACCTCGTGGCAGGAGGGCGACTTCAACCGCGCCGACATCGCCGTGATCGGCGACCAGGCGGCCGTCGTCATCCTCGGCCCCGGCGGGGGCTCGCTCCTGACCGCCTCGATCCTCGATACCGACGCACCGGGAGGGCCCCGCCTGGATCGCTGGACCGAAGTGGACGTCGACGTGAGTGCGAACCCGCTGATGAACCGCCGGCTCGGTATCGCCGTCGTCGACGATCGCCTCGTCTGGGCGTCACCCGAGGGGCTGGCGTGGCTCTCACTCGATGGCGAACTCGTGGTCACTCCCCTCGACCCGACGATTGCCTGCGCCGCCGAAGCAGGTTCGGTGGCGGTCGGCGACGCGTTGCTCGCCATCGGGGGAAACTGCACGCGGACCACAGCCGGCGGGACGGTCGACCTCTACGGCTCGTTCCTGATCGAGGCTCCGGCCGAGGCCGGCTGACCAGGCTGCGGGCGGCTGGGCGAGATCGGACGAGCGACCTCGCTCAGATCCGCAGGCCGTCCGGGACGTCGGCGCGGTGCTCGAGCGACCAGCACATCCAGCCGGCCCGGTCGAGGGCTCGTCCGAGCTCGCGCTGGGTCGCAGCGAGGTCGTGGGCGACGCGACAAGAGGTGTTGACGATCCCGCCCGCCTCGGCGAACCAGCCCGGAGGCAGGAACTCGGCGATCCGCTCCCGAGGCGAGATCGACAGCTGGTGGCCGGCCGGCGACCCGATCGTGGCGAGGTCGAGGTCGGGGCGCGGCTGCACGAGCTGCCAGAACGCTCGCCGGACGGGATCCGGCATGAGTTCCGCTGCGGGTGACGGAAGATCGAGGTCGCCGAAGCGGTCCGCGACCCTCTGGCCGGTGCGGGTCGTCACGCTGTAGGCGATCGGTTCGATACTCGGGACCATGTAGACGAGGGCCTTGAACGCCGTCGTGCGTCGGCGGTGCTCACCGTCGGTCGCCGACGACTCGAGAACTCGCCACGACACCAGCGTCGGTCGTCCGCTGTGGTGGGCGAAGGAGAAGGCCGGCTGTATCGGTCGGGCGCGCTCGTTCTCGGCGACCACACAGGCGAAGCCCGCTTGCTCCGCCCATCGGGCGAGCATCTCGCGTTCGCGCCGGAACGAGAACACGCTCAGCGGAACTCGAAGCCCGGGAAGCCGTCGGCGGTCTCGGCGTCGCAGGCGTCGCGGTGGCGGGGTGCGCCGCCGGCGTAGAGCAGGACCCGGCGCTGCAGGTGCTCGGGCTGGTTCTTGTTGACGCCGGTGAACCACGAGTCGATCTTCGAGAACAGCATCCGGTCGGCCATCTGTCCCACGTGTTCGGTCCACTCGGCTGCTGCGTGCTCGGTCGGCGCCACCGTCGCCGTCTCCCGCCGCTCGTTCTCGGTGATCAACGTGGAGACGAAGTCGACGTTCTGTTCGATGCAGCGGGGCATGTTGCAGAACGTGGCGGCGTTGTGGGGCCCGACCAGCATGAACAGGTTGGGAAAGCCCGGGATCTGGGTGCCGAGGTGGGTGAGGGGACCGTCGCTCCAGCGATCTCGCAGGCGCTGCCCGCCGGCCCCGGTGAACTCGATGCGATCGAAGGCGCCGGTGACGGCGTCGAAGCCGGTGGCGTAGACCAGTAGGTCGAGTTCGTGGATCTCGACGCCGTCGGGGCTGAGGGTGCTGACGCCCTGGGGCACGATCGCCGAGATCGGGGTGTCGCGCAGGTCGACGAGGCGGACGTTCGGCTGGTTGTAGACCTCGTAGTAGTTGGTCTCCATCGGCACCCGGCGCGTACCGAAGCCGTGGTCGGTCGGGATGAGTCGCTCGGCGAGGTCGGGGTCGTCGACCCGGTCGCGGATCTTCTGGGCCGCGAACTCGCTCATCAGCCTGTTGGCCTCGGCGTTGACGAGCACGTCGCGGAAGTTGCCCATCCAGATCCCGAAGCCTGGTTCGGCGTAGAGGCGCTCCCAGTTCTCGAGCCGCTCCTCCTCGCTCACCTCGAGCGCCTTGCGCCGGTCGGCGTCGTGCACGAAGCCGCCGAAGGTCTCCGCGCAACGCTGGTAGAGCTCGCCGTAGCGGGCCTTCAGGGCCGGCTGTTCGTCGTCGGTGATGGCGGTGTTGTGGAGCGGCGCGCACCAGTTGGGTCGACGTTGGAAGACGGTGAGGTGATCGGCCGCCTTCGCGATCTCTTGGATCACCTGCACGCCGCTGGCGCCCGTGCCGATCACGCCGACCCGCTTGCCGGCGAGGTCGACCGGCTCGTGAGGCCACAGCCCGGTGTGGTGCGACGGACCGTCGAAGACGTCGTCGCCGGTGGTGGGATCGAGGCCTTCGATCACGGGGAAGGTCGGGGTCGACAGGGCGCCGACGGCGGTGATCAGATAGCGGGCCTCGAAGGTGGCGGGCCCGTCGGGTCGGTCGGCCGTGACCGTCCAGTGACCGCCAGCGTCGTCGAAGGCGGCCGTGCGGACCCGGTGGTCGAAGCGGAGGTCGCGCCGCAGGTCGAGACGGTCGGCGACGAACTCGAGGTAGGCGAGGGTCTCGGGCTGGGCGGAGAAGTGCTCGCTCCAGTCCCAGTCGGCGAGCAGGCCGTCGTCGAAGGAGAAGGCGTAGGTGTAGCTCTCGGAGTCGAACCGGCAGCCGGGGTAGCGGTTCCAGTACCAGGTGCCGCCGAGGCCGCCGCCGGCCTCGAGCACGACGGCTCGCAGCCCGAGGCCGCGCAGGGCGTGGAGCTGGCAGAGGCCCGACACGCCGGCTCCGATCACGATCGCATCGAACTGGCCGTCTCCCGTGTCGCTCATGGGTGACGTTTTATATGGGTTCGTCAACCTAGAACAAGTCGCTCACGTTCGAACGAGTCGGTCGTCGACAGCACGCCGCAGGATCGATCGGAGCTTGGCGTCGCTGATCGTCGGGTCGTTGAAGCGTCGCTGGCGGAGGCCCTCGGTGAGGGCACCGAGTTCGTCGGCGGCGGTCGCCGGCCGGATGACGTCGCTGAACCGGCCGCGCTGTTGGCCGCGTCGGACGACGGCGGCGATCGCCTCGCGCCATGCGGCGTGGTTGTAGGTGAAGTAGGAGCGGAGCTGCTCGCTGACGAGCGACTCGGCCATGAAGGCGACGTAGACCCGTCCGAACGCGAGGCGGCGTTCGTCGAGGGGGAGGATCTCCTCGAGCACACCGAGCAGGGCCCGGCGCGGGTCGTCGAGAGTCACGAGCTCTTCGAGGTTGGCCGAGATCTCTCGCATCCCCTGGCGCAGGCCGCCTTCGAGCAGCGACGCCTTGTTGTCGAAGTAGTGGGTGAGCACGCCCCGCGACCAGCCCGACTCGTCCGACACCGACGCCAGCGTGACCGCCGCGAGCCCGTCACGAGCGATCACGCGCATCACGGCCTCGGAGATCTCGGCTCGGCGCTGGTCGTGGTCGACGATCTTGGGCACGGTCGACCATGGTGCCACGGTGCGACCCCGGCCAGCGCGAAACTGACGGCGCCACTGCGGGTCGAGTGCGAGAATCGGGCCATGACCGTCGACGAACAGGGTCGGATCGAACCGCCGGTGGCGGCTGCGGAGGTGGAAGCTGCGCTCGGCTTCCTCGACTACCAGCGGTCCACCCTCGAGTGGCGCACCCGAGGCATCGACGCGGCAGGCATGACGGCGACCACGGCGGCCTCGACCATGACCCTCGGCGGACTGCTCAAGCATCTCGCCTGGGTCGAGGACTACTGGTTCTCGGTTCGCCTCCTCGGCAATCCGCCCGACCTCTACTGGCAGGCGGTCGACTGGGAATCCGACCCGGACTGGGAGTGGAACTCCGCAGCGGACGATACGCCCGACGAGTTGCGCGCCCGTTGGGAGGCGGCGTGTGCCGCGTCGCGGGGACGGGTCGACGAGGCGTTGGCCGGCGGAGGGTTCGACCGCCTCGCGGCCGTGCCGTGGCCGGACGGGACCGCCCCGAACCTGCGGTGGATCGTGCTCCACATGATCGAGGAATACGCCCGCCACAACGGCCACGCCGACCTTCTTCGTGAGTCGATCGACGGCCAGACGGGCGAGTGATCGGCGGTAGCGAGCCAGGTGCTGATCACCGTCGCTTGGCGTGCGCTCACCACTCCGGAATTGGGCGCCACGAGCGGCGTGTCAGAGGCCGGGGCGAGGTTGCGGCTCGATGCCGAGGATGACGATGCGATGCCGTTCGGGGTCCACGTCAGCGGTCCACCAGATGATCGTGCCGGGCACTCGGTTTGGCACTCCGCCAATCACCTTGTCGGGATAGCGGCTGACGGCCGTCCAGACTGCGCGACCGACTGCAGCCGCCGTCTCGGTGGTCGTCCCGCCGGGACCCATCGCGCGCTCGATCCAGGTGTCGAGGACGCGAAGATCCGCCGTCCATTCGTTTGGAGCGTCCATGAGGAATCAGTCCTCGAGGCTGAACTCGATTCCGTGTCGCTCGAATCGTCGACGTAGGAGCTCGCCGGTCTCCTCCTCTGAGAGGAACTCGCGAGCGGGGTGGTGCGGATCGGCGTACACACCCTTTTCGTTGACCACAAGGCCGAGGCGAGCCGCCTCGGCGACGAACTCCTCGCCACTGAGGCCCTCGAGCCGGTCGGTCTCGTCGAGGATGCGGTCGATCCGATCCATCCCTTGATTGTACGTCCTCGGCAGCGGCGGATGAAGGGGTGGGTGACTCATGGTCAAAGTCTCCCAGCGGGGTGTGACAGGAAGGGGTCGACTATTGCTTGGGGAGGTCGGTGAACGGGATGCCCTTGTCGACTCGGGGTTCGCCGGGGAGACCGAGCACCTGCTCGCCCACGATCGAGCGCTGGATCTCATCCGTGCCACCCGCGATCGACATGCCGGACACCGACAGGCCGATCTTTGCGAGGCGCCCGCCGCTGGGGGCATCGGCTCCTGCAAGCATCCCGTCGGCCCCGGCGCAGCGCAGCGTCAGGTCGCGCCACGCCCGCATCAACGTCACCGACGCCAGCTTGCCGAGCGACACCTCCGGACCCGGGAGTTGCCCGGCGGCAGCGGCCGCCTCGGCGCGGCGAGCGGCGACTCGGGCGATCTCGAAGCCGCCCCAGATCCGCATCGCCTCCTGGCGGATCAGCGGGTCGTCGGCGAGGCCGGCGTCGCGGATCGCTCCCGCCAGCAGTTCCCAGGCCTCCGACGCACGGGGCATGTAGCTCTTGGTGCCGTCGTCGAGAGCCCCGCTGGCGTAGGCACCGGCGGGCGCGGTGAGATCGAGGTCGCCCTGGATGCCGGCGTCCTCCTCGGGATCGAGCGAGCTGCGCTCGTACGACAACAGCCGCATCGCCACACCCCAGCCGTGGCCCTCGTCGCCGATCATGGCGTCGGCCTCGACGACGGCGTCGGTGAGGAACACCTCGTTGAACTCGGCGTCGCCGGTCATCTGCACGAGCGGGCGGGGCTCGACGCCGGGCTGGTCCATGTCGATCACGAAGAAGCTGAGACCCCGGTGCTTGGCGACGCTCGGGTCGGTGCGGGCGACCAGGATCGCCCACTTGGCGTAGTGGCCACCCGAGGTCCACACCTTCTGCCCGCTGACGATCCACTGCTCGCCGTCACGCTCGGCCCGGGTGGCGAGGCCGGCCAGGTCGGAGCCGGCGCCGGGTTCGCTGAAGAGCTGGCACCACAGCTCTGAGCCTTCGAGCAGGCCCGGAAGCCAGCGCTGCTTCTGGGCATCGGTGCCGAGCTCGAGGAGGAGCGGCGCCACCATCATCGTCGAGATGCCTTTGGGCGGCCCGAAGGCGCCGACGCGCTCGAACTCGGCGTCGACCGCGGCGGCCTCGGCGGGTGCCAGGCCCTTGCCGAACCACTCGCTCGGGTAGTGGGGATAGCCCCAGCCCGAGTCGCGCAGCATCGTCCACCACTCGCCGAGCGGGCGGTCGGCGTCCCAGGTGGCTTCCAGCCAGGCTCGAGCCTCGGAGGCTGCGGTCGGGGTGGCAGCCTCGTCGGTGACCAACGCGGTGTCAGCCATGGTGGTCGTCCTCGCCGAGGCCGGCGACCGACAGGGCGAGCCGCTTGGCGGCGTCGAGGTCGTAGTGCTTGCGGCTGACGATGCGCTGGGCGTAGAGCCCGCCGCCGGCCTGGATGTTGGTGACGAACTTCCAGCCGCCGTAGGCATCGGCGGTGAGATCGCGGATCGTGTGCATCAGTCGGGCCCGGTACTCGCCGGTGGTGCCCTTGCCGGTCGACATGTACTTCTCGACCAGCTTGCCGACCTCGGCGTTCTCGAAGTCGGCCGGCACCGGGGCGGTGAGCACCGCGCCGCCGGCGATGTCGTGGAGGTGGCGGACGATCTGGTTGTAGTTCGCGGCAGCGTGGAACTTGCCGGCGTTGACGAACAGCTCGTTGGGGAACGCCGCGCCCTCCGGGCCGATGTTGCAGTTGGAGATGGCGGCCTCGAGGGTCGCTCGGATCAGCGTGGCGTGGATGATCATCTCGCTGATCTTCTCCTTCACGTGGCTGATGCCGGCCGTGCCGTTGGCCTCGGCCACGAGCTGGGCCAGGCCGACGAGGGTGTCGGCCTCGTCGACGAACGCCGACAGGCCGCCGAGGCGTTCCCACAGGCCGAGGCTGTGGGCGAAGACCGCAGCGAAGGCGGTCTCGCCGTCGAGGAACACCCGCTCGGTCGGCACGAACACGTCGTCGAAGATGACGAAGCCCTCGGGGTAGTGGGAGTGGCCGCTGACCGGGAACGCCCGCAGGTCCTCGTGGCGCGGCGCGTAGGTGGTGTTGACGATCTTCACGCCCTCCGCATTGACGGGCACGATGCAGCCGATCGACCAGTCCTCCTCGCCCGGCTTCATCGCCTTGGTCGGGATGGTCAACAGGTCGTGGCCGAACGAGGCGCCGGTGATGTGGAGCTTGGCGCCGCGGATCACGACGCCGTCGCGCTGGCGGTCGACGACGCGGACGTAGCTGTCGAGGTCGTCCTGTTTGGCCGGCGGACGGGAACGGTCGCCCTTGGCGTCGGTGATGCACTGGGTGATGCGGATGTCGGCCTTCTGCGCGTGGTCGATGTAGGCGTCCATACGCTCGAGGTACTCCGGGTTCACCTCCTGCATCCGGCCGGCCGCCGTCTTCAGCGTCTGGATCGAGGTGGAGGTGACGTGGGCCATCATCCCGGCGTCGTGCAGCATCGGGATCAGGGCCCGCAGGTCCTCAGCCGAGCTCGGCACGCCGAGCAGTGGGCTGGTGGCCCCGGGGGTCGGGTCGTAGTGGCGGTCATAGGCCGCAGCGGTCACGTCGACGGTCTGGCCGAGCAGCGGATGCCCGACCAGGTCGTCGATCTTCTCCCCCTCGAAGTAGGTGTGTCGCCCGTCTTCGAGCGATCGCCGATACTCCTCGCCGGTCATCATGACGCGGCCTCCTCGTGTCGTGACGAGCCCGGGATCGGCCGGGCGTCGTTCGGTCCCGATCCCTGGCTATCGCTCGCGCCGACAGCGGTGCAAGCTGAGCGTCAGAGGATTGCGATTCGCAACAGGGAGGCCAGCTCGAGCACGTAGCGGGTCGGGTCGTCGTCGACGGTGAGAGGTTCGGTGTCGAGCACCTCGGCGGCGCCGTCGTAGCGGTCCCGGTAGATCACGGCCGCGTCGAGACGTCGGTGTTCGAGCACTTCGGCCGCGAGGCCGTCCGGGTTGCGTTCGCGATGGAGGCGCCCTTGGCGTGAGGTCCACACGAATCCGTGCGTGCCCTTGGAGCCGACGAGCCGTTCCGCCACCTGGCGGGTGCAGGCGTAGTGCATCGGCAGGGCGTCGGTCAGCTCAGGCGGCTCGATACCGAGGTCGGCGAGGGCCGGGTCGCGCAGGTCGACGAGGTGGACGAGGCGACGGAACCGGAGTCGAGTGATCGAGTGGCGAGCGAGCTGGGCGGCGTAGACCCTAGGGTTGGGTCCGCTCGCCTCGTGGAGGACCGACTCGAGGATCGCGGCCGACCGTTGTTCGGCCACATAGGCGTGCGGTCGTCCTGGCAGCGGGGAGAACCGGCCGTTGCCGAGACCCTCGGGGACCCACGGCGCACCGGCGTGGTCGGTGCGGCCGCCTCGGAATCGTTCGGTGCCCGGCGGCCACAGGATGGTGCGGAGCCGGCGACGGTCGATCGATGCCGGGTCGATGATCGGACAGTCCGCCCGACCGCACGGACGGGAGCCACTCACGGTTCAGCCGTCGACGAGGCCGGCGACGGCTCGCTCCAGGTTGTCGGTGCCGAGCACGTCCGACGGGCGAGCGTCGATCCACGGATTGTGGGCGTCGAACCACTGCCAGATCGCCCACCCCGCCATGCCGAACTCGGCGAGTCGCTCGACGGCGGGCGCCACCCGTTCGTCGACGTCGAAGGTCTCGTCGAGCTGGAACGACGGGATCAGCGTGCCGTTGTCGTACTCGACGGTGAAGAGCCGACCGGCACTGCGCTGGCGCTTCACCCACTGCCGGGCGGCGAGCACCGTGGAGCCACGTCCGGCGGCGAGGCCGTCATAGTCGACCGACGGCAGGGAGGTGGCGAGGTGTTCCCGGGCGAGGCGCACGAGACGGGCCTGCTCGACCGCGGCGTGATCGAGCAGCGGGGGAGCGAGCGGCACGTCGTCGAAGTGCGCGATGGTCATGTCGCTATCGTACCAGACCGACCTCGGCGTGACGAGCGGTACGCGATGGTCAGCTGAAGGTGGGAATGATCTGTTCTCCGATCGAGCGCAACACGTCGTAGCGGGGCTCGAGCGGCGGGAGGACCATCACCTCGTCGAGGCCCTCGTCGTGCAGTGCCCCGAGGCGTTCGATCAGTTCGCCGGTGGTGCCGACCAGACACGACTGGTCGATCAGCGCCCGGGTCAAGAATCGCTCCTCGTCGGGCACCACCCAACAGTTGTGGCCTTCGTGCACCCGCAGGTGGCGGCGCTCCGGCGGGGTCTGCTCGACGAGGGCGAGGTAGTCGTCCCACACCTCGAGCACCGCCGGGCTCGTGGGTGCCTTGCCGTAGTTGCGCCACTGATCCATCGCGTAGTGGAGGCTGGCGATGGCGAATGCCCCGACCTGATGGCGGACCCGATCGGAGTCGTGGGCCTCGCCGGGTTCGGTGACACAGATCGTGGTGAGGGTGCAGGCGTGGAAGCTCGCTCGGTCGAGGCTGCGGTCCGCTCCGGCGGCACCTCGCTCCATTGCGGTCCAGACCCGCTCCATCGCGCCGGGCACGGGCGGCACCGACAAGACCGCACCGTCGCCGTGGGCGCCCGCGACGGCCAACGACTTCGGTCCGAACCCCGACACATACAGCGGGATCGGGGTCTCGACGTCGACGAAGCCGAGGTCGGTGTCGGCCATCAGGTGGCGGATCGGACGGGTGCGGCCCCGCCAGGAGAACTCGGCCGCCTCGCCTCGCAGCAGCGGGGCGAGGGTGGTGAGGTAGTCGTCGAACTCGGCGATCGTCATCGGCTTGTGGCCCATGATCCGCATGGCGGTGTTGCCGGTGCCGACGCCGAGGAAGGTGCGTCCCGGCGCCAGGGCGTTGATGGTGGCGATCGACGCCGCGGTGACCGGGGCCGGTCGGGTGGCGGCGACGGCGACGCCCGTGCCGAGGCCGATCCGGCTGGTACGGGATGCGGCGAGGGCCAGACAGGCGTAGGGGTCGCTCCAGATCATCTGGGAGTCGGCGAACCAGGCTCGGGCGAAGCCGAGGCGTTCGGCCTCGACGACGTAGTCGATGTCGCGGATGTTGGAGGCGACGCACACGCTGAGGTCCATGCGGGGCGACCCTACGGGGTGGCCTCGTTCGGCGAAAGCCGCCGCAGGAACGCTCGTCCCTTCAGACGCGGGCCATCGATGCCGATGGAGCGTCATGTTCTCACGGCGGCGAGCGGACGGTGGAACGGCGTCTCGATGGCGCCTCGTAGGGGCGGGTCTCCTCCTCGCGATGGTTGGGGCGTGTTCAGCGCCGTCGACCACGCCGACCGAGGCCGGCGCCGGGTCGGCCGGGGGCGAGCCGTTTCCGACAACCGTCGTGGATGACACCTCGGTTGCCGACGACACGGGAACGGCAGGCGCGCCCGCGTCGGACGGTGAGGCCGGCGGTCTCCTCGACGATCCCCGCTCGACACCGCCCGTGCTCCTCGACGAGACCTTCTCCTTTCCTGCCACCGACGAGGCAGGCCTCGACCCCCGGCCGACGGACGACCAGCTCGCTGCCTGGGATGCCGCCGCTGCGGCGGTGGGCGGCGACTACCTCTTCTGGTTCGGGTCTGACCGGTTCCGATCGATTGCCACCCACCCCTGGGGCGTCCAATATCAGGTGGCCGTCGGGGACGACCCGAGCGAGCTCGTCGACGCCGACGGCCACCTGATCGACGTTCCGTTCGGCATGCCGCCGGGCCCGGGGTTGGTGGCCGTCTGGCCCCGCTCCGGGGCGGACCCCAGCCAGCGTGTCGGGCCCGCCGTCTGGCCGGTCGACTGCCTCGGTCCGTCGCCGGACGTCGACGGCGACAGCCTGCTCGACGACTGCGACCCCTACCCCCTCGACGGTCCGCTGGCCGACGCCGACGGCGACGGTGTGGCGAACTGGGCCGACGTCTGCCCGACCGCAGCGAACCCGCCGGGCGCGGACGGGACGCAGGACGAGTTCGCCTGCGA
>JAWSVN010000187.1:0-11534 GCA_033851875.1 Acidimicrobiales bacterium
AACGTGCTGGCCAGCGTCGGCCTCGTCGTCGCCTTGGTCAACGTGCCCCTCTTCATCAACGTGGTCCGCCAGGCCGACGGCTACCGGTCGGCGGCTCTCGTGTCGGGCGTGTTGCTCACCGCCCTCACCGGCGCGATGGCGGTCGCCTCCTACGGCGGCGGTCGGCTCACCGAACGGCTCGGGCTGCGCCGGCCGAGCCTCGTCGGCCTGGCGGTCGCCCTCGTCGGCTTCGCCGCGATGGGTTGGGGGTGGGACCGCGACACCGGCTCGGCGGTCCAGGCGATCGGTCTGGCCGTCGCCGGCGCCGGGCTCGGCCTCACCCTCGCCCCGACGTCGGACGCGGTGGTCGGCGCCGTCGACGACCACGACCGGGGGAGCGCCGCCGGGCTGGTGATCATGGCCCGCCTGTTCGGCTTCTCGATCGGGCTCGCGTCGCTCACCGCCTGGGGGCTCCACCGCTACGAGGTGTTGCGCGACGAGCTCGTGTTGCCGGCGCTCGGCGAGGACGGGTTCGAGCAGGCGTTGGCTGACGGCGTGGTCGACATCACCACCACGGCGCTGGCCGAGACGTTCGTCGGTTCCGCCCTCGCGCTCGTCGTCGCGATCGTGCTCGTCGCCGTGACCTTCGGCCGGGCCGGTGGACCCGTGGCTGTCACACCGGGCGACGTATCCTCACCGGGGTGAGCGACCCCGTCAGCCCTGATGCCGAGACCGCCCCGAACCCGTCGGCCCGGGTGGATGAACTGCGGGCCCTGATCGCCCACCACAACGAGCGGTATCACAGCCTCGGCGCCCCCGAGATCCCCGACGCCGACTTCGACGCCCTCGTGCGCGAGCTGGCCGAGCTCGAGACCGCCCACCCCGAGCTGGCCTCGGAGGCGTCGCCGACCGCGTCGGGGGTCGGCGCCCCGATCTCGGCCACCTTCGCCCCGGTCACCCACGCCGTGCCGATGATGAGCCTCGACAACGCCTTCGACGAGGGCGAGCTGCGGGCCTGGGCCGATCGCGTGGCCCGGGGGCTCGAGCTCGGCGAGGGAGCCGAGGTCGGCTACGTGTGCGAGCTCAAGATCGACGGCATCGCCCTGTCGATCCGCTACGAGAACGGCGAGATGGTGCAGGCCGCCACCCGTGGCAACGGTCGCGTGGGTGAGGACATCACCGCCAACATCGCCACGATCGACGTCATCCCCCAGACCCTGCCCGCCGGGGCCCCGCCGGTGGTCGAGGTGAGGGGCGAGGTCTACCTCCCTGTCGCCCAGTTCAACGCCCTCAACGAGGCCCAGGAGGCGGCCGGGCTCGCCCGCTACGCCAACCCCCGCAACACCGCGGCCGGGTCGCTGCGGCAGAAGGACCCGACGGTCACCGCGTCGCGCGGGCTGAAGTTCTGGGCCTACCAGCTCGGCCAGGTCGACGACGGCCCCACCCTCGAGACCCACTCCGCCGCCCTCGACTGGCTCGGCGAGCTCGGCTTCCCGGTCAACCCCGAGCGCCGGGTCGTCGCCACGATCGACGGGGTCGTCGCCTACATCGAACGCACCACGGCCGCTCGCCACGACCTCGAGTACGAGATCGACGGGGTGGTGGTGAAGGCCGACTCGCTGGCGGCGCAGCGTCGTCTCGGTTCAACGGCGCGCGCCCCTCGATGGGCGATGGCCTACAAGATGCCGCCGGAGGAGAAGACGACCACGCTCAACGCCATCCAGGTGTCGATCGGGCGCACGGGCAAGGCCACCCCGTTCGCGGTGCTCGAGCCGGTGTTCGTCGGTGGGTCGACCGTGCAGATGGCGACGCTGCACAACGCCGACCAGGTGGCCCTCAAGGACGTGCGGCCCGGCGACACCGTCATCGTCCGCAAGGCCGGCGACGTGATCCCCGAGGTGTTGGCCCCGGTGCTGGCCGAACGCCCCGCCGGTCTCGAGCCGTGGGTGTTCCCGACCGACTGCCCCGTGTGCGGCGAGGAGCTGGTGCGGCCCGAGGGCGAGGCCCACACGTTCTGCGTCAACCCCCTGTGCCCGGCCCGGCAGCACGCCCAGATCGAGTACTTCGCCAGCCGTGGCGCCATGGACATCGACGGGATGGGCGAGCGGAGCGTCGCCACCTTCCTGGACGAGGGGATCATCGCCGATGTCGGCGACCTGTTCTTCATCGACTGGGAGAAGGTCGGTGCCCTCGAGGGCTACGGCCAGATCTCGGTCGACAACCTCACCGCCGCGATCGAGGCGGCACGTCATCGGCCCCTCGCCAACCTGCTGGTCGGGCTCGGCATCCGCCACCTCGGCCCGTCGGGTGCCGGGGCCTTGGCCGAGGGCTTCGGCCACCTCGACGCCATCATGGCGGCGTCGGTCGAGGAGATGGCCGCCGTCGATGGGGTCGGTCCGGTGATCGCCCTGAGCGTCGCCGACTACTTCGCCTCCGACAAGGCCAAGGTGCTCGTCGAGAAGTTCCGCGAGGGCGGGGTCAACCTGACCGGGCCCGAGAAGTCGGAGCTGCCCCAGGTGCTCGAGGGCAAGGCCGTCGTCGTCACCGGCGGGCTCGAGAACTACAGCCGCGACGGGGCGGCCGACGCGATCAAGAGCCGGGGCGGCAAGAGCCCCGGGTCGGTGTCGAAGAAGACGTTCGCCGTGATCGTCGGCGAGGCCCCCGGCGCGTCGAAGGTCACCAAGGCCGAGGACCTCGGCATCCCCATGCTCGACGAGGCCGGCTTCGAACACGTCCTCGCCACCGGCGAACTCCCACCCGGCACGGTCCCTGAGGCTGACGCTGGCTCTGAAGCTGACGCTCCCTAGCCCGGGCGCCCGTTCTCGCACGAGTTTGCGTCAGTTCTGAACAGAACTCAGGAAAGTTCGGACTTCACAGACACTAGTCAGGCCACGCATCCGGCCAGATGTCGATTGCGTAGACGACGATCGTGCCCTCGTCGTCGAGGTCGGCGAACAGGTGGAAGCCCGCGACAGTCGAGCCATCGAGCGTGAGCCGCCGGCCCGGCCCGAACTCGGGGAGCCAGTTCCAGCTGTCGGCCAGGCGATCGAGCGCTCCCTGCAGGTCTTGTCGAGCGAAGCGGCGCGCCCCGATCTCGTCGAGTTGGCGGGCGATGTCTTCGACCGCCGCCGTCGACACCCGCACAGGCGGTGGGGTCACCGTTCGCCGAAGACGGCGCGGTGGCGCTCCTCCAACTGCGGCGCCATCCGCTCGAGCGACGCGGCGGCCGCCGGGGGAAGAGCGTCATCGGCGCCATAGATGCGGGGTCGGTCCTGTCGACCAGCTTCGATGTCGGTCGCGAGATCTTCGACGATCGATGCAAGGTCGTCGGGTTCCAGCGCTGAACTCATGCCTCCAATGATGCCACGGCAGTATCGGGCGACCGCCTCGATCGCGGAAGTCGAGCGGCTCGCCACCAGACCGAGAAGCGAGGTCAGTCGGTGATGCCGCCGTAGGTGGTGGCGACGCCTCGGCTGGCCGTGGCCTCGCGCCCGTGGGCGGTGACCGCCTCGGCGAGGTCGGCGACGAACTGGTCGGCGACCGGCAGGTGGCCGGGCGAGACCATCAGATGCAGACCGCCCTGCTGGCGGTCGAGGTGCCAGCCCCGGTCGTCCATCCGGTCGCCGATGGCGCCGGTGGCGTCGGGCCCGTCGACATGGGCGAATTCGAACACCGACAGCTGGGGTTCGCCGGTGACGGCCAGCCCGTCGATGCCTCGGACACCCTCGAGGAAGATGCGGGTGGCGTCGCGCACCGCCGCCGCCTTCGCGAGGTAGCCATCGTGGCCAAGGTGCTGGATCGTCGCCCACGCCGCCGCGATCGGGGCCGCCGGGCGGGTGCCGGCGGTGGTGGCCGAGCCGTAGGTGCCGCCGGGCCAGTCGTCGAACACGAAGTGCTGGCGGCGCTTGAGGTCGCGGTCTCGGTAGAGCACGACCGACACGCCCTTGAAGCAGTAGCCGTACTTGTGGATGTCGGCCGACAGCGACGTCACCCCCGGCACCCGGAAGTCCCACGGCGGCACCGGTTCGCCGAGCTCGGCCCAGAACGGGAGGAGCCAGCCGCCGAGGCACGCGTCGACGTGGCACAGCGTCCCGGCGTCGGCGGCCAACGCGGCGAGGTCGGGGATCGGGTCGATCACGCCATACGGGTAGCAGGGAGCGGAGCCGACGACGAGGGCGGCGCGGGCGTCGATGGCCTCGGCAGTGGCGGCGACATCGGCGCGCAGGTCGGGGCCGACGGGGACCCGAACCTCGTCGACATCGAGATAGTGCGCCGCCTTGGTGAAGGCCGGGTGGGCGGTCGACGGCAGCACGATGCGCGGCCGCTCGACGCCCCGATCACGGGCCGCCTCCCGGGCGGTCTGCACGGCGAGGAAGATGCTCTCGGTGCCGCCGGATGACAGCGACCCGGCTCGCGGGTCCGACCCGAACAGTCCGGCGGCGACCGCCACGACCTCCTGTTCCATGCGTCGCAGGCTCGGGTAGGCGAAGGGGTTGAGGGCGTTCTCGTGGAGGAAGCGCACGGCCACGTCGTGCTGGAGTTCCTCGAGCTCGGCGTCGGCCGCGTTGTAGACGAGGGAGAACGCCTTGCCGCCCTTCCAGTCGATGTCGTCAGCCTGCCACTCGGCGAGCAGCCGGCGCAGCTCGTCGGCGTCGCGCCCGTGGTCGGGAAACGGAGCGTCGGTCGTGGTCCCCATGCCCGGAACCTACCGGGGATCGTGGCGACGGTCAGCTGGAGCGTTCGGCGTGGGCGGCGGCGTAGGCCTTGGCGATGACGTCGACGGTGTTGTCGAGGTGGACGGACAGGGCCTCGGTGGCCGCGTCGAGGTCGCGGGCCAGGGCGGCGTCCATCAGCGCCTTGTGCTCCGCCCCGATGTCGCGGTCGGCGCCGAACGTGCTCTCGACCGCCGCCCGGCGGTAGCGCTCGAAGTGGCGGGCCAGGTTGGCCAACATGTCTCGGATCCGGGCCGAGGTCGAGCGTGCCGAAAGCGCCGAGTGGAAGTCGCGGTTGCGGGCCTCCCACTCCTCGGCGGCTCCGGGCTCGTGGGCGTCGAGCCGGTCCTGAGCGAGCGACAGGCGGTGGAACGCCGCCACGATCGCAGCCTCCCACTCGTCGTCGCCGTTGAGGATCGACTGCCGCAGGGCGTGGGTCTCGAGCACCTTGCGGGCCTCGGACAGGTCGGCCAGATCGTCCGGGGAGAGGGGCGCCACCCGGAAGCCGCGTTGGCCTTCGGCGGTCGCGAGGTTGTCGGCACACAGCAACGACAGGGCCTCGCGGATCGTCGACGCCCCGACGCCGTAGCGCTCCTTGAGCATGTCGACACCGAGCCGCGACTCGGCCTCGAGCTCGCCCGAGATGATGTCCTCCCGCAGCGACAGCACGGTCTGCTCGACGCGCGTGCGGGGAGTGTCGGGGCCGGCGCTCATCAGCGGGTCACGATAGACCCGGCGCGAGATCGCAGCACCAACCGTCGAACATCTGATGGTTGGATCGAATCTCTGATCTGGCACCCTCGGGGCATGAGCGATCTCGTCACCTCCGTTCCCCAGCTCACCGCGGCGGCGGCCCGTCGCCTCGTCGACGCCGCCGTCGCCCGTGCCGACGAGCTCGGTGTCGCCGTGGTCGTCCATGTCGCCGACGCCGGCGGCGCTCCACTCGCCCTGCACCGGATGGACGGCGCGCCCGTCTTCTCGGTCACCGTTGCGGCCAAGAAGGCCTGGACGGCCGTGGCGGCGGGCGCTCGCACTGCCGAGCTCCGCGAGGCGTTCATGGCCGACCCGGTCCTCCTCCACGCACTGGCCCCGAAGATCGACGAGGTCATGGCGGTCGGCGGCGCCACGCCCGTGGTCGTCGACGGCCGGGTGGCCGGGGCGGTCGGTGTGTCGGGGGCGACCGAGGAACAGGACCAGGACTGCGCCGACCGTGCCGTCGCCGACCTCGGCTGACCCATTCGGCAGGTCGATCGAAGGGACTGCGCGATCGACCCGAAGGTCTGCACGCCCTTCCCCTTGCCGACCCCGAGGCCTACCGTCCGCGACCGAACGGGCCGGCGAGCGGAAGCCCGGGGGAGGCCCACGTGACGGCACAGCAGTCGGCAACACAGCAGTCAGCGATCCAGCAGCCAGCGACACCGCAGGAGCATCAGCTCTCGATCACCGGCGAGGACGGCGAGGTGGTGGAGTGCGCCGTGCGCAGCGGCCACTTCGTGCTCCACGAACTCCAGCGTCTCCGCGTGCCGTCGGTGCTGATCGGGTGTCGGGGCGGTGGCTGTGGGGTGTGCCGCATCCGCGTCACCGACGGCGACTACGAGGCCAAGCGGATGGCCGCGCGCCACGTCCCGGCCGACGAGCTCGCCGACGGCGTCGTGCTGGCCTGCCGTGTGCGGGCGACCTCGGATCTGGCCTTCGAGGTGCTGGGTGAGCGGGACGCTGAACCCGAGCGATAGCCAGCGAAGCAAAAACATCTGAGGTTTTTGCTTTTCATCTGATCTCACGCGTAGTCTCCGAGTCATGACGACGGAGTTCCGCAACTTCATCGGCGGCGAGTTCCGCTCGAGCGACGCCACCTTCGAGAACCGTTCGCCCCTCGACGGGTCGCTCGTCGGCATGATCCACGAGGCGTCGCAGGCCGACGTGGCCGACGCCGTCGCCGCCGCCCGGGCCGCCCAGCAGGGGCCGTGGTCGACGATGGACCCCGCTGAGCGAGTCACCCTCCTTCACGCCCTGGCCGATGAGATCGACCGCCGCTTCGACGACTTCCTCGCCGCGGAGATGGCCGACACCGGCAAGCCGGTCTCGATCGCGAGCCACATCGACATCCCCCGCGGCGCCGCCAACTTCCGGGTGTTCGCCGACGTCGTCAAGAACGAGGCCGGGGAGTTCTTCCCGATGGCCACGCCCGACGGCGCCGGTGCCATCAACATGCAGCTCCGCAAGCCCAAGGGCGTCATCGCCGTCGTGTGCCCGTGGAACCTGCCGCTGTTGCTGATGACCTGGAAGGTCGGGCCGGCCCTCGCCACCGGCAACTCGGTGGTGGTGAAGCCGTCGGAGGAGACCCCGGCGACGGCCACCCTCCTCGGCGAGGTCATGAACGACGTCGGCATCCCCGCCGGCGTCTACAACGTCGTCCACGGGTTCGGCCCGGGCTCGGCCGGCGAGTTCCTCACCACCCACCCCGACGTCGACGGCATCACCTTCACCGGCGAGACCCGCACCGGCGAGGCGATCATGACCGCCGCCGCCAAGGGCGTGCGCGGCGTGTCACTCGAGATGGGTGGCAAGAACCCCGGCATCGTGTTCGCCGATGCCGACCTCGACGCCGCCATCGAAGGCACCGTCCGCTCGGCCTTCGCCAACACCGGCCAGGTCTGCCTCGGCACCGAGCGGGTGTATGTCGAGCGCCCGGTCTTCGACACCTTCGTCGTCCGCCTCGCCGAAGCCGCGGAGGCGATGCGGATCGGCGACCCCGACGACCCCGCCACCCAACTCGGTCCGCTGATCAGCCACGAGCACCGCGACAAGGTGCTGTCGTACTACGCGAAGGCCGTCGAGGACGGGGCAACCGTCGTCACCGGCGGCGGCATCCCCGACGTGGCGGCGGCGTCGAACGAGCGCGACTTCACCAAGGGCGCCTGGATCGAGCCGACGATCTGGACCGGTCTCTCCGACGACTCCGCCGTGGTCAACGAAGAGATCTTCGGGCCGTGCTGCCACATCCGCCCCTTCGACAGCGAAGACGAGGTCGTCGACCTCGCCAACGACACGCCCTACGGCCTCGCCGCCGCGGTCTGGACCACCGACCTCAGCCGAGCCAACCGGGTCGCCGCCACGCTCGACGTGGGACTCTGCTGGGTGAACTCGTGGTTCCTGCGGGACCTGCGCACCGCGTTCGGCGGCATGAAGCACTCCGGCATCGGCCGCGAGGGCGGCGTCCACAGCTTCGAGTTCTACACCGAGTCGACCAACGTCTGCATCAAGCTCTAGGGGGAGCCCGCACATGACCGTTCCAGACCATATTCAGACCGCGGCCGATGCGCTCGCCGAGGCCGCTGCCACCGGGGTCGCCTGCGCCCCGTTCGGCGACACCCTCGCGGATGCGACCGAGGCCTACGCCGTCCAGGAGATCAACACCGAACGATCCCTCGCCGCGGGTCGTCGCCTCGTCGGCCGCAAGATCGGGCTCACCGCCAAGGCGGTCCAGAACCAGCTCGGCGTCGACCAACCCGACTACGGCATGCTCTTCGCCGACATGGCCGTCGACGAGGGCACCGACGTCGCCCTCGGCCGTCTTCTCCAGCCGAAGGTCGAAGCCGAGATCGCCTTCGTGCTCGGCAAGGACCTCGAGAACCCCGACGCCACGGTCGCCGAGGTCATCCAGGCCATCGACTATGCGGTCGCCGCGATCGAGATCGTCGACTCCCGCGTCGCCGACTGGAAGATCAGCTTCAACGACACCGTCGCCGACAACGCCTCGTCCGGCCTCTACGTGCTCGGCTCCCGCCCCGTCGCCCTCGCCGACTTCGACCCCCTGATGTGCGGCATGGTGATGGAGCGCCGTGGCGAACCAGTCTCGGTCGGTGTCGGCAAGGCCTGCCTCGGCTCGCCCGTCAGCGCCGCAGCGTGGCTGGCCCGCACGATGGCCAACGTCGGCCGCCCCCTCGCCGCCGGCGACACGATCCTGTCCGGCGCCCTCGGCCCGATGGTCGGCGTGGAACCGGGCGACGTCGTCGAGACCCGCATCTCCGGGCTCGGCACCGTGACCGCATCGTTCGCCGCCGAGTAGGAGCCGCACCATGACCAACGCACTCACCCCCGAACAGGTCGGCGACAAGACCGACGACGCCGCCCGCACCGCCACGGCCATCCCCCAGTTCACCGAGTCATTCGACCTGTCGCTCGACGACGCCTATGCCGCCCAGGCCCACTCGATCGGCCGTCGGCTCGGCCGCGGCGAACAGCTCGTCGGCGTGAAGATGGGCCTGACGTCGCGGGCCAAGATGGTCCAGGTCGGTGTCGACGAGGTCATCTGGGGTCGCCTCACCGACGCCATGCGCCTCCCCGAGGGCGGCGTGCTCGAACGCTCCCGCTACGTGCACCCGAGAGTCGAACCCGAGATCGCGTTCCTGATCGGCGAGGACATCGACGAGCCGCTCAGCGCGATGGAGGCGATGGCCCGCGTCGACGGCGTCGCCGCGGCGGCCGAGATCATCGACTCGCGGTATGAGAACTTCAAGTTCGCCCTGCCCGACGTCGTGGCCGACAACTCGTCGTCGTCCAGCTTCTTCGTCGGCGACTGGCATCTCCCCGACACCCCCGTCGACAACCTCGGCATCGTGCTCGACGTCGACGGACGCCCCGCCGAGATGGGCTCGTCGGCCGCGATCTTGGGCAACCCGGTGCGGTCGCTCGTCGAGGCGACCCGCATGGTGACCGCGGCCGGGCTGACCCTCGAGGCGGGGTGGGTCGTGCTCGCCGGCGGCGCCACCGCGGCGGTCCACCTCGAGGTCGCCCATTCCTATCGGGTCACCGTCGAAACCCTGGGCGCCGTGCAGTTCACGGTCGCCGACTGAGCACACGAGAGAGGTACCACATGGCGACCGCAGCGATCGTCGGGCCGGGCAACATCGGCACCGACCTGATGTACAAGCTCTTGAAGAGCCCCGACATCGACCTGAAGTACATGGTCGGCGTCGACCCCGAATCGGCCGGCCTGGCCCGTGCCCGCGACGAAGGGATCGAGGCCTCGGCCGAGGGCGTCGACTGGCTCCTCGCCCAGGACGAGCTGCCCGACATCGTGTTCGAGGCGACCTCGGCGTATGTGCACGTGCGCAACTACCAGCGCTATGCGGAGGCCGGCATCGTCGCCGTCGACCTCACCCCGGCCGCCCGTGGCCCCTTCGTCGTGCCCCCGGCCAACCTGACCGAACACATCGACAAGATGAACGTCAACATGGTCACCTGTGGCGGCCAGGCCACGATCCCCATGGTCTATGCGGTCTCCCGCATCGTCGACGTCCCCTACGCCGAGATCGTCGCCACCGTGTCGTCGGCCTCGGCCGGACCCGGCACCCGGGCCAACATCGACGAGTTCACCAAGACCACGTCGAAGGCCATCGAGGTGATCGGCGGCGCCACCAAGGGCAAGGCGATCATCATCCTCAACCCGGCCGAGCCGCCCCTGATCATGCGTGACACGGTCTTCTGCCAGGTCCCCCTCGACGCCGACGTCGACAAGATCGCGGCCTCGATCCAGGAGGTCGCCGAGCAGGTGAGCGAGTACGTGCCGGGCTACCGACTGCTGGCCGAGCCGCAGTTCGACCTGCCCTTCGGCGACGCCGACTACGGCCGGGTCGCCATCTTCCTCGAGGTGGAAGGGGCCGGCGACTTCCTGCCCCCGTATGCCGGCAACCTCGACATCATGACCGCCGCCGCCGCCAAGGTCGGCAACGAGATCGCCGAGCACCTGGACTCGCAGAAGAAGGAGGCCTGACATGGCTGACCTCCCCACCGCTGAGCTGCCCACCGCGTACAGCGACACCCTCGACGTTCGGGTCACCGACACCAGCCTGCGCGACGGCTCCCACGCCAAGCGCCACCAGTTCACCACCGACGAGGTCCGGTCCGTCGTCGGCGCCCTCGACGCCGCCGGCATGCCGGTGATCGAGGTGACCCACGGCGACGGCCTCGGCGGCTCGTCGTTCAACTACGGGTTCTCCAAGGTCGACGAACGCCAGCTGATCGAGGCCGCCGTCGACGAGGCGACCAACGCCAAGATCGCCGCCCTGATGCTGCCCGGTCTCGGGATCACCGACGACATCAAGGCCGCCCACGAGCTCGGCATCTCGGTGATCCGCATCGCCACCCATTCCACCGAGGCCGACATCTCGATCCAGCACTTCAACGTGAGCCGGGAGATGGGGCTCGAGACCGTCGGGTTCTTGATGATGGCCCACACGGTCGGCCCCGAGAAGCTGGCCGAGCAGGCTCGCATCATGGCCGACGCGGGCTGTCAGTGCGTCTACGTGGTCGACTCGGCCGGGGCGATGGTGCTCGACGACGTGACCGATCGCGTGTCGGCCGTGCGGGCCGAACTCGGCGACGACGCCACCGTCGGCTTCCACGGTCACGAGAACCTGTCGCTCTCGCTCGCCAACACGATCTATGCGATCAAGGCGGGCGCCACCCAGGTCGACGGCTCGACCCGCCGCTTCGGCGCCGGTGCCGGCAACACGTCGTGCGAGGCGATCGCCGCGGTGACCGAGAAGCTCGGCATCCGTACCGGTCTCGACACCCTCGCCATGATCGACGCCGCCGAGGACGTGGTGCGCCCCGTGATGGACGGCGAGCCGACCCTCGACCGTCTCGCCATGATCATGGGCTACGCCGGCGTCTACTCGAGCTTCCTCAAGCACGCCTACCGGGCGGCCGAGCGCTACGACGTGTCGGGCGCCGACATCCTGATGGAGTGCGGGCGCCGCGGACTCGTCGGCGGCCAGGAAGACCAGATGATCGAGATCGCCGCCAACCTCGCCGCCGCAACGTGACTTGAGCCGACGC
>JAWSVN010000188.1:0-7589 GCA_033851875.1 Acidimicrobiales bacterium
ACGCCCTCGATCGGTGTCACACCGCCTCGTTACGTTCGGTTCCCCACATCGAGGAGGTCCCACATGCTGATCCTGGAAGCCACCGGAACACTGGCCGATGACGGCCCCGACGACTTCAACTGGTGCCGGGAGGGCGAGCTCGTCTACCTCGGCTTCCAGGAGTGTCGGAGCTCGACAACCTGCGGCTGCGATCGCAGCTTCAACGGCTTCGACAGTCATCGAGCGACATCAACCGCACGGGTGGCCGAGCGCCCCGGACTGACGATCGAGCAGCTTGCCCGCGAGCTTGCGACTTCACTCCATGCAGGAGGCTGGATCCCATCGAATGATCCCGGCCACGAACTGGTGGGGTGGCTTGCAGCGGAGATCGTCGACACGGCCAACGGCTACGCCCGGTTCGGGATCGGCGCGCTCGTCACCCGCAGCGGCGACGACCTTCAACTCCGGCCATCGGCCGAGCCGGTCTGACGACAGCGGCCTGCCCCGACACCCGGATGCAGCAGGTCAGCCTCGGCCGGCGGGGAGGCCGAACAGGGCTCTGGCGTTGTCGCCGATGAACGACCGACGGTCCTGCTCGGGGAACATGTCGACCAACGCATTCAGGTCGTGCACGTACTCCGGGGTGTGGTCCGCGTGGGGGAAGTCCGACGCCCACAGGAAGCGGTCGACGCCGAAACGTTCGGCCAGCGACGGGATCGTCCGCTCGTCGGGGTCACAGCTGATCCAGATGCGGTCGCGGAAGTAGTCCGACGGCTTGTGCTTCAGCGGCACCCGCCCGCCGATGAAGGTGTGGCCGTAGACGGCGTCGATGCGGTCGAGCCAGTAGCCGATCCAGCCACCGCCCGACTCGAGCACCAGCACCTTGAGGCGGGGGAAGGCGTCGAACACGCCGTAGTCGAACAGGGTCGTGAACTGATGCCGCACCCCGTCGCTGGCGGTGACCGAAGCGAGCAGGCGGAGCTGCTTGACGTGCTCCCACGAACCCATGCGTTCGCCCTTGGTCCACTGGGGCTCGAACGTCGGATGGATGGCGAAGGGGATGCCGAGGTCCTGGGCGGCGGCGAACACCGGGTTGTGGTCGGGATGGCCGAGCGGCTTGGCGTCGTGGGTGAAGGGGCAGACGTAGACACCCTTGGCCCCCTCCCCCACCGCCCGCTCCATCTCCTTGGCCGCAGCGACCGGGTCGCTGAGCGAGATGTGGGCGGTCGGCACCAGCCGTGGCGAGTCGGCGGCGAAGGCGCAGATCCACCGGTTGTAGGCGGTGGTGTAGGCCTGGCTGAGTTCCGGGTCCTTCAACTCGGCCTCCCACAGGAGTCCGACGGTGGTGTAGAGGATGGCGATGTCGATGTTCTCGGCGTCCATCAGCTCGAGCCGTTCGCCGGCATGCATCGACCCGTACGGGGCCTCACGCAGGTACGAACGCTCCGGGTCGCGCTGCAGCGCACCGAGGTCGGGGTAGCCCATGGCGCCGAGCGTCGAGGGGAACCCGCGGCGCGACATCGTCGAGCGTTCGCCCCCAATCTCGAGTTCGTCGAGCCCGTGCTCGTCGGTCTGGAACCGAAGTGCCCGATCTCGGAACTTCGGGTCGATCCAGTCCTCCCACAACGTCGGCGGCTCGAGGATGTGGGCATCCGCGTCGACGGCTCCGTCGACCTCGATCCGGTGGGCTTCGTGGATCGGCTTCTGCGCCTCCACGTGCACGACTGCGGTCATGGCCTGCTCCCCTCGTTTCGGGATGCCGCCCCCTGCGCCACCCCGCAGGCTCTGCCTATCGCATCGACGGCTCCGGCGTCCACGCCGACACACGAGACCGTCGCCAGGGACGGTTGGCCGGCGCCATCGTCACCGCGAGGCCGGCCAGCGCCACCGCGCCGCCGGCGAGCTCGCCGAGGCTCAGCCGCTGGCCGAGCAACGCCCACCCCGAAGCGGCGGCGGCGATCGGGGCGATCAGCACGAAGGGCACCACCTGGGCCGATGGGTAGCGAGCGAGGAGGGAGTTGAAGATCGCGTAGCCCACCAGCGTCGCCAGCACGACGGTATAGAGGGTCGACGCAGCCGCTCGAGCGTCGAAGCTCACGAGGGCGTCCACGACGGCACTGGGCCCATCGACGACCAGCGCAAGCCCCAGCATCGGAAGCGGCACGGCAAGCGATCCCCACACCACCAACGACAGGCCGCCCTTCACGCCCGACGATCGCGAGATCACGTTGCCGATCCCCCACGACAGCGCGGCCAGGAGCGTGAGGAGCAGGCCGCCGACCGTCGTGTCGCCGCCGCGACCGAGGGCGACGATGACCAGCCCGAGGGCGCCGAGCGTCACCCCTGCGACCTGGGGCCGGGTCGGGGTCTCCCCCAGACGCCACGCCGACAGGCCGATGGTGAACACGATCTGTGCCTGGAGGACGAGCGCGGCGATGCCCGAGGGCATCCCGGCGCCGATCGCCAGGTAGAGGAGGGAGAACTGGCCGAGCGACATGAACGCTCCGACGCCGAGCACCACCCGCCACGGGGCCTCCGGCCGCGGCACGACAGCGATCGCCGGCACGACCACGAGGAGGAAGCGGATGGCGGCGAAGAGCAAGGGCGGCGTGTCGTGCATCCCCCAGGTGATCACCACGAAGTTGAACCCCCAGATCGTCGCGACCATGGCGGCGAGGAGCGCGTGACGGAGGGGCACAAGGTCAGATTGGCCCCATCGACCCTGAATAACCAGCGAGAGATCGTTCACGGAATCAAGTAGCACTCCTTCATGATCGACCTGGCCGGGTTGCCTGCCCTGCAGGTCACCGACCCGTGGTGATCGACGGGAGCCGCCCGCGTTCATCCAGGGCCCGGCTCGGCCGTGCTGTTTGCCGTGGCGTCTAGCCTGAACACGATGGGTACTGCGGCCTCCGAGACTGTCCTCGACCACGCCGAGCTGCCGTTGGACGCAACGTTCGTGGCCTATCTCCCGTCGACCCCCGCCCCCGAATCGGTGGTGGCCTTCATCGAGGAAGCTGCGAACCACATGTGCACGCCGCTCGACCACTTCGAGTTCTGGGGTGACGTCTCCCGTCCCAGACGTGGACGCTGGGATCCGGAACGAGCGACGACGCTGCTTCGAGATGGCGACCGAGGCGAGCCGCCGAGCTGCTTGTCCGTCACCACTCATGTTCGTGGCGGCGACAACCGCCACCCCGCCAGCAGCGTGATGGTCCAAGACTTGGATTGGTGGGATGCATGTGCGTCGCCGTGCACTCGAATCCAACTGGCAACCCGTGTGAGGACGGAGGCTGCAGCCATTCCTCTTGCCCAAGCATGGGCGAAGGCTGCGGCCACACACCTGGGCACGCTGTATGGATTGGGGTACGCGGCAGTCTCGAAGAATTGGGACTTCGACTATGCAAGCTGGTGGATCAACGGCACGATCTACGAGCGCCCCTCCGGCCTCGGCGAATGCGAGCCAGTGGTTGAAGAATGGGAGCGAGTTCGGAACGGCCAGCGAGACCTGACACCGGTGTTCGCGGGTGAACTCTGCCGGTCGGTCAGGGCGGTGAACGTATTGCGCCCTGCCCTGGCCGAACTCGTTCGACCGGTGCTGGCTGCCGAGGGAGTCGAGTTCGCCGACCAGATCGTGCCGCTTGGCGCTGACCACGTCATGTGGACAGTTGCCGATGACGAGGATCAGCGCCGTGCTCAGAAGGCCTTGTACGACGCCGGCCTCTGCGTGGAGCGCGAATGGTTGCCACTCGCTCGGCACGTGGTCCTCACCGAACCAACCGGTTGACCCCGCGGCGCACTCAGGCCACGCCCGAGCCCGAAGGTGAGGTGATTGATGACGCTCTCGACCGTCCAGCCAGGGCAAGCCGGAACCGCAGTGTCGAGATCGTCGCTCCCGAGAGCGACAAGCCAATCGATGTTGTCGTTGAACCATGCGAGGTGCTGGGCTGGTGCCATCGCACGAGTCTGCACGGATCCAGAGCCGAGACGTTCGCTACGGTCCTTCGACATCGACCGGACGGAACGGCAGCCAACTTGAGCCGTCGCCGGTGCCCGCAGCGCCGTCCAGACCGCCTCGAGCGAGACGAGCAGGCTGCGTCAGGCGGGGGTCGGCATCGGCGGCACGATGTCGCTGCGACCCTGCCACGAGCCGTGTTCGCTGCGGGCCCGGAAGCGCAGCGTCGTGAACTCGAAGTGGAAGTCCTTGCGTTCGCGTTCGGCCATCGCGTCGATGTGACGACGGGGGTCGGGCACGTGGGCGTGACCGCGCACCATATCGGTCATCGCTTCCTGGGTCTTCCACACGGTGAAGGTCGACACGGTGTTGAGCGGATGCATGGCGGCCATGGCGAGGGTGGCGCCGGGATCGTCGCGGACGAGGCGCTCGACCGGCTTGCCCCACTTGATGAAGCGAGGCAGCTGCGTGTGCTTGAGACGGGCGAGGGTGACCGCCACGACGGGCAGCGTCGGATCCTGTTCACCGACCTCGAGGGGCAGGTCGGGCAGCGCCTCCACCACGCCCCAGCGACGAAGGAAGTCGAGCCGCACGTGCCAGCCGTCGGCGAGGTGCTGCCCCAACCCGGGCGATGCGAGGAAGCGGTCGACGGCGGCTTCGTCATCCCACGCCGCGAACACCGCGAGGTTCCGCACCTGGAGTCGGGCCGGCGAGAACACCGGTGAGCCGAGTTCCATCGCCGTCATGCACTCGGCGTGCCGCAGACCGGGGACCGTGTCGGCGGTCGGAGGGCGGAGGATGGCTCGGGCGCTGACGAGCGGCGAGGTGCGAACGAGGTGGAACGTGAACACGGTTCCCTTTCGGCGGGGGCAGCGCTTGGTGGAGTCAGACCGCGAGACGCACTCGCACGACCTCGTCGTCGGCGAGGGCAGCCTCGACCGTCGGGCGAAGGCGGTCGAGTCGGGCCATCGGCACCTTCGGGTAGGCGTGGTGCTCGACGTGGAGGTGGTGATGGAAGAGCAGGTGACCGATCAGTCGAGTGTGGACGAACATCAGTGGCGTCGTGGTCTCGCGGCCGAAGTTGGCCTGGGGCCCCTTGGCCAGCAGGACTGCGAACAGGAACGTGCCGAGCTGCATGAGCGCCACGTAGGCCAGCGGCACCCAGGTGATCGGTACGAGGGCGACGGCGATCACGGTGAGTGCGACGACGTTGGCGATCTCGACGGACGTCCTGCGGCGCCGGGGACTGTGACGCCACCCCCACGCCGCGATCCGGAACCGCCACTGCAGGGCACCGAGGGGCAGCTGACGCCAGCCCAGGTTCTCGACGAAGCCCTCGGGATCGGGCAGGTCGGAGCCATCGCGGTGGTGGAGCAGGTGGGTCGCCTGCCAGGCGTGGCCGCTCTCGAGGATCACGAACCCGAGCACGGTGAGAAGACCGTGGCGGGTGCGAGGGCCGAAGCCGACGCTGCCGTGGATCAGGTGGTGCATGGCGCTGACCGTCGACCCGTAGAGGAACCACAACAGCAGCGGCGTCGCCAGCCACCACCCCGAAGCGACCATCCAGACGAACCCCGCGACCCCGACGACCGGACGCACCACCAACAGGGCAGCGGTCGGGCCGAGACGGTCCATGACGGTCGGATCGACCGAGCGGAGACTCGGCACGTCGAGACGAGGCACCGCCCGCTCGCCCCGAGCGGCCCAGCGAGCGGTCCGGTCGGCATGGGCGGCGGCGTTGGTGGCGATTCGAGCTTGCATCGATGGAGTCCAAACAGATGTTTCAATAGAACGTATGAAAACACTCTGGCCGTCGATGACCCCATTGTCAACGTTTGTTTCAAACACTTCGCCGAAACAGCGCTAGTCTCTCGCTCCATGAGCAGCGACGAGGCCCGCACGAAACGGAAGCGCGGCCGTGGCGCCGACCCCGGGAGGACGCGGGACGAACTGGTCGAAGCCGCAGCCGCGAGCCTCCTCGAGGAGGGCTACCGAGGGACGACCGCCCGATCGATCGCTTCTCGGGCCGACTGCAACCAGGCGGCGATCTACTACCACTTCGGCGGGATCGAGCCGCTGCTCATCGAGGCCCTCGATCGCTCGAGCGCCCGCCGTCTGGAGCGCTACCGGGAGTCCCTGACCGAACAGGAGACACTGCCCGAGCTCGTGCGACGGCTCGCCGCCCTCTACGCCGAGGACCGCGAGACCGGCCACTTCGCCCTGCTGACCGAACTGCTCGGCGGTGTCACCGCGAGTCCCGAACTCCAGGCCGGCATCGAGGCGACCACCAAGCCCTGGCTCGAGTTCATCGAAGAGCGGGTGGCGAGCACGGTCCGCGCCCTGCCCTTCGGCGCCGCCCTCCCCGCCGACGATCTCGCCGACCTCGTGTTCTCGGTCGTCGTCGGCGTCGAGCTGCGCAGCCGCGTCGACGGCAACACCGATCGCGCCGACCGCCTGTTCCGACTGGCCGAGCTCGCCGCGACCCTCGTCCAGAGCCAGCCGCCAGAGATCCCGGGCTGACCCGGCGCCACCACTAGGCTCACCGGATGCTCGGAATTCTCGCCGTTGCCGCTCCCGCCGCAAGCGAAGGCCCCGGTTCCCTCACCCTGCTGATCCTCTACATCGCGTTGGCGATCGGCGTGTCGTTCCTCTGCTCGATCATGGAGGCGGTCCTGCTCAGCGTGTCGCCCGCCTACATCGGGGCGCTCGAGAGCGAGAAGCCCGTCGTGGCCGAGCGACTCCGAGAGCTGAAGAGCGACGTCGACCGGCCGCTCGCCGCCATCCTCACCCTCAACACCGTCGCCCACACGATCGGCGCCGCCGGCGCCGGCGCCGAGGCCGCCGCCTACTTCGGCAATGGCGCAATCGGCGTGTTCTCGGCCGTGCTGACGCTCGGCATCCTGGTGTTGAGCGAGATCATCCCGAAGACCCTCGGCGCCGTCTACTGGCGTGGCCTCGCCCCGCTGGTGAGCCGGATGCTCAACCCGCTGATCTACCTGCTCTATCCGCTGGTGCTGATGTCGCAGTGGTTCGCCAAGTTGCTCACCCGAGGCGAGAAGGGCGGCGACGTCAGCCGCGAGGAGCTGGCGGCGCTCGCCAACATCGGCGCCGAGGAGGGCGTGTTCGGCAACCGTGAGGCTCGCCTGTTCCAGAGCCTGCTCAAGTTCGAGAGCTTGAAGGTGTCGGACGTGATGACGCCGCGCACGGTGATGGTCGCCTTCCCCGAGACCGCCACGGTCGACGATCTCGTCGAGGCCAAGCGCCCGTTCTCCCGCTACCCCGTCTACTCGACGAACCACGACGAGATCTCCGGCTACGTGCTGTTGAGCGACGCGCTCGGCCGGGTGGCTGACGACGACCACGACACGCCGCTGGCCGATCTGAAGCGCAACCTGACCGCCGTGCCGGAGGACCGGTCGCTGCTCGAGGCGTTCGAGGACCTGGTCGACGGTCGCGAACACATCGTCCTCGTCGTCGATGAGTACGGCGGCACCGCAGGCATCGCCACGATGGAGGACGTGATCGAGACCCTGCTCGGCCTCGAGATCACCGACGAGACCGACAAGAACGAGGACATGCAGGTGCTCGCTCGTGACCGCTGGCGTCAGCGGGCCGGCCAGCTCGGCCTCCTCGACGAGGATCAGGCCGAACGCGA
>JAWSVN010000189.1:0-29656 GCA_033851875.1 Acidimicrobiales bacterium
CCGAGCTTGCCGTACTTGAGGTAGAGGTGCTGCTGGGGGTCGTCGTGCACGGCGAACACATACACGCCGGGGCTGGGCCGGGTACCGACGACGTAGTCGACGATGCCGCCCTTCTCCTCGAGCATGTCGACGTCGTAGAACTGGGTGCAGTCGTCGATGAATCCGTCGTACTCGGGACCGATCATGCCCCGCTTGGCGACGGTGAAGCCGGTGGCGTTGGCGACCACGGCCTGCTCGAAGGCGATCTTGGTGCCATCCGCGAAGCTGGTGACCATCTCGGGGGTCTGCCCCCACTCCGCAGCGAACCGGGCCTGGGTCTCCGGCGTGCGGTAGTAGTCGAGCATGCCCTTGATGTTGCCGGCGACGAGGGGGCGCATCCCGATGCCCTGGACGAAGCGCAGCAGGTTCATCTGCACGCCCGGCTGGTCGCCGTCACAGCCCGTGTAACACACACCGGCGGCCCGGGCCTTCTTGTGCAGGATCGGGCCGATCACGCCGTCGAGTTCGGCGTTGAGCATGACGACGTGCTTGCCGCCGGCGATCGCGTCCTCCACGACGGGGGTGGCGTAGTGGATCGTGCCGGTGCCCTCGACCACGCAGTCGATGAGCTCACACTCGGTCGCCACGGTGTGGTCGGTGGTGTAGGCGTGCTTGCCCGATTCGATCGCCTTGGTCAGCTCGGCGGCCGTGTTGACCTCGACGGCGTCGTCGATCCCGGCCTCTTCGAAGCAGCGGATCGCATTGGCCGGGGTCCGGTTGACGATCACCGACATGTCCATGCCGGCGGTGCGGTTGATCACCTTGTTGGCCAGGCCTCGATTCATGAAGCCGGCGCCGGTGACGGCGAGACGGATGGGGTTGCCGTCGGCTTCACGTGCCTCGAGGGCCTTGTCGACGATGATCATGGTGCTCCAGTGGTGGGCGTGGGGTCAGGGAAGATTCGGGGCCGGTCGGCGATGGGTCTCGCTCAGTCGAGCAGATCCCACGAGGCGTCCTTGTCGGACAACTCGGTGATCTCGTGGGGCCACTCGATGCCGAGGGCCGGGTCGGTCGGACGCAGGCCGCGTTCCGCGGCCGGCGTGTAGGGCGCGCTCACCTGGTAGAAGACCTCGGTGTCGGCCTCCAGGGTCTGGTAGGCCCGAGCGAGGCCGGGCGCGATGTACAGCGCCCGGCGGTTCTCGGCCGACAGCTCGACCATGACGTGTTGGAGGTAGGTCGGCGAGTCGGGCCGCACGTCGACGGCCACGTCGACGATCGAACCCGACAGGCAGCGGGTGAACTTGGCTTCGGCGGCCTCGCCCTCCTGCCAGTGGATGCCGCGGACCGTGCCGGCCTGCTGGGTGTAGGCCAGGTTGGCCTGCTCGAGGGGCGACACGAGGCCGGCCTCGGCGAACTCGACCTGGCAGAACGCCCGAGCGAAGAACCCTCGGTCGTCGCCGCGTGGCTCGAGCTCGACGATGACGACCCCGTCGATCTCGGTGGGGAGGAACTGCACCGCTCCGCTCCCCCGCCTCAGCCCTTGGCCGGGTAGCCGACGCCGGTGTAGCGCTCGACCACGTCGGGCGAATACGAACGGCGGCCGTCGGCCAGCATCGGCTGGGGCGACATCGCGGCCAGCTTCGAGGGCAGATCGGCATAGTCCTTCCACGACGTCACCACCACCACGGCGTCGGCGCCATCGAGGGCGGCATCGAGGTCGGCGGTATAGGCGAGGTCATCACCGAGCTCGGCCTTCGCGTTGTCGAGTGCGATCGGATCGTGGAGCGTCACCTGCATGCCGGCCTGCACCAGCGCCGGGACGATTCGCAGGGTCGGTGACTCGCGCACGTCGTCGGTGTCGGGCTTGAAGGCGGCGCCGAGCACCGCGACCTTGGCCCCGCGGTCGAGCGACCACAACACCGGCTCGATGAAGCGCGCCGGCTGCTGCTCGTTGATCTCGAGGGCACCGTTGAGGATCGGGGCCTCGACGCCGGCGTTGCGGGCGTGGGCCGCCAGCGCCTTGACGTCCTTGGGGAAGCAGCTGCCGCCGAAGCCGCAGCCGGCCTCCAGATAGCTGAGCGACGCCGGCCGGACCCGGGTGCCGTCGTCGAGGATCGGCGAGAACCGATGATCGAGGTGCACCCCCTTCATCACGTCGGTGACGTCGACGCCGACGGCGGCCGACAGGTTGCCGATCTCGTTGGAGAACGAGATGAGGGTCGCCAACAGCGAGTTGGCCGTGTACTTGATCATCTCGGCGGTCGACGGCGTCGTGCGCATCACGTCGGTGCCGGGGAACACGTCGTAGAGACGCCCCATCACGTCGAGGGCCTTGTCGTCGTTACCGCCGATCACGATGCGGTCGGGCTCGAGGAAGTCGGGCACCGCCACACCCTCGCGGAGGAACTCGGGGTTCATGCCGACGCCGAAGTCGTCGCCGGCAGTCTTGCCCGACACCTTCTCGAGGATCGGCAGCACCACGGTCTCGGTCGTCCCCGGCACCACGGTGCTCTTCACGACGACCACGTGGTAGTCGTCCTTCTTGGCCAGCTCGCGCCCGATCGCCTCGGCCGCCGAACGGATCTGGGCGAGGTCGATACGGTCCTCGCCGAACGGGGTGCCGACGGCGACGAGGGTCAGCTCGGTCGAAGCGATCGCCGCTTCGAGGTCGGTGGTGGCCGAGAAGCGCGAACCGAGCACGCCCTGGAGGAGATCGTCGAGACCGTCCTCGTGGATGGGGCTCTCGCCCCCGTTGATCCGATCGACCTTGGCCGCGTCGATGTCGACGCACTGCACGTCGTGGCCCTTGTGGGCCAGACAGACGCCGCTGACGAGGCCGACATAGCCGGTTCCGATCACTGATACGCGCATGTCGCGCACTCCCTCATGGTGTTCGAGCTGGTTGGTGTTCTGGTGGTCTTCGAGATGGCTTCGTACACATTGTCGGTCGATCGGACGCCCGGTTGACGGATGTCCGACCGCCTCGCCGTTCAGCGTTCGGGCTGCTGTTCGTACCAGCGCAGGGCCCGACGAAGACCGTCGTCGATCTCGACTTCGGGCTCGTAGCCGAGCATCGTGCGAGCCTTGGTGATGATCGGGCAGCGACGGTTCGGGTTGTCGGTCAGGTACTCGGGATCGTCGGAGGTCTTCTGGACGACCTCGCCCTCGTAGCCGAACAGCTCCTTGCCGAGCACGACCACCCGATCGGCGAGCTCACGCATGGTGATCTCGGGTAGGTCGGTGCCGATGTTGAACGACTCGCCGGGGTACTGGGAGGCGTGGCCGAGGATCAGGTAGTAGCCGGTGACCGAGTCGGCGACGTAGCAGAACGTGCGGGTCGCCTGGCCGTCGCTGAGCATGACGATGTCCTGGCCGTTGAGCACGTTGCGGGCGAAGTCGGGAAGCACCCGGCCGTCGTCGATCCGCAGCCCGGGGCCGTAGTTGTTGAACGGCCGGGCGATCCCGATTGGCAGCCCGTACTGCTGGGCGAAGTTGACGCACAGGGTCTCGCCGTAGCGCTTCGACTCGTCGTAGCAAGCGCGGGGCCCGGTGCAGCTGACGTTGCCGCGGTAGTCCTCCGAGGTCGGGATGAACGCCGGGTCCGGGTCGCCATAGATCTCCGAGGTGGAGAAGAACAGGAACCCCTCGACCGGGTTGGGGCCATCCGCACGCTCCTTCATGTGGTCGAGGATCAGCCGGAGGCCGTCGACATTGGCATCCATCGTCTCGATCGGGAACTGCCGGTAGAAGATCGGTGACGCGATCGACGCAGCGTGGATGATCCAATCGAAGCGGGGCTCGTCGTCGGGCAGCGGCGAGAGCACGTCGCGCTTGACGATCCGCAGCGATGGGGCGTCGAGGTTCTCGAGCCACGTGGGCACACCGCGGATGAAGTTGTCGTGCACGGTGACACGGACCGGGTCGAGATCGGGGTTGGCGGCGTTCCACGCCAGGGGCGCCTGCACGAGGTAGTAGCCGAGGAACCCGGCCCCTCCGGTGATGAGAAGGTCCTTGCCGCTCATCTTGGAGAAGGTCTCGTGGAGCCGGACACTCATCCGGGCGAGATCCTCGTTGGCAACCGTCTGATCGTGGTGGACTGGCGACATGGGTTCCTTTCGGCCACTCGAGCGCTCGTTGCAGCAATCGGCGACAATCACCCCATCAGCAGGCGAGACGCCGCGTCGGGCGCCGTCGGAGACGGCCCATGTCGGCGCGATCGTGCTGGCTGCGGGGTCTGGTCGACGCTTCGGAACGAGCAAGCAGTTCCTGGAGTTGACTCCTGGCACACGACTCGTCGACCGAGCACTCGACGTGGCGGCGACCGTGGCGGACACCGTGGTGGTCGTGCTGCCCGACGCCCGAGTCTGGGACGGGTCCGCAGTCTACGCCGCGGTCGCTGGTGGCGAGGATCGTCTCGAATCGGCGGCCAAGGGCATGGCGGCCCTCCCGGTCGAGGTCGAGATCGTGCTCGTCCACGACGCAGCCCACGCGCTGGCCACGCCATCGATCGCCGCGGCCTGCGTCGATGCCATCGCCTCGGGGGCTGCCGCCGCCGTCCCGTGGCTCGAGGCCGCCGACGTGATCGCCCCGGCCGGCGACGGCGTGCTCGGCGCACCGATCGGGCGTGCCGGCTTCGGCACGGTCCAGGTACCGATGGCGTTCGATCTGGCTCGACTCCGCCACGCCCATGCGCTCGAGGGTCGGCCCGACACCGTGGTCGAGGACTCGGCGCTGATGCGGTGGGCCGGCCACGACGTCGCCGTCGTCCCCGGCGATGCCTCCAACGTGCACGTCGTCGACCCGGCCTCGCTCGACCTTGCACGACGCCTGGCGTCCTCCCCCGTCGACGGGTGAGGACACGGACCGATGTGCCACCGAGCGAACCAACGAAGTGAGACGCCCGTCACACTCCGCCTACCAAGTGTGACGGTCCCGTGACAACCCGTGGGTGAATCTGCTCAAAGGGCCGATACGTCTCCGGCCTGCAACTAGGTTCGCCACCGTTGGTGGGTGTTGAGCCGGTGGGCTACCGGCGTCGAGAGGCAGGTGGGCTGCGTGGGCGGAAATGACAGCGGACGGCGCCAGGGCGAATGGCTGCTCCCGACTCTCGATGCGTTGTCGCTCACGATCGTCTGGGGCATCGCCCTGGTCGCCACCAACATCACGATCGAGGACGCCCGCTCCGACCTCCGCTCCTCGGTCATCCTGGTCGTGGTCGTCGCCATGACCCTCACGATCTTCAAGCGCAGCGGCCTCTACGTGTCACGCCCCGCCCTGCCACGCACCGAGGAGATCTCGCGAGTGCTCACCGGCATCATGTCCGGTGCGGCTGCGGGTGTTGTCTTCGTCGCCTTCACCGACTGGCGCATCGGCGCCTGGGAGGTCGTGCTCGGCGTCGCCGGCGCGCTGGCGACCGTCGTGGTCGCTCGCGGCCTGCTCCGCAACCTCGGCGAGCTGCTCACCGGCCACCATCAGCCCGCCCGCGTGGTGATCGTCGGCACCGGCATCGAGGCACGTGAGGTGGCCGAGGTCATCAACGATCACCGGGAGAGCCGCCTCCACCTCGTCGGCGTGATCGGCCACCTGCCGGTGGCCGAGGAGAGCGGCCTTGCCGACCTGTGGATCGGCCCGACCTCCCGCCTGATCGAGCTGATGCACATCCACGAGGCGACCGGCGCAATCGTCACGCCGACCGGCTTCCGCAGCGAGCAGTTCCGCTCGATCACGTCGAGCCTCTTCAACGCCGGCTTCGACGTCCACCTGTCGTCGGGCGTCAGCCGACTCAACGAGGGGCGCTACGGCGTCCGCACCCTGGCCCACGAGCCCTTGATCGTGATGGAGAGCCGCGAGATCCCGTCGTGGCAGCTCGCCGTCAAGCGGGTGATCGATGTCGTGTTGGCCTCGGTGGCCTTGGTCCTGTTCTCGCCGATCATGTTGCTCACGATGCTCGCCATCAAGCTCGAGGATCGCGGGCCGGTGTTCTTCCGGCAGCGCCGCGCCGGGCGCAACTCCGAGCGGTTCGGGATGTACAAGTTCCGCTCGATGGTGGTCAACGCCGAGGAGCTCAAGGCCGACCTCGTCGCCGACAACGAGCGGACCGGCCCGCTGTTCAAGATGACCGACGATCCCCGCATCACTCGCGTCGGCAAGGCCATCCGCGATCTGTCGGTCGACGAGCTGCCGCAGCTGCTCAACGTGATCAAGGGCGACATGAGCCTCGTCGGCCCTCGACCGGCGCTGGTCGAAGAGGAAGAGGCCTTCGACGACGAGCTCCGTCGCCGCTTCAGCGTGCGGCCGGGCATCACGGGCCTTTGGCAGGCCGAGGCCCGGTCCAACGCGAGCTTCGCTGCCTACCGCCGCCTCGACCTTCACTACGTCGAGAACTGGACGATCGGGCTCGACATTCGCATCTTGCTCGCCACGGCCGAGCAGATCGTCGTGGCGATCGCCATGGTGCCGGTGAAGGCCCTCCTGCGCCGCCGCCTCGGTGAGGCCGAGGTCCGCTCGATCGGCACCGACGTGATCGATCTGCGCGACGCCGCCACGGCCAAGATGGCTGCCAACGCCAAGCAGACGGTCGACAGCGACCGAACCGACGGGGGGCGCTCGACCCCTTCAGATGGCTCTGAGCTGGGCAATTCTCTCTCCACCCGTTGACTCGGGGCGCTGGACGACAAATACTTGGCCTCGCGTCAAGACCGCTCGTCCGCTGGACGACGGAAGGAGTCGGCGGCCTCGTGTCCGATACTGCAACCGAGATTGCGCATGCCGATGCCGGCGGCATCGTCGACGGCCATCGCTCGCGTCGCCTGGCCCTCGTCGTCGGCTCGCCGGTCCCCTCCCCGACTGGCTGCTACGCCCGAGCCGGCAAGCGCTCGCTCGACCTCGTGGTGGCGTTGAGCGCCTTCGTGGCGTTGGCGCCGATCCTCGCTCTCACCTGGCTGACCCTGCGATGCACCGTCGGCCGTGGGGTCGTGCTCCGACAGCGCCGCATCGGTCGCCACGGCGACGAATTCTGCCTCCTGAAGTTCCGCACGATGCACCACTGCCGACGCTCGAGCGACGAGTACGACGACTGGCGCGGCGACGACCGACGCGAGACCCACAAGAGCGACGACGACCCTCGCCACACCCGGGTCGGTCGGATCGTGCGCAAGTTCTCGCTCGACGAGCTCCCTCAGCTCTTCAACGTGGTGCGCGGCGACATGAGCGTCGTCGGCCCTCGCCCCGAGCTGGCGAGCGCCGCCGCCTCGTCGTTCCGAGCCCACCCCCGCCACCTGGTCCGTCCCGGCCTGACCGGCCCGTTCCAGGTCTCGGATCTGCGCCGGAGCGGCGACCTGCGCCGCGGCCTCGCCCTCGACACCGACTACGTGCAGCAGCTCTCGCTGCGCAACGACGTGGGCTATCTGTTGCGGACGGTCCGCTGCCTGGTGCGCGGCACCGGCAGCTGACCCGATCCCCGGGGAGCGAAGCCCCCGGGCCGAGCCCGCAGCCTCAGTCCCAGATCTTCCAGTCGGCTTCGCCGGCTGCCCACATCTTGTTGAGGGCCGAGTACTCGCGGAAGGTGTCCATCCCCATCCAGAAGCCGTCGTGCTCCCACAGGCCGAGCCCTTCCGAGCGTGACAGCTCCTGCACCGGCCCCTGCTCGAAGAAGTGCTCGGGCTCGTCGGTCGGCAGCATGTCGAGGAACTCGCGGCGGAAGGCGAAGAAGCCGGCCGACACCCAACCGTCGGACGGGAGCTTCTCGGCGAAGTTGGTCACCAGGTCACCGGTGCAGCCCAGCTCGCCGTAGCGGCTCGTGGGGTGGACGCCGGTGACGAGGCCCATGAGCTCCGGGCGCGAGGCCAGGTGGGCGAGCTCGCCCGACAGGTTCACGCCGCCGACACCGTCGCCGTAGGAGACCATGAAGTAGTCCTGATCGAGGAGATGGGCCACACGGCGCAGGCGCTCGCCGGTTCCCGACTCCATCCCGGTGTCGACCAGCGAGACGTCCCACTCGTCGAGGGTCTCCTGGGAATGGAACTGCGGCCCCTTGCCGGTGCCGAGGTGGAGCGTGAAGTCGTTCACGTTCTCCTCGTAGCGGAGGAAGTACTCCTTGATGTCCCACGCCTTGTAGCCCAGGCACAGCACGAACTTCCGGAACCCGTGGGCGCCGTAGAGCTTCATGATGTGCCACACGACGGGGCGACCGCCGATGTCGATCAGCGGCTTGGGTAGCTTCTCGGACGCCTCGCGGATGCGGGTGCCCTGGCCACCGCAGAGGATGACGACCGGGATGTCGGCGGGATCGGGAGTGGGGGTGCTGGTCACGGGAGCTCCTTAGTCGGACGAGCGGCTTGCCTTGGCAGGCCTCTTGCGACCACCGTTGCCGGACGATCCGTTCGTCCCGTTGGTGGCCGACGAGGCGGGGCCCGGGTCGCCCGCCGGGCCGGGGTTCCACGACGTGGCGTCGTAGACCGAGTCGGTCGGCCGTGTGCGGACCGCTTCGGCTCGAGTGGGGTGCGTCAGCACGGGCAGCAGGCGTTCCCGCACGGGAGCGATCTGCCGGGCGACGGTGACGAGCACATCGGTGCGCTGTTCCCTCTCGGGAACGGCGAGCACGATGGCGTCGACGTTGTGGCACAGCTCGACGGTCGCTGCCGCGTCCATCAGCGGCCCGCCATCGAAGATCACGACGTTGGCGGCCGTGCTGACCGCCGACACGAGCGAAGGCACACTCTCACGCCGCAGCGCTGCGCCCTCCGCACCGAGACCGAGCACCCGGACGTCGGGTTCGGAGGTGCGGGTGAAGATCCGATCGCTCCCCTCGCCGGCGCCGAGCAGGGCCGGCACGCCACCGTGCTGATCGGCGCCGAACACGTCGGTCACCCACGGATCACGTCGGTCGGCGTCGACGACCACGACCGAGTACTCGGCCGCCGCGAAACGAGCGGCGAGGGCCAGCGCCGTGGTGGTGGTGCCGGCACCACGCTGGGAGCCGACCACGGCGATCCGCAGCGGTTGGTTGATCGAGGCGAGGGCCTCGGCCTGCACGGCGAGGTGATCGACGGCGCCGATCAGCTCCTGGGGCAGACGGGTCAAGGCGACCATCGGGTCCTGGCGAAGCTGACGATTGCGACCGAGTGTCGTCGACACCGGCACGTCGAGCACCTCTTCGACCGCGACCTCGTCGAGGACCTTGGTCGAGAACCGAGCCCACAGCAGGGCGACGGTCACGCCCAGGAGCGACAGGGCCACGAACATGGCGATACGGATCAACCCGTCGCCCTCGGCGATCGGCGCCCCGGGGAGCGTCGCCGGCTGCACGATCCGGGTGTTGATCTTGCTCTCCTGGTCCTCGAGCGCCGCCTTGAGCTGGGCCAGTCGCTGGATCTCGGTGGTGAGCAGCGTGCGGTCGCTGACCGCGCTGGGGATCACGATGTCGACCGGCGGCACCGAGAAATTGGGCTCGCCGACCCGGAGGATGAAGGGCTGCATCGCCGTCTGGATCGCGTCGTTGGCCGCATCGAGCTGGAGGTCGAGGGCTTCGAGTTCGGCGTCGTAGGCCGCGATGTCGGCGGCCCGGGCAGAGTTCTCGGCCTCCTCGAGGCGATCGATGTAGGTGGCGACGATCGTCTGGGCGATCAGCTGAGCCCGCTCGGGATCGTCGGTCTGACGGACCCGGACCACGACGATGTCGGTCTCGGGGGTCTGTTCGATCGTGGTCGCCCGCTGCACCTGGCCGGCCTGGTCGGCCGACGACAGCTGCGCGGCGACATCTTCGGCGATCGAGCTGGAGGTGAGTTCCTCCACCTGCGACAGCACGTATCGGTCGGCCGTGCCACTCACGCGGGTGTCGTCGTTGGGGAGAACCTCGAGCAGCGCCACCGACTCGTAGGTGTTGGACGCGGAACCGCCCGCGAAGAACAAAGGGATCAGGCCGAGTACCGCAAACGCGGCGACGACCCACCAACGACGCCGTAGTGCGGCGGTGACGAATGACAGCTCCATCAGTGCACTCCTTCGCCGACTCCCGTCGGCTGTTCGGCACGACTCGTGAGCACGCGCTCGACCAATCCTTCACCGATCCCGACGACCCGGCCGACGGCGATGGCGCCGCGACGCAGGTAGTGCACCTTGCTGCGATGGACCACGGGTTGGTTGTTCGCCGACAACAGGCCCGAGGACCCGTCCGGGGTGCCGTAGCGTCGCAACAGTTGGGCCATGCCGCGACCATAGAGGTAGTGCTGGTGCAGCATGGGGCGCAGGCCCTTGCGATGCCGGTAGTGGATCACGGCTTCGGGAACGAAGCCGAGCGTCGCCCCGTTGCGCAGCAGGCTCCACGAGAACGCGATGTCCTCGCCCCGGATCAACGTGACGTCGAATCCGCCCGTCTCGGCAAAGGCGGAGGCCCGAACGGCCATGTTGGCCGAGACGAGGAAGGGGTGCCCGAGGAAGCTGGGGTTGTCGCCGGGTGTCGCCGGCGGACGCCAGTCCTCCTGGCCGGCGATGGCCAGCTTCTCCTCGGCGAGGTGACCGCCGACCGCGTCGTGATCGTCGAGACCGTCCAGGAGCCGGCGGAGCCAGTCGGGCTCCGCCAGGTCGTCGCCGTCGCAGAAGGCGAGGCGTTCGCCGCGGGCCGCTTCGGCCCCGACGTTGCGGGCATGCGCGGCGCTGCGGACGTCGGACGAGTCGATCACCCGGACCTCGACGCCGCGATCCCGCACGGGGGCCGCCGCCGCTTCGAGGGCGGTCCGGGCCGCCGGGTCGGCGGTATTGAGGCTCAACACGAGCTCCCAACGCTCGTCGGCGTCCTGCTCGGCCAGGGCGAGCAAGGCGCCGTCGAGATGGGGATCGATCGATCCCACGGGCATGACGACCGAGACGCCGGGGGCGGGCGCGTCGGTGGGCGATTCGGTCACGGGGATCTCCGGATCTCTCGGTACGCGAGCGGGAGGAAGGCGAGGTCGCGCACGAAGTAGCGTCGGAACATTCGGCGCGGCTCTTGACAGAATCGGTGGAACCACTCGAGCCCGACCCGCTGCATCCAATCCGGCGCTCGGCGTCGCAGCCCGAGATAGAGCTCGGCGGAGGCCCCGAGGCACAGGAGCAGGGGCGCCGGGCGGCCGGCGGGCCACGCCTCGATCAGGGCAGCGATCAGACGCAGGTCGTTGGGGAAGCCGAGCCCGACGACGACGACCTCGCTGCCGTTGTCGTCGACCCGATCGATGATCGCCTCGACGATCGGGTCGAGCGACGGCGCCTCGTCGACCTTGGGCGGCACGTAGAAGTTGGCGCCGCGGTGCTCGTCGGCGAGGCGATCGACGATGTCGTCGTTGGCGGCGACGACGGTCACGCTGCGACCGGTGGCCGCCCAGCGGGGCCAGATCTCGGCGAACAGGGTCGAGCCGGCCAGCCGGGCCGGCAGGGGTCGGCCGGCGAGCTTGGAGACGGCGACGATCGGGAAGCCGTCGGGGAGGTAAGCGACCGCTCGGGCGAAGGTCTCGGCGACCACGGGTTCGAAGCCTCGAGCCCGCTGGACGAGGATGTCGACGTTGGGCGTGATCACGAGCGATGGCACGTCGCTGGCGGGTTTCCAGTCCATCACCTCGTCGGCGAAACTCGCCTCGTCGCGCATCGAGACGAAGGGCAGGCCGAACAGCTCGACCCGGTCGAGGTCGGCGAAGTCCGGTCCGAACTCTCCTACGGGAGGCACGTGCTCGAAGGGGTGTGCGAGAGCCATCAGTCCTCCTTCGGAGCGAGTCGGCCGACCATGAACGAGGTGCCGGTGAAACCCACGTAGATCGTGCCGGGTTCGTCCGGTGCGGCGGCCAGTGCCTTCACGGCCTGGTAGTTGCCGTTCGGGGCCGCCGAGAGGAGCTCCCACGATTCGAGCCCGTCGACGCTCCGCCAGATCCCGACCTGACCGCCGACCTCGCCGGCAGCGTAGACGATCGCCGGGCCGCCGGCTGTCTCGCCGGGTCCGACCGCCAGCGCCGTGATCGCCGAGGTGCCCGGGATCGCTCGCCATGTCGCCCCGCCATCGGTCGACTCGTACATCGGCACGGCCGCCTCGTCGAGGTAGCCGGGAGCGAACAGGAGGTGATCGGGGTCGAACGGCGAGGCGACGAGCGACGCCGCGAACCAGCCGACCGTCCACCCGGTCGGCAGGTCGTCACCGCCGACGTTCACCCAGCTGTCGCCGCCGTCGTCGCTCCGGAACAGACCCAACTCCTGGTGGTAGAGAAGGAAACGACCGACGACGTGAGGATCGGCGACCAGGACCTTGCGGTTGAGGTAGTACGCCTGGTGCGAGCCGCCGCGATAGACCCCGTTGTCGGCCTGGACCATGTCCTCGGTACCCGGCAGCACGATCCGCTGCCAGGAGGCGCCGCGGTCGTGGGTGACGTGGAGGGCCCCGTTGAAACTGGGCAGCCACACCATCGTGTCTGGGTCGCCGGTTGCGACGGCGATGTTGCCGAATCGCAGTTCCTCGGGATGCTCGCCGTCGTAGGACGAGAACCGGGTCCAGGTCCTCCCACCATCGGTCGAGAAACCGCTGTGATAGGCCTGCCCGTCGCCCTCGCAGCAGAATCGCTGATCACCGACGACGGCGGCGAGGAACGTCGGGTCGTCGGCCTGAACGGCCACGTCCCAGGCGGTGTTGAACCGCGACGTCGGCCCCTGCGTGGCGTCGAGGACCCCGTCGCCGGTGTGGTGGAAGATGGCTCGGTCCCAGTGCGCGGTGACCGACTCGCCGCCGGGTAGTGCCACGACATCGTTGCTGACGAGCTCCTCGATCCCGGCGGTGTCGCACCGCATGGCGAACTCGTCGCCCTCGAGGTCGACCCGCCACACCCCGAACCCTTCCGGCACCCAGACGCGGCCGGCGGTGGTCCGGTCGAAGACGAACGATCCGCTCGGCAGGAAGTCGTTGGCGTAGGCATCGAGCCAGGGGATCTCGGGGCACGACGTCGTCAGGTCGAGCCGACTCCAGTCGGCGCCGCCGTCGGTGGTCCGATAGACGTGGTCGGCGATGCCGACGTCGGCGACGAGGACGACGTCGGGGTCGGCCGGGTCGACCTCGACGACCTCCCATCGACGCCCGCTCTGTGGTTCGTGTGTCGTGATCACACCATCCATGACGCTCCGAACCGCCCCCGGGTCGCGCTCGGCGACCCAGAGTCTTCCGTCGCTGCCGAGCGAGGCGTCCATCGGCAGCCCGGGGGTCTCCCACAGACGCGTCCACGCGGCCCCGTCGTCGGTGGTCTGCCAGACTCCGTCGCCGGCGACACCGGCGAAGACCGTCGCCCCGTCCGGGGCCGCGATCACCCAGAGCACCCCGGCCGGGGTTCCGTCGTTGATGCCGACCGGTACACCCTCGACCTGGGAGAACGTCTGGCCTGCGTCGGCAGAGCGCCAGAGTCCTTCCGTCCTCGAGCCGAACCAGACCTCGTCGGGGTCGGTCGGGTCCACCGCCAACCGCTCGCCACCGGTGCGCCACTCGGCGTTGCCGTCGATCACGAACCGCTGGGCGCCGCTCGACCAGGTCTCGCCCCGGTCGTCGCTGACCAGGATCCGACCCTCCGGGCCTCGCAGTGAGTTGCCGGTCGCGGCGTAGAGCCGACTCGGGTCGCTCGGCGCCACGACCGCTGAGGCCACCTGCCAGTCGCCGAGCTGGGGGTCGTCGACCCGCTCGAGGTGCAGGAGTTGGGTCCAGACCTCGCCGTCTCGGCGGTAGAGGCCCCCGACGTCGGTGCGCATCAGCAGCGTCTCACCGGCCGCGTCGGTGTCGCCACCGGTGACGAATCCGCCGGCCCCCATCTCGAGGGTCGACCAGGTCATCCGGTCGGCGGCATCGACCAGCTCGGTCTCGAGCGGTGGCGCGGTGATGAAGGTGTCGTCGTCGAGTGCGGTCGGAGTCGGAACGGTCGAAGGCCGCTCCCCCGACCCGGCGTCGCCGCCCGTACAGGCCGACACCACGAGAGCACACGCCGTGGCCAGGGCCGCCGCCCGCCGAGTCACGACCACACCGGTGGTCGAACGGGGCCGTCGAGTCGACCGGCGAACAGCCCGGCGAGTCGTCCAGCTTCGGTGAGCGAGTCGAAGTCGGCGCGCACCTTGCGGGCCGCCGCATCACCGAGTCGACGCCGCAGCGCAGGGTCGTCGGCCAGCCGGGCGACCGCGTCGGCCAACGCCGCTGCGTCGCCGGGCGGCACGACCAGTCCGGTCTCGCCGTCGATCACCAGCTCGGTCACGCCGCCCACATTGGTGGCGATGACGGGGATCCCGGCGGCGCCCGGCTCCATCAGGGTCACCGGCACGCCCTCGGCGAAGCTCGGGAGAACGAACACGTCGGTGACACCGAGCTGCTCGGCGACCTCGGACTGGGATCGGAAGCCGAGGAACGTGACCTGGTCGCCGAGTCCGAGGCGGGCCGTCTGCTGTTCCCACCGCTCCCGGTCGGGCCCGTCGCCGACCACGGCAAGCGTCACGTCGCGACGGTCGAGCAACGCGAGCGCGTCGAGGAGCACCCCGAGGCCCTTCACGTTGGCCAGCCGGGCCACGAACGTGAGCCGGATCGAGCCGGCGTCGCCGGCCTCGGGTCGGGCGTAGCGGTCCGGGTCGACCCCGCAGTGGACGATCTTGAGCTTCGCCGCCGCCTCCGGCGTGCTGAGCAGCTCGGCCTGGCTGCGGCAGAACCACGAGATGCACGACACGAACGCGGCGTGTTCGATCTTGGCGTCGAGCCGCCACACGTTGGCGTCGAAGAACACGCCGGGCCCGTGCAATGTGAAGCTGTAGGGGATGCCGGCCAGCTCGGCGGCGATCATCGCAACCGAGGTCGCCACGTCGCCGAAGTGGGCGTGGAGGTGTCCCACCCCGTCCGCCACGAGCCGCTCGGCCAGCAGTGCGGCCTCGGCGAAGTAGAACCCCTGGTAGAGGTGCCCCTTCGTGCCGGCACGGGCCGTGTCACGGGCCAGCGTTGCAGCCCGACGCCAGGCGCCGGGCGAACGACGGAGTGCTGCCGCCTGGGCCGCTGCGACCGCTGCCGGCGAGGCCGGGAGGAGATATCCCGTGCCCGCTCGTTCGGTTCGTTGCTCCTCGCCCACCATGTGCTCGTCACCGGGACGCCGGGCGGAGTAGCTGCGAACGTCGACGCCGAGCCGACGCAGCGACGCCACCTCGCGCTGGATGAACGTGTCGGTCGCCCGCGGGTACTCCATGGTGAAGTAGCCGACGACGGGCACCCGATCGGTGGCAGACACGGGCTCGGTCACGCGGTGGCTCCGATCGGCGCCGGCGACTCGCCGCGCTCGACCGCGATCGACCGCTCGAGCGCCTCGTCGAGGGTGAACCGGGGCGACCACCCGAGCAGCTGCTTCGCCTTCGCGTTCGTGTAGCGGAACGGCTTGAACCGGGCATCGACCTGGTCGGGCAGGGCGAGACTCGGCAGCTTGGCTCGCCCCTCGAACAAGCGGCGATTCAGCACGGCCATCGTGGCGGCCGCGGCCCTCATCAACGGATACGGCACCGGAACCGCCGACGGCGTGGCCGTCCGCCCCTCGAGTTTGGCGGCGTAGTCACGCTGAGTCGGTAGGTCGTCGTCGACGAGGTTGATGATCTGGTCATCGACCTCGGCCTCGGTGGCCGGGTCGGCGAGGCGCTCGGCGGCGAGGACGATCGCCTCCGCCGTGTTCTCGACATAGGTGATCGGGGGTCGACCGGTGAACCCGATCTTCAGTTCGATCGGTCCGAACTCTCCGCCGAGCAGCGGATGCCAGAGCTGGTCGGGCCCGTAGATCATGCCGGGCCGCAGCATCACCATCGTGTGGCCCTCGACGTCGGCGAAACGGCGGTAGAGCTCGTCCTGGTAGAGCTTGGTCTCCGCGTACTCGTCGCGACCGACGGGGTCGGCGATCACCGGGAACGACTCGTCGAGCAGGCTCTTCGCCGGTCGGGCACCGAAGTCGTAGACGCTGAACGTGCTGATCGCGACCAGTCGGGGCACCCCGGCAGCGGTGGCCGCCGCAAGGAGGTTCTCGGTGCCGATCACCGTGCCGGCGAAGCGGGAGAAGAAGTCACCGGCCTTCACCGCCGCGAGGTGGATCACCACGTCGCAGTCCTGCATGCCCTCCGTCAGCGGCTCGACGCGCGACAGGTCCGCCCGCACGAGGTCGAGCCGACCCGTGGCCTCGGCGGGGGCGAGCGCGGTCGCCGATGACGCTGGACGAACCAAGGCCCGAACCCGATGGCCGCGGAGGGCGAGTTGGTTGACCACATGTGCACCGACGAAGCCGGTCGCCCCGGTCACGAAGACGGTCAGGGAGGTCGGGTCGGTCATCGGGCGCTCCTCTCGGCGTCGGCCAGGATGTCGTCGATCACCCGGGCGGCGGCGACGATGTCAGCCTCCGTCACCGGGGGCTCGGCGCCGTCGGCCAGCGCCTGATAGGTCCGGTCCAGCCCTCGGGCCAGCCCGTGGTAGGGCGTGTGCTGGAGCAGCTTCGAGCCGAAGTTCCGCATTCCCGAGGTCGCGAGCGAGACGCCGTTCACGAGGTGGTTGACGATCGGCGTGAGCTGGCTGCCACCCGGCCGATCCTTGATCACCTCGAGGAAGGGGTGGAACAGGTCGGTCTCGGCCGACCCCTCCGAGCCTCGCACCATCAGCGAGAAGCGGTCGGGGTGGGTGTAGGGGGAGAATCGAAGTCGCCCGTGGACCGGCACGCCGTCACCGATGGGTGCCGAGACCAGGACGGCGTCGAGGTCGTCGTACCGGAACAGGTCGCCGCCCCCGTGGTTCGACACCACCGCCCGCACCTGCTCGAAGCGGTCGATCCCCGCAAGATGGAGCAAGAGGTAGGACATGTGGGTGAGGAAGTCGTGGAGGACGCCGGCCGGCATGCCGTGGATCGGGTGCGGCGTGTTCTCGTCGGCGAACCGCCCCGCCGGATCACGGATCGGGAGGGCGAGTCGGACGTCGACCTCGCGCACCTGTCCGAGCTCGCCGGCGTCGATCAGGTCGCGGAGTGTGATCACCTCGTCGTTGAAGCGGTAGTTGTGGTTCTCGATCAGGCGGCGCCCGGCGGCGCGAGCTTCGGCCAGGAGCTGTTCGGTCTCGGCGAGATCGCCCGCCATCGGCTTCTCGCAGACCACGTGGGCGCCGGCCCCCAGGGCGGCCCGCACCATCGGGGCGTGGACGTGGGGTGGGGTGAGCACGTGGACGACGTCGGGCTGCTCGCCGGCCAGCATCTCGTCGATCGAGGTGTAGGCCCGACCGCTGCCGAAACGGCGGGTGGCGATCTCCGCCGAGACCGGCGACAGGTCGACCACGCCCACGAGCTCGGCTCGGGGCGAGTCACGGAGGAAGGCGAGGTGCTCGAGCGAGATGGCGCCCGCCCCGACCACGGCCGCGCGCAGCGGAGCGCCGGGGGTCGGTCGAGGCGACGGAGAACGTTCGGTCATCGTCACGAGGCCTTTCCGGCGGCGACCTCGGCCGCCTTGGCCGGGCCGTAGGCGAACTCCCGCCCGGGTTCGCGCCACGACTTCTTGCGGTTCTGTCGCTCGTGGCCGTTCATCCGCTGCTTCATCGGGGTGTGGAGTGCGCTCACCCCGGCCTTGCGGGTCACCAGCTCGGCGATCGCCACCCAGCCGTGCGAGGTCAGCTTGTGCTTCCACTTCTTGACCCGCACCGCCAGCTTCATCTTCTGCAGGTCGCGGGGCGACGGGTCGATCGGCTCGAGCCCACTGGCTTGGTAGCCCTTGGTCTCGAGCAACTCGCCGACACGCCCTTCGACCATGCGAAGCTCGTCGTCACCGATCTTCGCGCGCCACTCGTCGGCCTTGGCCGCGATCGGTTCGTCGTAGTCGGTCTCGGCGGCGTAGGACAGCATCTCGTCGGTGTAGGTGACCCCGAGGAAGTCGCACACCGTGCCGAGGGTGGCCTCGTGGTCGGTGACGAGGTCTTCGAAGTGGATCTCGAGGAGTCGATCGGCCGGCACCTGGCCGGCGAGCGAGCGCCACTCCCCCATGAGGTCGATCCAACGGTGTACCCCGAAGAACGGGTGGCCGCTCCATTCGAAGGGCGCCGTCGAAAGGGCGACGGCCCGAGGGTCGCGCACCAGGTGGATGAAGCGTGCCTCCGGCCACAGCGACAAGGCCGTCTCGAGCCCGGTGTGGAGCAACACCGCCACTCGGTCCTTGCCCGCCGCCGCCATCCGCTGGCGCAAGAAGTCGTCGGCCACCTCGTCGAACGGGAGGGAGCGGTCGACCGTGAAGCCGGCAGTCGAGAACACGGTCTCGGTCGCCAACCACTCGGCGTAGTCGTCCACCGCGGGGCGTTCGCCATCGGGTCCGACGGCGCCGATCACGTAGTCGAGCCCCTCGATCGCCGTCACCTCCGGATGGGAGTCGACGAGGAGCCGGAACAGCGTGGTGCCGGAGCGTTCGGCGCCGACCAGGAACGTCGGGGTGGTGGACATGAGAAGACCTCGAGAGGAGAAGGCGGGCGCTGACGTAGGCGGGTTGCGGATGGCTGCGGCGACCACCGAAGGCCGTTCCGAAATGATGGCGGCGCCATCAAGCATTCGGGACTCGGGCCGACGGTGAGGAAGTGAGCAATTGCACTCCCCACAACCATCGGACGATCCCCGCCGATCTGAACCACTACGCTCCGCTTCGGCGGTGCCGGTTCGGCTCGCTCGAGCGGCTCGCCCGGCAGGGATGTGTCACATGCCACGCCACCGCTGCGGCCCCCTCCTCGAGTCGGACGTCTCCATGACTCCGTCACCGCCCGACGCGAGAAGGTCCAAGCGATGAACAGATCGGGGCTGACGGCCCGATTCAGCCGACTCGGCCGCTATCGGGAGATGGCGAGCGACGTCGTGTGGAGCGGCCTGTCCGACCTCCTGATCATGGTGGCCCAGCTCTCGTCGTTCCTGTTGCTGGGACGCAATCTGCCCCTCGAGCGCTACGGCGGCTACGTCGGGCTCTACGGCGTGATCGGCCCGTTGAGCGCGCTCGGCTGGGCCGGCCTGCAGCTTCTCGTGATGCAGCAGATCGTGCGGGAACAGCGCGATCGTGTCGCGGTCGGCCGCTCGACGCTGACCCTGCTGTTGGCCCAAGGGGTCGCGGCCTTGGCCGCCACGATCCTGGTCGCCGAGATCACCATCGGCGAGCTCTCGTTCGAGGCCATCGTCCTGTTCGCCATCGTCGACCTGGTGATGGCGCCGATCGTGATGATCACCGCCGCGTTCCGGCAGGCCCTGGTCAGCTTCCCGGCCGCCGCCAAGCTGAGGATCTCGCTCGTCGCCATCCGGGCCTCGGTCCTGGCCGTGCTCTGGGTGACCGACAACCTCACCCTCGTCAACCTCGGCGGAGCGTGGACGATCGTGCTCGGATTGGTCGCCGCCTACTGCCTCGTGCGGGAGTGGCCGGCACTCGGGTTGACCGCAGTGCCGGGACGACCGACGCGCCCCGAGCTGGTGACCAATACCCAGCTGTCGTTCCCGATGGCGTCGTCGAACCTGCAGAAGGACGGCGACAAGGCCGTCCTCAACTTCTACGGCTTCACCGCCGACGCCGGCATCTACGGCGCGGCCTTCCGAATCGTGTGGATGGCACAGATGCCGATCCAGACCCTGAACAACGCCCTGTTCCACCGCTTCCTGGCCCACGACGACCGGGTGCGGGGGCTCCACGTGCAGCGGGCGAAGCGGTTCACCGTCGCGAGCCTGGTGGTGTCGGTGTCGGTCGGCGCCTCGCTGTGGCTGATCGCACCCTTGATCCCGCTGGTGATGGGCGACAAGTTCGACGAGTCGGTCGACATCGTCCGCCTGCTCGTCTGGTTCCTGCCGTTGAGCGCGGTCAGTCGGGCGCCGCTGAACGGCCTGCTCGGCCTCAAGGCCAACACCGAACGGGCCTTGATCCTCGTGGGCTCCGCCGTCTTCGCCGTGGCTCTCTACCTGGCCCTCATCCCGACCCACTCCTGGCGAGGCGCGATCGTCGGCACCCTCCTCGCCGAGGCGATGCTCGGCGCCAGCGGCTGGATCGTCCTGCTCCGGCGCCAGCGGGCCGCCGACGAGCGGGCCGAGCAGCGCCAACGCATCGAGGACGTCGAGGCCGAACCCGTGGCCGCGGGCAGGATCCCCGGCCGACCCAACCAGACGGCTCGGGGCGCCGCCGATCCGATGGCCGAGGACGCGTGATGGCCCGCTACCTGGTGACCTCCACCCCGTTCGACTTCGATTCCTTCCGCCGCCGCAAGACCGACGGGCTCGGCCCCGAGCACGTGGCCGAGCGGCTCGCCGTCCGTCTCGACGCCGAGATCGAACAGCCCGTCGCGACCCCGAACCTGTTCGACCGGCTCCTGGGGCGGTTGTTCGCGGTGCCGGCCACGTGGGCCACGGCCCGCACCCTGTCGCGTCGGCTCCGACCGGGCGACCTCGTGTACGCCACCGGCCACGACATCGGCCTCGCCCTCGCACTGTGGACGCTGGCACGCCGCAGCGACGCCCTCCTCGCCATCTACTACGTCGCACCCGACCGGCCGAAGGAGCGTCTGCTGACCGCGCTCGTCACCCGCCTCGGTCCGGCGACGATGGCGGTCGCCGGCACGATCGAGAAGGTCGAGTTCCTGAGACAGCGGTTCCCGCGGCTCGTCGACGTCGTCCTGGCCGACGAACAGACCGACATCGAGTTCTTCGCACCCCACGCCGACGAGCGCCCCACCGACACCGCGCCACTGGTGGCGAGCGCGGGGCTCGAGCAACGCGACTACGCGACCTTCGCGCGAGCGATGGAGGGCCTCGATGCCGACGCCCACGTCTGCGCCGTCTCCCCCAACTTCTCCGACCGCACCCCGGTCGCCATGCCCGACCCCGTGCCGGAGCGGATCACGTTCGGTCATCTCGAGTTCGACGAACTCCGCGATCTCTACCGGCGGGCGGCAGTCACCGTCATCCCGCTGCTCGACAACGTCTACTCCGCCGGGCTGACCGTGCTGATGGAGGCGTCGGCCTGCGGCGCCCCGGTCGTGATGACCCGCACCCCCGGCCTGGCCGAGCGCTTCATCGACGACGACCTCGTGATCGGCGTACCACCCGGCGACCACGAGGCCCTCCGAGCCGCCATCCTCGAGGTGCTCCACAACCCCGAACGCGCCGCCGAGCGAGCGGCGAGGGCCCGGGCCCGGATCCTCGAACGCCACACCAGCGACCGCTACGTCGATTCCCTCGCGGTCGCGCTCGAACGGTTCCAGAAGGAGTTCCAGCCATGACGGCGATCTCCCCCGAAGCCAAGCGTCGCCGCGACTTCACCACGTTGGCGCAGCGCGACGAGGCCGGCATCATCGCCCGCACCGCCGCCAGCTTCTACATCACGGTGGCGATCGTCTTGATCGCGAACGCCGCACCCATCGAACCCCGATGGTGGGCCCTGGTGTTGCCGATCGGCATCGGCCCCTTCGTGCTCCTGCCGCGCGAGCAGCTGACGAGGATGATCATCGACGTGCCGATCCTCTTGATCACGGCCGTGATGGGCCTCTCGATCGCCTGGAGCCTGGCTCCCGCCCAAGCGATCTTCGAGTTCCGCCGAGACGTCACCCTCATCATCGCGGTGACCCTGCTCGCCGGCGCCTTCGACCGTGACCTGGTGGTCAAGGCACTGCTCCGCGGCCTCTACATCGGCGTCGGCATCACCGTCGTCGCGCTGATCGTCAATCCCGACACCCGCAGCCACCTACCCGCCGAAGGGTCGTCGTACTCGATCGAGTATCCCGGCTGGCACGGTCTGTTCATCCACAAGAACGCGATGTCGCCGTTCCTCGTGTTCGCCGCGGCGACCATCGCGCTGTTCGAACGCAATCGCTGGGTGAAGGGCGCCGTCCTGCCGATCATCGTCGTCCTGTTGGTCGGCTCCCAGTCAGCGACCGGTCTGCTCGGTGTGATGGTGGCGGCGGCACTGTTCTTGTGGTTCCGGATCTATCACCGCACCGAGGGCCGGTCGAGTGGCGCGTTCGTGGTGGCCTCCGCGGCCGTGACGATCATCGCCATCATGGGCGCCATCGCCTCGGTCGGCGTGATCACGGCGGCCTACGGCAAAGACCTGACCTTCAGCGGGCGGACCGACATCTGGTCGGCGGCGCTCAACGCGGCGGCCGACAAGCCGTTGCTGGGCTATGGGCAGGGCGGGGTGTTCTGGGAGGCCAACTCGGTCACTCGCGACATCTGGGCCGACATCGGCTTCGTGGTGCCCCACGCCCACTCGGGCATCCTCGACGTCCTGCTCACCCTCGGCCTGGTCGGGGTCGCCCTCTATCTGGTGAAGTTCGCCACGACGATCTCGATCGGGGGCCGCATGGTGAGCGCCCACCCACGCGTCGGCGAGTGGCTGCTGTCGGTGACCGCCGCCCAGCTCATCATGGGCTTGTCCGAGACCGTGTTCACCGGCGACTGGCTCGTCTACGTCGCGGTGATGCGCGGCGTGGCCCTCCGGCTCGAGCAGGGCGATCGCCGCGACCGTCTGGCCCGTCACCACGAGCGAGAGCGAGAGCTCAGCCGCTCGAGCTGAGCGGTCACGCGACCCGCCGGCAGTGCTGCTCGGCCGCCGGCCGGTGCCGCCGGCTACCGGACGACGTCGTCGAGCACGGCCACCAGGTTGGCGGCCGCGGCCTCGTCGCTGCAGTTGGCCTCGCCCCAGGCCGCGGCGCCGCGATCGAGCTCGGCCCGGAGCTCGGCGTCGGACCACAGGGCCTCGATGGAGTCGGCCATGGTGGCCACGTCGCCGGGCTCGGCTTGCAGTGCCGTCACGCCCGGCACCACGTAGTCCTCGAGCCCGTTCCGGCGGGTGATCACCAGGCCTCGGCCGTGGCGATAGGTCTCGGCGACCGTGATGATGCCGGCGGTGAGGCCCTCGGTGGTCAGCGGGATCACATTGACCCTTGCCTTGCGCATGAGGCGATGGATGTCCGGACGCTTCAGGTGATTGAGCACCTCGACGTTGTCGGGCACTCGGAGACCCTCGAGGATCCGGTCACCTGCCACGATCTTCGCCGGCAAGCCGAGCTTCTCGACGGCGTCGAACATCGTGCGGTAGTCACGAAAGCCGGACCCGGTGGCGAAGACGAAGGGCTCGTCGACATCCTCGGCGTCGCTGGCGAGGTCGCCGCCGTACTGCACCGGCACGAACGTGAAGCGGTCGGTCGGGAGCTCCAGGGCCGAGGCGTAGGCCTCGATCTCGGCGCTGGCGTGGACGACGAAGCGGTCGACGGCCCCGAGGGCGGTGCGAGCCAGGGCCCGCTGCGAACCGTCACCGAGGTTGGTGTTGAAGAACCAGGACACGATCGGCGCGTCGAGGCGCATTGCCCGCTTCTGCAGTCCGGCGGCGGCCGGAAGCTGCGGGAAGACCGTCACCACGCCGCCCGAATGATCGCGGGCGTGGGACAGTGCGCGCCGGGCGGTGGCGTGGAATTGCAGCCACTCCGCCGGGCCGGTCCGGGCGACCTTCTTCGAGTGCCACGACGTCTCCGAACGACGTTGCGCGACCTTGTGGAAGCGATGCCGATCGGTCGTGGCGAAGTCGCTGATCCAGCGATCGTCGGGTGACACGATGAAGGGGGCGGCGACCGCCCACGAGTGCGTCTGGGTGCGGCGCGGCCGGTCGTCGGTCGACCGCCTCACCGGCTCGGCCTCCAGCACTCCCCCATCCGACCTGTTCTCGTTCGTCGCATCGCTCGTCGTGTTGTCGATCATCTCGTTCCCTCCGACCGAACGGCGGGTCCACATTCACCGCCGACTGATCTGCAGCATCGGCACACCCCGACGGCGACCTGAGCACAAGACCGAGGATTCCTGGCGCGACTTGCTCAGGTCGGCCGACGCCCGGGCCGACGGGAGATAGGGTCACGCCCTCTCCAACTCGTGCACTCTCTCCAACTCCTGCGCCGTGCTCGCTTCTCGGGCGATGCAGCGCCCGACGCAAAGGACTCCTCCCTCATGGTCGCCAACCCCGTCTTCCTCGTCGGAGCCGAACGATCAGGCTCGACGTTGCTGCGGTTGATGCTCGACTCGCACCCCGAGGTGAGCTTCTTCGAGGAGTTCGAGTACGCGGTGCAACAGTTCGGGAGCGACGGCCCGCCGGAGCTCGACGCCTACTACGAGTTCCTGGCCCACGACCGCGTCTACCAGCTCAGCCGGTTCTCCATCGATCGGGACCTGAAGTACGAGGCGTTGGTCGACAGCTTCCTCGAGCAGGCCACCGAGGGCGACGCCGCCGTCCGAGGGGCCACGGTGCACTTCGGCTTCGACCGCGTGCTGTCGATCTGGCCTGACGCTCGTTTCATCCACCTGATCCGGGACCCCCGCGACGTGGCCCCGTCGGTCATCGAGATGTCGTGGGCCGGCAACGTCTACCAGGCGCTCGACAAGTGGCTCGACGCCGAGGACACCTGGAGCCGGATCGCTCCCGAGCTCGGGGCCGACCGATGGGTCGAGGTCCACTTCGAGGACCTCATCGCCGACCACGTCGGGGTGCTGCGTCGCATCTGTGCGTTCCTCGGAGTCGACTACACCGACGAGATGCTGTCCTACGCCGACGACACCGACTACGGCATCCCCGACCCGAGCCGGGTGTCGGCCTGGCGCGACAAGCTGACCGATCGCGAGGTCCGCCTGGTCGAGGCCCGCGTCGGCGACCTCCTCGAGGCTCGGGACTACCAGCCGTCGGGACTCCCGGCGCTCCACATCGACCGACGGCAGGAACTCCTGATCAAGGCCGACTCCAAGCTGAGGCGCCCGCGACAGCGAGCTGCCAAGATCGGGTGGATGCTCGTGTTGGCCGAGACGATCACGAAGGCGCTCCGCTGGGATGCCGGCTACCGGGCGGTCCGCAAGCGCAGCCACGCGAGGATCAACGACAACCGCCGCCGCTCCTGGCGCGCCTGAGGCTCGCGGTTCAGCGGCGCGACCGCTCGAGACTCAGCGGTGCGGCAGCTTGACGCCGACGGCGCCGAGCAACATGCCGACGCTCTGACTCGCCAGCGCGACGGCGTAGTGGACCTGAGGCGGCTGCCGGTCGACGAGTTGCTGCACCGGTCGTGCCAGCGCCAGCGCGCCCCGCTTGAGGGCCCGGGCCACCACTCGACCCCGGGTGGCGCGGCCGCTCGAGGTGTTGGTGATGTAGTCGGTGTTGCCGATCCACAACGACCGGTAGAGGTGGTAGCCGTAGGTCTGGCGCTCGCCGACGAAGGGCTCGGTCACCGCCACACGACGCGAGTAGACCGACCTCAGACCGTGGTCGACCGCTCGCCGGAAGAACACCATGTCCTCGCCGCCCAGGGTGCCGAGTTCCGGCTCGAAGCGGACATCCGCGTGGTCGCGCAGGAACGACGCTCGCAACATCGAGTTGCCGGTCGACCCCTCGCCGATCACGGCCAGCTCGGTATGGCTGAAGAGGCCGACCTCGCCGAAGGGCTGAGTCCGGAGCCAGCGCGGCGAGTCGTCGCGGAAGGTGAGGTAGGCCGGACCGGTGACGCAGTCGGCATCGGTCTCGAGCTGCACGGCGACCAGTTCGGTGAACCAGGTCACCGGCACCTCGATGTCGTCGTCGGTCATCGCCACCCAGTCGCCCAGCTCCTTGGCGGCCTCGACCCCCATGTTTCGGGCCGCCGAGATGTTCTGGGCACCGCAATGGCGGTAGTGCAAGCCCAGCGGGAAGTCGTGAGCGAAGGTGTCGGTCACCTGCTTGGCCCGACCGTCGGGATTGTCGTCGACGACCACCACCCCGATCTGGGCGACATCGGTCGCGTGGTGGGCGGCGGCGAGCACGGTCCCGAGCATCGTGGTCAGCTTGTCGTTGCGCTGGTGGGTGCACACGTAGAGACAGATGCGGTGCACGTCGATGGCGTCGTCGTCGGTCATCTCTTCTCCATCGGACGAGCGGGCCCGAACTGGAGGGCGGGTCAGAGGACGACGGCCTCTTCGCCGAGCAGGACCCGCAGCTCGGGGATCAGGCCGTTGGAGGTGTCGACGCAGAACTCGTCCGACAGCTTGACCGCCTGGGTGTCGTTGAGGTGGATGTAGACCGCCGACTCGCCGTGGTGACCGCTCAGGACGTGCTTGAGGTCGCGGATCATCGCCTCGGACAGCTGCTCGGGCCGCACCACCAGGCGCAGTGGCGGCGCCGACCCCTGCAGCTCGGGTTCGAAGATCTCGATCGCCTGGGCCATCAGCTTCGTTTCCTCGTCTCGCTTCTGGAGACGAGCCCGCAACACGATCACCCGGTCGTCCTCGAGGAGGTGACCGAAGTCGGCGAAGGTGCGGGGGAAGACCATCACCTCGGCCGACGACACGAGGTCTTCCAAGACGAAGACGCCCATCAGGTCGCCCTTCTTGGTCCACTTGCGCTGCAGACCGGTGACGACGCCGCCGACGACGATCAGGTCGCCGTCATCCATCGTCTCCATCGACGAGAGCGAGTGTTCGGCCTTGCGACGCAGCGCACCATCGAGCCCCATCAGCGGGTGGTCCGACACGTAGAGGCCGAGCATCTCCTTCTCGAACTTGAGGCGCTGCGACTTGTCGAACTCGAGATCGGGGATGTCGGGGCGGTCGTCGAACCCGGGCCCGTCGTCCTCCTCGGCAGCGGCGCCGAAGAGTGTCATCACGCCCATGTCGTGTTCCTTGCGGGACGACACGGTCTTGTCGATCAGCTCCTCGTGGACGAGGCCGAGCCCCTTGCGGGGGTGGCCGAGCGAGTCGAAGGCGCCGGCCTTGATCAACGATTCGATCGTGCGCTTGTTGAGGACCGAGTAGTCGACACGCTCGCAGAAGTCGAGGAAGCTCTCGAAGGGGCCATTGGCCCGACGCTCCTCGAGGATCAGCTCGACGAGCGCGTCGCCGACGTTGCGCACCGCGGAGAGGCCGAACGCGATGGCGTTGAGGCCCGATGGGTTGTCGTGGGCCTCCTCCTCGGGGATCGTGATCGAGAGGAAGTCGCGCTCGGAGCGGTTGATGTCGGGCACCAGCACTCGGATCCCGAGCTGGCGGCACTCGTTGAGATAGATCGCCGCCTTCTCGAGGCTGTTCTTCACCGAGGTGAGCAGGCTGCTCAGGTACTCGACCGGGTAGTTGGCCTTGAGGAATGCCGTCTGGAAGCTGACGAAGCCGTAGCCGTAGGAGTGCGACTTGTTGAAGGCATAGTCGGCGAAGCCCTCGATCAGCGTGAAGAGGTCCTCGCCGAACTGGGCGCCGTAGCCGTTCTCATCGCAGCCGGCGACGAACTTGGTCCGCTCCTTCGCCATCAGCTCGCGCTTCTTCTTGCCTGCGGCTTTGCGGAGGTTGTCGGCATCCGCCAGCGAATAGCCGGCGAACTTCTGCGACATCCGCATCATCTGCTCCTGATAGATCATCAGGCCGTAGGTCTCGCCGAGGATGTCGGTGGCGTCTTCGTGGAGCTGGGTGACCTCCTGCCGCCCGTTCTTGCGGTCGGCGTAGTCGTTGTGCATGTTGGCCGCCATCGGCCCGGGCCGATAGAGGGCCACGAGGGCGGCCACGTCGTCGAACCCGGTGGGCGCCATCGAACGCATCAGCGCTCGCATCGGACCCGACTCCAGCTGGAACACGCCGATCGTCTGGCCGGCCTGGAGCAGCCCGTAGGTCTTGGCATCGGTGAGATCGACGTGGTCGATGTCGATCGTCACGCCGTGGACCTGCTCGATCATGGCCAGCGAGTCGCTGATCACGTCGAGGTTGCGCAGGCCGAGGAAGTCCATCTTGAGCAGGCCGAGGCTCTCGACCGCGCCGCCCTCGTACTGGGTGACGACGGGGGCGTCCTCGATGGCCATGCCCGCTTCGGGCTTGCGCTGGATCGGCAGGTAGTTGGTGAGCGGATCCTTGGTGATCACCACGGCGGCGGCGTGGATGCCGTCGCTGCGACGCAGGCCCTCCAGCCCCATCGCCACGTCGACGACCTTCGCCACGTCGGGCTCGGTGTCGACCATCGTGCGGAGTTCGGTGGCCATCTTGTAGCCGTCGTGATACTTCTCGGAGTCCTCGAAGCAGTACTTCAGCGGGGTGTCGCGCCCCATGATGAGCGGCGGCATCGCCTTCGCGATCTTGTCGCCCACCGCGTAGGGATAGCCGAGCACCCGGGCGGCGTCGCGCACGGCGGCCCGGGCCTTGATCTGGCCGAAGGTGATGATCTGGGCCACTCGGTCGCGCCCGTAGCGGTCGGCGCAGTACCGGATCATCTGGTCCCGGTAGCGAGAGTCGAAGTCCATGTCGATGTCGGGCATCGAGATTCGACTCGGGTTGAGGAACCGCTCGAACAGCAGGTCGTACTTGATCGGGTCGAGATCGGTGATCCACAACGTGTAGGCCACCGCACAACCGGCGGCCGAGCCACGGCCTGGCCCGACGCGAATCCCGACCTCGCGGGCGTAGCGGATCATGTCCCACGTGATCAGGAAGTAGGAGCTGAACCCCATGTTCTTGATGACGTCGAGCTCGTAGTCGAGCCGCTCGGTGACCTCCGCCGGGAGGTTGTCGCCCCAGCGAATCTTGGCGCCCTCGTAGGTCTTGAATCGCAGGTAGTCGTCGACGCCCTCGAACTCGTCGGGCACCGGGAAGTCGGGCAGCAAGGGCTTGCCGAACTCGATCTCGACGTTGCACCGCTCGGCGATCCACAGCGTGTTGTCGCACGCTTCGGGGAGCTCGGCCCACTGGGCCCGCGTCTCGGCCGCGGTCTTGAGGTAGTGGTCATCGCCGTGGAACTTGAAGCGATCCGGGTCGCTCATCAGCGACCCGGTCTGGACGCACAGCAGGGCGTCGTGAGCCGCGTGGTCGGCCCGATTGGTGTAGTGCGAGTCGCTGGTGACGATCAGGGGCGCGTTGATCTTGCGGGCGATCTCGATGAGCTTCGGGTTGGTGGCCGCCTGCTCGGGGATGCCGTGGTCCTGGAGCTCGATGAAGAGGTTGTCGCGCCCGAAGATGTCCTGGAGCCGGGCCGCCTTCTCGAGCGCCCGTTCCTCACGACCTCCCATGATGTCCTGGAGGACGTGACCGCCGAGGCAGCCGGTGGTGGCGATGATGCCCTCGGCGTGGTCGGAGAGGACCTCCCAATCGACCCGAGGCTTGTAGTAGTAGCCCTCCATGTAGGCCCGGGAGGAGAGCTGGATCAGGTTCTTGTAGCCGGTCTGGTTCTCGGCCAGGGCGATCAGGTGGTAGTAGAGCTTCTTGCCACCGTCGGTCGAGCCGCCGGAGTCGTCGATCTTGCCGCGCCGGCTCGGCCGCTCGTGGCGCGAGTCGTCGGCCTGGTAGAGCTCGGAGCCGATGATCGGCTTGATGCCGTGGTCGTTGCAGGCCTTGTAGAAGTCGAGGACCCCGTACATGTTGCCGTGGTCAGTGATGGCGAGCGCGGGCTGGCCGTCGGCCGCCGCCTTCGCCACGAGCTCGTCGAGGCGGGAGGCCCCGTCGAGCATCGAGAACTCGGTATGTACGTGTAGATGGGTGAAGGACGACCCCACGCCCCGCTCCTGGCTCGGCTCCGCATCCTGTGCGATCCACAGGTGCCTGTTGTCCACAAGTTGTTGTCCCCAGACTGTGGAGAACTACATGCCTGTGATTCGGCGTCCGCTCACCCTACCAAGGGCCGATGGCGCGCGCCCTGCGCGCCGAGGGCGGTCACCCGGCTCGAGCGGCACGCT
>JAWSVN010000189.1:29741-48915 GCA_033851875.1 Acidimicrobiales bacterium
TGCCGAGCCGCTCAGGCGATGCCGGACAGGCCGCGGAACTCGACGCTCTCGCTGAAGCCGATCATCATCTCGCCGCGGGTGAGTCCGGCGCGCAGCTGACCGATCCAGAAGTCGTAGCCGGCCTCGTCGGGCTGACGGCCCATGACGTTGAGGTAGACCCGACGAACGAACTCGCGGTCGCTGAGCGAACCGTAGCGCTGCACGAATTCGGACGAGCGTGCGAAGTGCTCCGAGATGTCGGCCAGCGACATGCCGTTGGCCTCTGCGGTGGTCCAGAAGGCCAGACCGGAGATGTCGCTCTCGCGCAGGAAGTACGCCTGGTAGAGCCGACGGATCGGGCTGGCGTTCGACGACAGGGCGGCGCAGTTCGAGCCCTGGCTCCTGGGGATCACCTGGGGCGAGGCGGGCGACGAGGTGCGCACCGGCAGCGAGCGATCGGCCCGCACGAACTGGACGGTGACCCAGATGCGGTCGCCGCTGTCGCAGGCCACGCCGACGCCGGCAGCGACGAGGTTCGGGTCGACGATCACGGCCCGGTGGCTGGGCGAGTCCATGAAGGCCTCGGTGATCTGACCGGACCGGTAGCCGTAGCCGATGATCTCGGCCCGGCCATCGCTCGAGTGGGTCAACCCGACCCGGGTGGCCATGCGATCGGACCACTCGGTCGACGCCGTGACGAGGTCGGTGCGGACCTCGACCGGTGCGATGCCACGTGCGGCACGCTCGGCGTTGAGCTGACGGAGGAATTCGACGGCGAGGAGGGCCTCGGCGTCGGTTGTGCTGTAGCCGGCCGACCCCATCGAGGCGCCCACTTCGGTCGAGAGCGCGGCGCTGCCAAGCGGAGGCTGGGCGGCGGTGGCGACTCCGGGCGCCACCGACACGAGGCCAGCGGCGAGCGAGAGAAGGAGGGCGATCCTTCGGGAGAGGTGGAGCCGACGAGTGGAAGGGCTCGTCGTCATCGGTTCGTCATACTGACCGAGACGATGGCCGCCGTCAAGGTTCTGTCACAATTTCGCGGACCATGCCGTTCTATCGGTCCGACGGCGCCAAACCTGAGCATCCGACACGTTCCACCACCATCAGAGACGTGACATCACGCCCTGTGGTCCGGCGGACACGCATGGTGTTACGGACGCGTGACACGTCGAGGTGACGAACCCCAGCTCAGCTCCCCGGCTGCGTGAACCCGTCGAGGAACTCGGCATACGCCCAGCCCCAGGCCAGGGTGACGTCGTCGCCAGGAGCCAACAGCGCCGCCGCCGCGAGGCTCTTGAGGCTCTCGTGGTCGACGCCGTGGGCGCCCTCGGGGGCCGACGCATGCATGAGCTTCTCGTCGAGCGCGGCTGCGCCGTACCGCTTCGCGAGACGACGACCCCAGGCGCGTTCCTCGCCGTTGATGCGCACGCCGTCGGCCGGCCGCACCTCGGTCAGCTCCTCGAACACCTCGAGCCCGCCCGCACCGGTCAGGCATGCGGCGACGAGGACGTCCTCGTCTGGGAACGCCATACGGGCCCGGTGGAACTGTTCGTGCATCAGGGCACGGAGCACGGCACTCCGCCCTCGTCCCCGACGGACCGACACCGGCCCGAGCACCACCGAGGGCGTGCCCCCGATTCGCTCGAGGGTGGAGAACACGAAACCCTCCAGGCGCCCGTTCTCGTGGGCCTGGCCGGCGAGGACCCAGGCCTCCGCCTGCTTCGACAGGTCGCCCGGGCCCCAGCCCGAACTCCCTGCACACAGATCGGCCATCTCGCCGATCTCGGCGTCGCTCAACGCGACACCATCCTTGGTGACGACCTCGATCGTTCTCATCGGCCCACGGCCCCCTCGGCGCTCGGCCGCCGGCGGTGCGAGCCCACTCGGCGGCGCCCAGCGAGGCCGGAGCGACGAGTCCCCCGACTCGCCCCGCACCTCGCGCTGACCTGAACGATTTTTACTTCAAGAGTCGAACGACGCAAATCGCGCTCGGCGATGGGCCGCAATCACCGCAGAGATATGCGTCGGTTCCGACGCCCGGCGCTCCGCGAAACGGCGAAGACGCCGGGTGCTCCGACGTACGACTAGAGGTAGACGCCGGTCTGTGGCTGCGGCTGCCCCGTTCCCGGTGGCAGCGCCTGGGCCTGCTTCATCTGCTCGAGCTGCTGACGGGCCGCCATCTGCTGGGCGAACAGGGTCGCCTGGATGCCGTGGAAGAGCCCCTCGAGCCAGCCGACGAGCTGGGCCTGGGCGATGCGGAGCTCCCCCTCGCTCGGCACCTCGTCGTCGCCGAATGGTGTGGCGAGCGACGCCAGCTCGTCGCGCAGGTCGGCACTGAGGGCGTCGGACAGCTGGCTGACGGACGTGTCGTAGATCTCGCGCAACCGGTGACGGCCGGCCTCGTCGAGGTCGGTGGCCCGCACCTCCTCGAGCAGCTGCTTGATCATCGACCCGATGCGCATCACCTTGGCCGGCTCAGCGACCGACCCCTCGGCCACCCCGTCGCCGGCCCCATCGACCACCTCGGGAACCTCGGCTGCGACGCCGGCGTCGGCAGCGCCGTCGGCAGCGTTGGATCGGGACGGCTCGGTCGGATCGGGGCGGTCGTTCATGGTGACTCCATCGTGTCGGGGCGGATGGCTGGCGGACGGCGCTTGTCCGACGGTCGAGACCTGGACGAACAGACGCTCACACCACCGTGATCGCCAACGGTACGAGCATTTCGTCCGACGTGAGCGATCCGTGGCGGCCGATCAGCGGGAACAGGCCCGTGTCGTCCGGGTCGGCGAACGACACCGACGCGTGGGGGACCAGCGCGATGTCGCCGAGCCGATCGACCACCTCGGCCCGCACGGTCGGCCCGAACCACGCCTCGTCGAGCACCTGGTCGAGGTGACAGACCCAGGCGAGGTGTCCGTGGACCTCCTCCAACAGGTCGGCCACGTCGTCGGCCGCGCCGGGGCGCGTGTGGAGCCAGCGGAACCTGCCCTCCCCGGACAACAGCTCGACCCCGTCGCGCCGACCGGCAGCCAGCTCGATCTCGCCTCGCCCACAGTCGACCTGGCCGTGATCGGCGGTGACCACCAGCCGGGTGCCGGCGGGTAGCCGGGCTTCGAGGTCGGCGACCAGACGATCGGCGAAGGCCAACTCGGCGTCGTATTCGGTGCCGAGCCCGTACTCGTGGGAGACCTTGTCGACACCGTCCCAGTAGGCATAGACGAACGACTCGCCGTCTTCGACGAGCCGCTCGACCTCGTGGACCAACACCGCCGGGGTGCGGTAGCCGTGGAGTCGGGCCCCGCGCAGGTGCGCCGTGGTGAACCCCGTGCGGGCGAACTCGGCCTTGGAGACGACGGGCGGCGACTGACCGCAGAACGGGTCGAACGGCTGGACGAGGTCGGGCGGCACCGTGCGCCTGGCATCGCGCTGTTCGGCCGATCCCCACCTCAGCGAGTTGAGAACCTGGTCGTCGACCAGCATCCGGTAGCCGACCACGCCGTGGTCGCCGGGGGCGAGACCGGTCGTGATCGAGCTGAGGGCCGCCGCCGTCGTCGACGGGGCGACCGTCGTGATCTCCCTCCGCTGCAGACGATTGAGGGTCGGCGCGATCGTCGGCCGTTGAGCTACCTGCCGACTCCCGATGCCGTCGAGCACGAGGAGTACGGTCGGCGTGGTCGCCGGCACCTCCGCCAACTCCGGCAGCCCGACCGCCTCGGGAGCGACCAGACCGAGCAGGGCGGGCACCAGATCGCTGACGCAACCCGCTCCCCACGCCGGCAGCACCGGGGCGGGGTCAACGGACGGCGCAATACCGTCGGGCACGGGGGTCATCTCGGGGACCTCACCGTTCGCACCTTAGAGCGCTGGCGCCGGAACCGCCCCGGACGGTCCCGCGCCGCCTAGGGTTGTCGATCGTGAAGGTGTCGACGCGAGGGGATTACGCAAGCCGGGCGCTCGTGTCGCTGGCGTTGCACGGCGGCACCGAGGGCCCGACCCCGGTGCGTGACATCGCCGAGCGCACCGGCCTTCCCCAGCCCTACCTCGAGCAGATCCTCCTCGCGCTGAAGGGCGCCGGGCTGGTCCGTTCGAAGCGGGGGGTCGGCGGCGGCTACGTGCTGGCCCGAGACCCCGGCGAGATCACCCTGGCCGACGTCGTGCGAGCCGTCGAGGGACCGATCACCCTCGGGGATTTCGGGGAACCCCATCGCGACGGCGCCTGCGACCACGAGGGCCAGTGCGTGTTGCTCGCCGTGTGGCACAACGTCGGCAGCGCGATGCGCCAACTCCTCGAGGACTACACGGTGGCCGACATCACCGAGATGGCCGCCGGCGACCGCGCCTGGCCGTGAGCGGGCCTGCCTCCGGGGGCGATCTCGGCGGCGTCATCCGGGCCCGACACATGGTCCGGAACTTCGCCGACGCCCCGATCGACGATTCGGTCCTCGACGAGCTCCTCGATCTGGCTCGCCGGGCGCCGAGCGCCGGCAACACCCAGGCCGTCGAATACCTGGTGCTCGCGGGCCCCGAGACCGCGGCCTACTGGGACGTCACGTTGCCAGCGCCGAAGCGGCGACGGTTCCGATGGCAGGGCCTGCTCGCCGCGCCGGTTCTCCTGCTGCTCCTGACCCGACCCGAGGCGTACCGCGAGCGCTACGCCGAGACCGACAAGGATCGGGCCGACACCCTCGGCGCCGACCTCGGCCGCTGGCCGGTTCCCTACTGGTGGGTCGACGCCGGGGCCGTGGCTCAGAACGTGCTCCTGCTGGCCACCGACGCCGGTCTCGGCGCCTGTCTCTTCGGAGCCTTCGATCACGAACGGGCGGTCCTCGACACCCTCGGCGTGCCCGACGACCGTCGCCTGGTGGCCACGATCGCGCTGGGCCATCCGCGCCCCGACGAACCGGGACGGTCGGCCGGCCGTCGGCGACCGCCCGTCGACGAGATCAGGCGTCGGGGTCGATGGACAACGCCGCCGCCACCTGCCTGAGCCCATCGGGCAGCGGCGAGTCGAAGGCGAGGTGTTCGCCGCTGCTCGGGTGCCGGAACCCGAGGTGGGCCGCGTGGAGGAACGGTCGATCGAGGTCGTAGAGCGCGTCGGGGATGCCGGGGTCGCGTCGCCGCCGGGCGCCGTACCGGTCGTCGCCGACGACGGGGTGCCCGATCGCCTCGAGGTGGACCCGGATCTGGTGCGTCCGCCCGGTCTCGAGCCGGCACCACAGGAGCGCCGCCACTCCCCCGTCGGCCCGCTGGGCGACGGTGTAGTGGGTGCGGGAGTCGCGGCCGCCGGCCACGACCGCCTGCCGGGTCGCGTCACGGGGCGACCGGCCGAGGGGCGCATCGATCAGTCCTTCGTTGGCCTCGGGCGAGCCCCACGCCAGGGTCAGGTAGCGACGCTCGACGGTGCGAGCGGCCAGCTGCCCCGTCAGGTCGGCGTGGGCGTCCTCGGTCCGGGCGAACATCATCACCCCCGTGGTGCCCTTGTCGAGCCGGTGGACCACCCCGGGCCGATCGGGGTCGCCGCCGACCCCCGCCATGTCCGGGAAGCGTGCGAGCAGGCCGTTGACGATGGTGCCCTCGCGCAGGCCGGCACCGGGGTGCACGACGAGGCCGGCCGGCTTGTCGACCACGATCACGTCGTCGTCGACATGGACGACGGGCACCTCGATCGACGGGTCGGGCTCCAGGACGTGTTCTCGGCGTTCGATCTCTGCGGCGACCAGGTCGCCTTCGGCCACCCGGAGCGATGGCTTGGTCGAGACGGCGCCGCCGACCGTCACGGCACCGGCTTTGACCAGGGCGGTCGCGTCGCTCCGTGACAGATCGCCGAGCATCGCGACGAACCGGTCCAGCCGCTCGCCCGCCATCGCCGGGGCGACTTCCTCCGAGCGATGCTCGATCACGCTGAATCCTCGACTGGCGCTNNGGCGCTGAATCCTCCGCGGGAGCGCTGCCCTCGCGCCGAGCACTCTCCTCAGGGGAGTCGGTCTCGGCGAACGGCAGTCCTTCGTCGCCGAAGATCCACGGCGCCACCATCAGCGAGATCACCCCACCGACGACGGCCATGTCGGCCACGTTGAAGATCGGGAAGAACTGGGCGTCGATGAAGTCGACGACGCCCCCGGTGAGGAAGCCGTCTTCAGCCCGTGCCACCCGGTCGATCACGTTGCCGATCGCGCCGCCGGCGACCACGGCGAGCTGCACGGCGACCCGGGTGCCGGAGCGGCGAGCGAGCTGGAGGAGCCAGACGGCGACCACACAGGCAACCACGCCGATCAACCAGCCGAGGCCGCTGCCCTGACCGACGCCGAACGACATCCCGGTGTTGTAGGAGAGATGGAACCGGAGCGGACCGACGAGGTCGATGCACGTCTCGGCCGTGCAGGGCCCAACGTCGAGGCGCGCCTCTGCCCATGCTTTCGACGCTTGGTCGAGCAAGATGACGACGCCGGCGACGATCGCCGGCACCGCCAGCCCTGCGGGACGAGGCAGGCCGACGACGGTCGCCTCGGACGGAGCGCCCATGGCGCTCAGAACATCGCCGTCTGGGCACTCACGGTCTTCGATGCCATCGGCAGGGCCTCGAGGCGCTCCTTCGGGATGACCTCGCCACTGACGACGCAGATGCCGTAGGTGCCGGCGTCGAGTCGCTCGAGCGCGGCGTCGATCTCCTCGACCTTCTCCCGTGCCTTGGCCGAGAGGGCGAGGTCACGGTCTCGTTCGACCGCGAGGGTGTCGCCCTCGCCCGACTCCTCGTCGAACTGGACGTCGCCGGGCTCACGGTCGGCCATCAGACTGGCGGCCTCGGCGGCGAGCGCTTCGGCGGAGTGGGTGTAGGACTTGCGCTCGGAGAGCAGGAGCTCACGCTGGGAATCGAGCCACTTGGAGTCGGTGAGGTACTTCGGGAGTTTCACGGGGCTTTCGGAGGGGTTGGAGGTGGTGGAGCGAGCCGAGCTCGCCTTGCGCTGCTTCGAGGCCGACGCCTTCTTGGAAGCTACCTTCTTCGCGGCCGCCTGCTTCGTCGGCGCGGCCTTCTCGGCTGGAGCGGCCTTCGCCGCCCTCTTCCTCTTGGCCGGGGCCTTCTTCGCAGTGGTCTTCGCGGCCTTCTTGGCAGTGGCGGCCCTCTTGGCCGGGGCCTTCTCCGCCGCCGCTGTCTCCTGCTTCGCCGCCGCCTTCTTCGCTGCGCTCTTCTTCGCGGTGGCCGCCTTCTTGGCCGGTGTCTTCTTCGCCGCCTTCTTGGCGGCGCCCTTCTTCGATGAGGCAGTGCTCTTGCTCGTACCGGTCTTCGCGCCGCGCCCCGACGACGAACTCGACGATCCAGACTTCTTTGCCGCACTCTTCGATGACGATGCGGAAGCGCGAGCTGCAGCCACAGCGCTCCTTTCGATCTAGGGACGCCGTAGTCTACGGGCGACGTCGGCTGGTCGCACTTCGGCGGTCCGGCCGGGTGTCGACCGGCGGGTCAGCGACCGGAATTCCCGGCTGTCCAGGGGCCTCTGGCGGTAGTCTGAGCCGTTATGACTGCCACGCCCCCGCCCTATCCCGAGGTTCCGCCACGCGCCGACTTCCCGGCGATCGAGGCACGAATTCTCGAGCGGTGGGCCGAGCAGGGAACCTTCGAGGCTTCGGTCGACTCCCGCCCCGCCGACAACGAGTTCGTCTTCTTCGACGGCCCCCCGTTCGCCAACGGGCTCCCCCACCACGGGCACCTCCTCACCGGCTATGTGAAGGACGTCGTTCCTCGCTATCACACGATGAAGGGCGAGCGGGTGGAGCGGCGCTTCGGCTGGGACTGTCACGGACTCCCGGCCGAGATGGAGTCGGAGAAGCAGCTCGGCGTGTCGGGCCGCGCTGCGATCACCGAGTTCGGGATCGACAAGTTCAACGACCACTGTCGCACGTCGGTGATGCGCTACACCCAGGAGTGGGAGCAGACCGTCGACCGGCAGGCCCGCTGGGTCGACTTCGAGAACGACTACAAGACGATGGATGTCGACTACATGGAGTCGGTCATCTGGGCGTTCAAGCAGCTCTTCGACAAGGGGCTCGTCTACGAGGCGTTCCGCGTCATGCCCTACTCGTGGGGAGCGGAGACCCCGCTCTCGAACTTCGAGATCCGCCTCGACGACGCCACGCGCCCCCGCCAGGACCCGGCCCTCACGGTCGCGTTCGACCTCGACCCGGTCGACGGCGACCCCGGTCCCCTGCGCATGCTGGCCTGGACGACCACCCCGTGGACGCTGCCGTCGAACCTGGCGCTCGCGGTTGGCCCCGACATCGACTACGCGGTCGTCGCCCACGACGACGGCTTCGTCGTCCTCGGCGCCGGCGCCGTCGCCACCTACGCCCGCGAGCTCGGCGACGACCCCGAGATCGTCGCCACGATCCCCGGCCGTGACCTCGTCGGCCGCACCTACGCGCCGCTCCTCCCCTACTTCGCCGACCGCACCGAACCCGGCGCAGACGGTCAGGAGCAGCGTTCGTTCCGGGTGCTCGGCGCGGAGTTCGTCGACACGACCGAGGGCACCGGCGTGGTCCACATGGCCCCGGGCTTCGGCGAGGACGACCAGCGGGTCTGCGAGGAGAACGGCATCGGCATCGGCCGGGTCGTCCCCGTCGACGATCAGGGCCGCTTCACCGCGGATGTGCCCGAGTGGGCCGGCGAGAACGTCTTCGATGCCAACCCCGACGTGATCCGCCACCTCAAGGAGGCGGGCCGGGTCCTCCGGCACGAGACCTACGACCACAACTACCCCCACTGCTGGCGCACCGACACCCCGATCATCTACAAGGCGATCTCGTCGTGGTACGTCGAGGTCACGGCGATCCGCGATCGTCTGATCGAGCTCAACCAGCAGATCAACTGGGTGCCCGACAACGTGCGCGACGGCCGCTTCGGCATGTGGCTGGCCGGTGCCCGTGACTGGTCGATCAGCCGCAACCGGTTCTGGGGTTCCCCGATCCCGGTGTGGAAGAGCGACGATCCCGCCTACCCCCGGATCGACGTCTACGGCTCACTCGACGAGATCGAGGCCGACTTCGGCGTGCGCCCCGACGATCTGCACCGGCCGGTCATCGACGAGCTGGTACGACCGAACCCCGACGACCCGACCGGGCGCTCGATGATGCGGCGTGTGCCCGAGGTGCTCGACTGCTGGTTCGATTCCGGCTCGATGCCCTTCGCCCAGGTCCACTACCCGTTCGAGAACAAGGAGTGGTTCGAGGAGCACTTCCCGGCCGATTTCATCGTCGAGTACATCAATCAGACCCGCGGCTGGTTCTACACCCTGCACGTCCTGGCCGGCGCGCTGTTCGACAAGCCGGCGTTCGAGAACGTGATCTGCCACGGGATCCTGCTCGCCGAGGATGGCGCCAAGCTGTCGAAGAAGCTCCGCAACTACACCGAACCGAGCGAGATCTTCGACAAGCAGGGGGCCGACGCCCTGCGCTGGTACTTCATGTCGTCGAACATCGTGCGAGGTGGCGACGCCCGCATCAGCGACCAGGCGATCGACGACGTCACCCGCCAGGTCCTCCTCCCGATCTGGAACGCCTACAGCTTCTTCACCCTCTACGCGAACGCCGAGGGCTATCGGGCGAAGGCGTCGATCAGCTCGACCAATCTGCTCGACCGCTATGTGCTGGCCAAGACGGCCGAGCTGGTCGAGCGCGCCACCGCCAGCCTCGATGCGTACGACCTGGCCGGCGGCACCGTCGCGATCAGCGACTTCCTCGACGCGCTCAACAACTGGTACATCCGCCGCAGCCGTGACCGGTTCTGGAACACCGACCCCGACGCGACCACCGACACCGACGCCCTCGACACGCTCTACACGGTGCTGACGACCCTCACTCGGGTGGCAGCCCCATTCCTGCCGATGGTGACCGAGGAGATCTGGTCGGGCCTGGCCGCCGGCTCGGTTCATCTGCAGGACTGGCCGACCGTCGACGACCTGCCGGCCGACGCCGAGCTCGTCGCTGCGATGGACCGGCTCCGCCAGGCCGCCTCCGCCGGGCTGTACCTGCGCGAGGACCGCAACCTGCGGGTGCGACTCCCCCTTGCGGAGGCCGTCGTCGCCGGCGCCGGGGCCGACCTGATCGAACCGTTCGCCGAGCTGATCGCCGACGAACTCAACGTGAAGTCGATCCGCTTCACCGACGACGTGTCGGCCTACGGCTCCTTCCGCCTCCAGCCCAATGGCCGGGTGCTCGGCCCCAAGCTCGGCAAGGACGTGCAGACCGTCATCAAGGCGGCCAAAGCCGGCGAGTGGGCCTCGAACGACGACGGCACCGTGACGGTGGCCGGCCACACACTGGCCGGCGACGAGTTCAATCTTGCGCTCGATCCCCTCGACGGCGTAGCCGCGGCGGCGCTGCCGGGCAACGACGCAGTGGTCGTGCTCGACACCGAGGTCACGCCCGCACTCGAGGAGGAGGGTGTGGCCAGCGACTGGAAGCGTGCGATCCAGTCGACCCGCAAGGACCTCGATCTCGACGTGACCGACCGGATCACCGTGACCTTCGACGGCGAGATCCCCGCCGCGGTGGTCGCGCATCAGGCGTGGGTCCAGAGCGAAACCTTGGCGACCGACGTGAACGCCGCCGACCTGTCGGGCGAGGAACCCTCGCCCCACTCGGTAAATGGCCAGTCGGTCCGGTTCCGGGTCGCCCCCGTTCGCTGAGGCTACTTGCGGCGGCCGAACCAGCCGCCGCCCTTGTCGGCCTCTTCCTCGGCGTCACCGTCGAGGAAGCGGGCCAGGGCGTCGTCGTCGGTGTCGTCCTCGTCACTCGTCACCCGACGCAGCTCTTCGAGGAAGGGGTCGGACGGCGGGGTCGGCGCTTCGTCGGTGCTCGGCACGTCGTCGGCCCACTGCGGCCGCTCGATGGCCGGTGCGTCGGTGCGGCGGGGCAGGCCAGCATCGGTCAGCACCCCCGTCTCGTCGATCGCCTCGACCGAGTCGGCCGTCTCGGCGCCGACCAGCCCCTCGGTTGCCTCGTCGGGCGTGACAACGGGATGTTCGGCGGTCGCCATCGCCGGGTCGTCGGCCTCGTCGAGCGAGAGCTCGATCGCCTCGGCGGCCTCGACTGGTCGGGTCGGGAGATCGTCATCGAACTGGAGCACGTCGACGGCCTCGGTCGCCGGGCCCACCGCCTCGGGAGCGGGTCCCTGGTCGAGCTCGCCGAGCATGATCCCCGAGGTCTCCGACATCGACGATGACGGATCGGTCGCACCGTCCTCGAGTACCGGGTGGGCGGGGACCGGGTCGGTGAACCCAGCGTCGGCCGCCACGACGTCGTCGGCCCGGTAGGTCGGTCCGTCGTCGACCGACTCGTCGTTCGTCGGCTCGTCGACGACGGTCGNNCGACGGTCGGCTCGTCGACGACTTCCTCGCGAGCGACCGCTTCATCGGCGAACGGTGTGTCGACGGTGTCAGGTTCCTCGGCCTCGTCGGCCGTGGCCGCGTCGAGTTCCGCCTCGAGCTCGCCGAGCGATGACGACGCGACCTCGACGGGGGCGAACCCCTCGGGGTCGGTGGCCGGGATCTCGGCGGGGCTCGGAGGCATCTCGCCCTGGAGCCCGTGGTCTCCGTTGGTGACGGCCTCGAGATCGGCGATGGCGGCCCGAACCGCCTCGCGCCGTCCGGCCAGGTGGGATTCGAAGCGCTCGATCTCGGCGGTCAGGTCGGTGCGTCGTGTCGCGAGCTCGGCGATGTCGGTGAGGAGCTGCTGGCGCTCGGTGTCGTGGGACTCGGTCAGCTCCCGCTCGATCGACTCGAGCCGCTCCGACGACGACGTGGCGATCTCGTCGAGCCGACGGGTGCGCTCGCGATCGAGGTCCTTCTCGAGCTCGGCCCGCGCTGCCTCGTTCGAGCGTCGGATCTCATCGGACTCGCGGCGACCGGCTTCGGCGAGCGACGACGCCTCGGAGCGCGCCTCCTCGAGCAACCGTTCGGCCTGGGCGTTGGCCTCCTTGACGGTCTGGTCGGCCGTCCGCTGCGCCAGCAACAGCGTGTTGCGCAGGGTCTCGTCGAAGTCGGCGGTGGTCACCGGGGTGGCCGCCTCGGCCTCGATCGCCGGGGAGCTCGCCGGCGACGGCTGGGTGGCGAGGCGAGCCTCGGCCGACGCCACTCGGGTCTCGGCGTCCGACAGACGGGCCTGGAGGTCATCGACCTCGTCGGCGAGCGGTGCGAGCGAATGCAGGACGCGGTCGACCTGCGTCCGGCTGTAGCCCCTCAGCTCCTCGTCGAATCGGATCTTGGGGAGCTTGCGGAGCACCTGGAACCTGTCGGACTGACCACTCATCCCGCAAGGCTACCGCCCGTGATCACGCCGATCGCGGAGCCTCTGGCGGATCGCGGAGCCTCTCACCCCATCGCGCGAACCGCCAGGGGATGGCGTCAGTCGTAGCCGCGCTCTTCGAGGCGTCGACGGTCGTCGGCGCTCACCTCGACGCCCCGTGGCGTGAGCAGGAAGACGCCGGAGGCCAGCTTCTCCATCGCTCCGCCCAGCGCGTAACAGACGCCACTCGCGAAGTCGATCAGACGCCGCGAAAGGTCTCGGTCGAGCTGGCGGAGGTTCATCACGACCGGGACCGAACGCTTGAACTCGTCGGCCAAGATCTTGGCGTCACCGAACGACTGCGGGCTCACCGACTTCGGCTTGGTGTGCTGGATGGCGCGCGGTCGGACGGCAGGTCCGTCGCCGGCGTCGTCGAGGCGCTTCACGACGACCTCACCGTCACCGCCGTCGACGTCGTCGCCGGTGGGCACGGTCCGCAGCGGACGGACGGCTCCGACCGCGCTGGGCTGATCGTTCTGGCGGGCGGCCGCCGGTGCGGCGCCGACGGGCGACGGGCGAGGTGTGACGGACGAGCGGCTGGTCGCGGTTCCGGCGACACGGCGAGGGGCGCCGACGCCGGCGTCGACCGCTTCATCGGTCATCTCGATCGGTTGCTCGCCGACGTCGCCATCGTCGAGGTAGCGGTCCTCGTATTCCTCGTCGGGCCCCAACCCGAGGTAGACCTTGACGTTCTTGAACATCGACATCTGCACTCCTCGTGCTCGATCGTAGTGTGACACGGGCCCGGTCCCGATGTGGGGCATCCGGGAGCGGTCATCGTGCATACTTCCTGGTTCCGAACAGATCGGTGCCGATGCGCACCATCGTCGAACCCTCGGAGACGGCCGCCTCGAGATCCCGGCTCATCCCCATCGAACACACCGACAGACCGAGACGTTCGACGAGGGATCGGGTGGCGGCGAACGTCGGTCGCGGATCCGCGGCGGCGTCGGTTGGGCCGACCGTCATGCACCCGAGCACCTGCAGGCCGGCGTCGTGAGCCAGCTCGACCAGGCGGGGCGCTGCGTCGAGGTCACAGCCGGCCTTGGCGTCGCGCTCGCCCGACGGTCGCACCTGGACCAGGATGCGGGCGCCTGGATCGCGGCGGGCGATCTCGGTGACGAGGCTCTCGCGATCGACGCTCTGCCAGCACCAGACCGCTCCAGCGAGCTTCTTGACCTTGTTGCGCTGGAGGCCACCGATCATGTGCCACCGGACCCCGGCATCCGGCAGCTCGGCGGCGTCGCGGAGCTCGGCGGCCTTGGCCTCGAGTTCCTGGGCGTAGTTCTCGCCGAGGTCGACCAGGCCCAGGTCGAACGCAGCCCGAGCCACCGCGGCACTCCGGGTCTTGGTGACCGCCAACAGCTCGACCGAGTCACCGCGCCCGGTTGCGTCGAGCCGTTCGCGCACCGCGGCCAGGCGCGACGGCAGCTGGGCGACGGCTTCGAGGTCGACGTCGCGGTCGCGGCCGAGATCGGTCAAGGCGCCAGCTCCAGCCAGGCGAGGGTCGTCTGTCGTTCGCGGTCGCCGCGGGTCCGGTGGGAGAAGAACCCCGGAGCGCTGGTGCAGGCCGGGCGCTCCGGTGCTGGCCACCCGGCGGCCACACAGGCGGCGGCGACGGCGGCCGGCAGGTCGAGGGCCGGGGTGCCCCGATCGCTCACGGCGCCGACCGTCGGGCCGTAACGAGCGGCGACGACGGCCAAGTCGGTGGCGCCGAACTCGTAGCTGGCGGGTGAGATACACGGCCCGAGGATCGTGGTGACCGGGCGAGCGTCGAGCGCCACGAGTCGAGCGGCGGCGGCCTCGATGACCCCGGCCACCAGACCGCGCCAGCCGGCGTGGACAGCCGCGACGGCGCGGTCGCCGACCAGGACGACCGGCGCGCAGTCGGCCGTCAGCACCGCGACGGGTGCGTCGACGACGTCGGTGACCGCGGCGTCGGCCGCCGATCCGGCACCCGCCCCCGCAGCCACCACCGTCACCACGTCGGCGCCGTGCACCTGGCGTAGCCAGGTCCAGGGCGCAGGATGGAACCGTCGCCGGTCATCGTCGGTGACCCGCTCCAGGCCGAAGTCACCGTCGGCTCGTGCGGTGCTGACGATCCGGGCGCGACGCGAACCGAGGTCGATGGTGAGATCGAGGTGGGGCACGACGGCGCCCCGCCCGCTACTTCAGGAACGACGGGACGTCGAAGCCGTCGTCGTCCTCATCGCCGAAGAGGTCCGAGGTCGACGGACGGGGCCGCACGGGCTCCTCGTCGTCGACGAGAAGATCGTCGAGGGTGTCGCCCACCGGCGGGGCGGCCGGCGCAGGCGTGCCGGCGGCAGCCGCCTCGTCGACGCCGTCGGCGTCCCACCGGTCGAAGCCGGCGGCGATCACCGTCACCTTGATCTCGTCGCCCATGTTCTCGTCGACCACGGTGCCGAAGATGATGTTGGCGTCGGCGTGGGCCACGTCGTGGATGATCTCGGCGGCTTCGTTCACCTCGAACAGCCCGAGTTCACTGGAGCCGGCGATCGAGAGCAGGATGCCTCGAGCACCCTCGATCGACGACTCGAGAAGCGGGCTGGCGATGGCGGCCCGCGCGGCGTGGAGGGCCCGGCCCTCGCCGTTGCCGGCGCCGATGCCCATCAGGGCGCTGCCGGCGTCGTGCATGATCATTCGGACGTCGGCGAAGTCGGTGTTGATCAGGCCGGGGGTGGTGATCAGGTCGGTGATGCCGGCGACACCCGAGAGCAGGATCTCGTCGGCCATCCGAAAGGCGGTCACCATCGTCGTCTTCTCGTCGGCGATCGAGAGCAGCCGATCGTTCGGGATGACGATCTGGGTGTCGACCTTTTCCTTGAGGCGGGTGATCCCGGCGTCGGCCTGGGCGGCTCGGCGACGGCCCTCGAACCCGAAGGGGCGCGTGACGACCGCGATCGTCAGTGCACCTTGGCTCTTGGCCACCTCGGCGATCACCGGGGCCGCACCGGTGCCGGTGCCGCCGCCTTCGCCGGCGGTGATGAAGACCATGTCGGCGCCATCGAGGGCGGCCGCGATCTCGTCACGATGGTCCTCGGCGGCCTGGGCCCCGATCCCGGGGTCGGACCCGGCGCCCAGACCTCGGGTGAGTTCGCGCCCGACGTGGATCTTCGTCTCGGCGTCGTTCATGAGCAGGGCCTGGGCGTCGGTGTTCACCGCGATGAACTCCACGCCACGCAGTCCCGCCTCGATCATGCGATTGATGGCGTTGCAGCCGCCGCCACCGACACCGACGACCTTGATGACGGCGACATAGTTCTGGGTGCTGCTCATGAGATTCCTGTTCGTTGCCGCCGCATGGTGGTTCGCGGGCTGATCGTTCGCGGGGACCGGTCTGGCTTGTGGGCTCGATCGTGCGCAGCGACGATACTGCCGTCGCGGCACGATCGACCAGTGTGCCCGCTCGGTTGCAGCTTCGCATCGATGGTGATCACGCGGTGCACGCCTGGAGGTCGACGATCGCTGCCCCGACCGTGCCGTCGGCCGAGATCCGGGTGAGCGCCGGCGCCGTCGGCACCCGGAGATCTACCTCGTAGAGGCAACGCAGATCGACCCGATCGAACATCGTCTGGAGCGAGACGAGCTTGTCGTCGACCGCTTCCATACGGCCGAAACGCACCCGACCGCCCTCGACGAGGTCGAGGTACAACTGATCGCCGTCGACGATCACCTGGTCGATGCGGGCCCGCAGACCCTCGCCGAGGCGCTGCTGGAGCTCGAGGATCCACAGGGTTTCGTTGGGCGCCGGTCGTCCGAGTTCCCCGGAGGCGGCGATGCCCGCGACGACGAGCCACGAGGGGTCGATGTCGGCGTCGGCGGCGACCCCGAGCTGTCGAGCGGTCTCGTCGACCAGCACCCGCTGGCCGGTGGTGGTCGGGAGGGCGAGGCGCGGGGTGCGTTCGGTGATGGTGAGCACGACCGTGCCGTCGAGACGCCGGTCGAGCCCGGCCGACAGCACCCAGGGCTCGGCCATCATCGCCGAGATCGCGCCGTCGACATCGACGTCGAGCAGGGGCTGGCCGAGTGCGACGGCGCTGGCGGCTTCGATCGCAGCCGGGTCGCTGCGATGAGCACCCTCGACCTCGACCGCGTCGACGTCGAGCCACGAGCTGTCGACCACGACCAGGAGGCCGACGCCGAGCGCCGTGACCGCCAGCAGACCGATCAGGGTGTGAAGTCGCCGACGCCCCTCGCTGCGCAACACGGCGACCCGGCGAGCTTTGAGTCGCGGGTCGACGACCACCCCGTTGTCGATGCCGGAGGTCGTCGTTGCGCGGCTCGCCGTCGACGGCTCGGCGTCGCTCCGTCGGCGGCGGGCGCTGGGCTCGGGGATGATCGTGATGCCGTCGCGGGCAGTTGAATCGTCGAGGCGGCGGCGGCGGTGACGGTGATCGCTGCCGGGCTCGTCGGATCGCCGACGGGGCTGGGCCGGGCGTCGGTCCTTTGTCTGAGAGCCGGTGTTGCGAGAGCCGGTGTTGCGGGACGTGGTCATGGAGCTCCGGGTTTCGGGACCTGCCGATCGAAGCCGATCAGACGGTTCTCCGGGTGGAGGGTGACGCCGAAGCGCGAACGCACCTCGGCCCGGACATGGTCGATCAGGGCCGCCACGTCATCGCCCGACCCGTCGGGGTCGGCCTGGATGAAGTTGGCGTGTTTGCGCGAGACCTCGGCGGTGCCGATGCGATGTCCCTTGAGACCGGCGGCGTCGATGAGGCGACCGGCGGAGTCACCCTCGGGGTTGGTGAAGACGCTGCCGGCGTTGGCGCCACCGGGCTGGTGCTCGCGTCGCCAGCGGACGATCTCGGACAGCTCGGCCTCGGCCGCCGCCTGGTCGCCCTCGGCCAGGTCGAACCGAGCGAACAGGACGACGTGTTCGGGCCCGAGATTCGACGAGCGGTAGGCGAGGTCCAGGTCGTCGGCGCTGCGGGCGACCGGGCCGCCGAGGCGCAGATCGAAGAGGCTGACCTCGGCCAGGGTCGCGGCGATGTCACTGCCGTGGCCACCCGCGTTCATCCGCACGGCGCCACCGACCGACCCGGGGACGCCGACGGCCCACTCGAATCCGGTCAGCCCGGCCTTCGCGGTCCGGCGGGCGACGACGGGAAGCAGAGCTCCTCCCCCGGCGATGACCGAGGTCCCGTCGAGCTCGATGTCGGCGAAGCCGTCGGGGTCGAGGTGCACGACCACGCCGTCGAAGCCGGCATCGGCGACCAGGAGGTTGGATCCACGCCCGATCACGAGGACGTCGACGCCGGTCGACGCCACGACGGTGTGGGCCGCCTCCAGGTCGGCCAGCGTCCGTGCGTGGACGAGGACGGCGGCCGGGCCGCCGACCCGATAGGTCGTCCACGGCGCGAGCGAGCCCTCGACCTCGACCGCACCGGGCCGGTCGAGAGCAGCGCCCAATGCGGCCACCGCGGCCCGAGTCGATTCGCGCCTCGCCACCACCGAGCTCACCGCCCCTCGAGCAGACCGAGGAGCCGATCGGGAACCGTGGTGAGGTCGCCGGCGCCGAGGCTGAGGCAGAGGTCGCCGGGACGCAGCTCCCCGCCGACGGCGGTGACGAGGTCGTCGAGGGACTCGACGTAGCGGACATCGGCATCGGGATGAGCCCGACGAACGTCGTCGGCGATCAGGGTGCCGGAGATGCCTTCGCGCGGGGCTTCGCCGGCGCTGTAGATCCCGGTGACGTAGAGGACGTCGGCGTCGACGAAGGCGTCGGTGAAGGTCGACCACAGCTGGGCGGTGCGTGAGTAGCGGTGAGGTTGGAACAGGGCCACGAGCCGGTCGGGGCCGAGGCTCTTGGCCGCGGCGAGGGCGGCGGCAACCTCGGTCGGCAGGTGGGCGTAGTCGTCGACGAGGCGCACCCCGGCGGCCTCGCCCCGGGTCTCGAAGCGACGCCCGACCCCGCCGAACCCGGTGAGGGCGGCGGCGACCGCGTCGAGGTCGGCGCCGAGCGAGACGGCCATCGCCACGGCGGCGGCGGCGTTGCGGGCGTTGTGCATGCCGGGCTGGGCCAGCGACACATGCGCCCGACCGGCCGGCCCGACGAGCTCGAACTCGATGCCGACCGGCGTGGGCAGCGGGTCGACGATGCGCCAGGTGGCGGTGTCGGCGGTGCCGTAGGTGACGATCGACGGCTCGGTGCGACCTGGGTCGACCCGGTCGAGCAGCGCGGCCACGCCGGGATCGTCGAGGCACAGCACCTTGGGACCGGGTGCCTGGCGGACGAAGCGGTCGAAGGCGTCTCGCAGTCCGTCGAAGCCGCCGTAGTGCTCGAGGTGATCGGGCTCGACGTTGGTGACCACGATCGCCTCGGAGACCAGTTCGACGAAGGTGCCGTCGCTCTCGTCGGCCTCGACGACGAGCAGCGAGCCGTCGCCGACCGCCGCCCCCCGATCGAGGTCGAGAAGGTCGCCGCCGACGATGAAGCTCGGCTCGAGATCGGCGGCCCGCAGGGCCATCGTCAGCATCGCCGAGGTCGTGGTCTTGCCGTGGGTGCCGGCGACCGAGACGGTCTTCCAGGCCCGGGTGACGGCACGGAGCAGCTCGGCTCGTCGCAGCACCGGCAGGCCCCGCTCGTGCGCAGCGACGACCTCCGGGTTGGTGTCGGGGATCGCGGTCGAGATCGCGACGATCTCGGCGTCGCCGATCTGGCCGGCGGCGTGGCCGACGTGGGTCGCGACCCCCGCTGCGGCGAGGCGTTGCAGCGGTGCCGAGGCGTGCTGATCCGATCCCGAGACCCGGTGCCCGGTGCCGAGCAGGATCTCCGCGATGGCGCTCATCCCGCTGCCGCCGATGCCGACGATGTGGACCGCACGGGGGCGCGAGAGATCGA
>JAWSVN010000021.1:0-5657 GCA_033851875.1 Acidimicrobiales bacterium
CTCAGGGAGCCGACCGCCGCCGATCAGCGGCAACCGGCTCGGCACGCGTCACGCGCTGACGGTCAGATCTTGGCCTGTGTGTAGAGCTCGATGCCGATGTCGTCGATCATCGACAGCTGGGTCTCGATCCAGTCGAGGTGTTCCTCCTCGGCCAGCACCAGCTTCTCGAGCATCTCCCGGGTGCCGGGGTCGCCCTTCTCCACCGCCAGCACCACGCCGCGGCGGTAGCGCTCGATCGCCGACACCTCGAGCTCGCGGTCGACCTGGAGCTGTTCGAGCACGGTCTCGCCGATGCGGACGCTGCCCATGCGCTGCAGGTTGGGCATGCCGTCGAGCATGATGATGCGGTCGATCAGCGTCTCCGCGTCGCGCATCTCCTCGAAGGACTCCTCGCGGTACTTCTCGGCGAGCTTGCCCCATCCCCAGTTGTCACACAGCTTGGAGTGGGCGAAGTACTGATTGATGGCGGTGAGTTCCGCGGTGAGCGCCTCGTTGAGGAACTCGATGATCTCCGGTGAGCCTTCCATGGCCGTCACCGTAGCCAGGCGCGTCGACGCCGTGCTGCCGTGTCTCGGACACGTTGCATGTGCACCTCGCACCCTGCGGCGACGGCGCGTGTCAGGCAGCGATCGTCACGGCCGTGACGGTCTCGACCACCTCGTCGACGATCCGCTCGATCGTCTCGTGGCAGCGACCACAGTCGCCGCCGGCGGAGCAGGCGGCGGTGATCGCTTCGACGGAGGTGTGACCAGCCGCGGCGCACGCCGCGATCGTCCGGTCGTTGACGACCTCGCAGTGGCAGACGATCACGACGCCACCTCTGCCCGGAGGGGTGTGCGATCGACGAGGCTGGCGGGGACGCCCCCGAGGGCCAGGGCGATGGCGGTGTCGATCGAGACCCGACAGCGGACCGGGCGCCGATGACCGACGCCGTGAACAGCAGCCGCCCAGCCGGCGTCGGAGTGATGGAGGACGACGCGGTCGACCCGACGAAGGGTGCGACACCAGCGTCGAGCGGCGTCGTGGGACGGTCGGGCTGCCAGCTGATCGGCGGATCCGCCCTCGGCGATGACGACGAAGCGGTCGGCGACATCGCCCGGCACGACCCGGCACGGCACCCCTTCGCTACGTCGTCCGACCATTGACACAAACCTCCTCAGGAAGCACTTCGGCGTGTCAGAAAGGAAACTTAACACGACCCGCGAAGGCTGTCACCCCCCGGAGTTCAGCCACGGGCGCTCTGCTCACCGGTCACATGTCACCACCCACCGTGGCGGTTGCAACCACGGCTAGAGTTCGGGCGCCCCCGCTCTGGGCCCGGAGGCACCCCCGTTCATCCGGCCCGTCTGCATGACTGCTCCTTCTTCGTACGCGCCTGCGCGCACCCTCGACCCGGCCGCCTTCGTCGGTCGCCCAAAGGTCGAACTGCTGTCGGGCCTCGTCGTGGCCTTGGCCCTGATCCCCGAGGCGATCTCGTTCTCGATCATCGCCGGCGTCGACCCGGCCGTCGGGCTCTATGCCTCGTTCTCGATCGCGATCGTGATCGCCTTCGCCGGCGGCCGGCCCGGCATGATCTCGGCCGCGACCGGCGCGATGGCGCTCGTCGTCGTCGATCTGGTGGCCGAGCACGGCGTCGACTACCTCTTCGCCGCCACGGTCCTGACCGGCGCCCTCCAGATCGGCCTCGGCAAGCTCGGGGTGGGCGCGCTGATGCGCTTCATCCCTCGCACGGTGATGCTCGGCTTCGTCAACGCGCTGGCGATCCTGATCTTCCTGGCCCAGGTGCCCCACATCACCCTGTCCGACGGCGAGTCGAGCCAGGTGCCGCTCAACCTCGCCTTCATCGGCATCGGCCTCGCCATCATCTACGGCCTCCCCCGCCTCACCACGACGGTGCCATCGCCGCTGGTGGCGATCGTCGTCTTGAGCGCGGCGGCGATCGGCTTCGACCTCGACCTGCCGACCGTCGGCGACATGGGCGCCCTGCCATCGTCGCTGCCCGGCCTCTCGATGCCCGACGTCCCCTTCAACCTGGAGACCCTGCAAATCCTGCTGCCCGTGTCGTTGACCCTGGCGATGGTCGGCCTCCTCGAGTCGCTCCTGACCGCCCAGCTCCTCGACGACATGACCGACACCCGTTCCGACAAGAACCGCGAGTCGCAGGGCCAGGGCATCGCCAACATCCTCACCGGCTTCCTGGGCGGCATGGCCGGCTGCGCCATGATCGGCCAGTCGATGATCAACCACCGCTCCGGCGGCCGGGCCCGCCTGTCGACCCTGGCCTCGGGCGTGTTCCTCTTGATCCTGGTGATCGTGCTCGGCACCTTCGTCGGCCAGATCCCGATGGGGGCGCTGGTGGCGGTGATGATCATGGTCTCGGTCGGCACCTTCAACTGGCGAAGCGTCAAGCCCGAGAGCCTGCAGCGCACCCCCCTCACCGAGACCGCAGTGATGGCCGGCACCGTCGGCATCGTCGTCCTCACCCACAACCTCGCCTTCGGTGTGCTCGCCGGCGTCGTGCTCTCGGCCATCTTCTTCGCCCGCCACGTGTCGGGCGTGGTGAAGGTGACCAGCGTCGAAGACCCCGACCACCATGAGCGTCTCTACGCGGTGACCGGAGAGCTCTTCTTCGCCTCGACCAACGACCTGGTCCACGCCTTCGACTACGGCTCGGTCGAGACCGAGCGGGTCGAGATCGACCTGAGCGGCGCCCGGGTGTGGGACACCTCGGCGGTGGCCTCGCTCGATGCCGTCGTCGCCAAGTTCGCCGAGCGCGGCATCGAGGCCGAGCTGATCGGCCTCAACCGCCACGCCGAGAGCCTCCACGCCCGCACCTCGGGCACGCTCTCTGTTGGGCACTAGCGTCGGGGTCCATGACCGGACCCACGAGTGAGACCGAGCTCCGCACGCTCTACCGCGATCCCAGCGCGGGCGCGGCCAACAAGGCGATCGATCACGTCGACCAGCACGTCGCCGACTTCCTCGCCCGGTGCCCGTTCCTTGTGTTCGCCACCGGCAGCTCGGACGGACTCGACGCGTCCCCGCGAGGTGGCACCCCCGGGTTCGTGACCGTGCTCGACACCCATCGGATCGCCTTCGGTGACCTCTCGGGCAACAACCGGCTCGACTCGTTCACCAACGTGGTGCGGGAGCCCGAGGTGGCGTTGCTGGCGATGATCCCAGGCCTCGACGAGACGGTTCGGATCAACGGCACCGCCGGGCTGTCGACCGACGCCGACGTGCTCGAGGCGTGTGCGATCGACGGTCGGACCCCGAAGGTGGCGGTGGTGATCACGGTGCGCGAGGCCTACCTCCACTGCGCCAAGGCGCTGCGCCGGGCCCAGCTGTGGGAGACCGAGAGTTGGCCGGAGCCGGCGGCGTGCCCCTCCCCCGGAGCGATGCTCAACGACCACATCGGCCTCGGGGTCGACCCGGCCGTCATCGACGCCGACCTCGAGAAGGCCTACGAGGCCACGATGTGGACCACCGGCGGCGACGAGTGAGCCGGCGGTGACCGCCGTCTGCCTGTTCGGGCTCGGCGAGGCGGGCGGCGCGTTCGCCGTCGATCTCGTGGCCGAGCCGGCCGTGGCGACGGTGCGGGCCTTCGACCCGGACCAGACCCGGCCGACACCCGACGGGGTCGAACGATTCGACGATCCGATCGCCGCCGTCGCCGGTGCCGATCTCGTGATTGCCCTCACCGCGTCGGCCGATGCCGCGACCGCGTTCGAGCAGGCGGCGTTCGGGCAGGCGGCGGCCGCCTACCCGGCCGGCCTGCTGTATGCCGACGCGTCGACGTCGTCCCCGCAGCTCAAGGCCGGGTTGGCCCGCCGAGGTGACGAGCTGGGCGTCGAAGTGGTCGACGTGGCGTTGATGACGACCGTGCCGGGCCGGGGACTGCGCACCCCGTCGCTGGTCGCTGGCCACGCCGCCGATCGCTACGCCGCCCTGGTCGGCACGTGGGGTGTGCCGGTCGACGTGGCCGGGACCGAGGCAGGCGAGGCCGCCACCCGCAAGCTGTTGCGGAGCGTGGTGATGAAGGGCATGGCGGCGGTGATCGTCGAGGCGATGGACGCCGCCGATGCCGCCGGCCTGAGCGACGAGACCTACGCCAACATCGCCGACCAGATGGAGGCGATGGACGAGGGCTGGGTCCGACGCCTCGTCGAGGGCACCTGGCCCCACGCCACCCGACGACGCCACGAGATGGAGGCCAGCGCCGCGATGTTGACCGAGCTGGGGATCGAGCCGGTGATGACCCGCTCGACCGTCGAGGCGCTGCGCCGGGCCGAGGCCGGTCGACGGGTGGACCTGCCTCCGAGCCGAACGTAGTGTCGGCCGGGTGAGCGACAACCTCCGCACCTACACCAAGGCCGTCTACGGCTTCGATCACGTCGTCCGCCTCGTGCCCGACGACGCCTGGGACGACGCCTCGCCGTGCGAGGGCTGGACCGCTCGCGACGTCTTGGGTCACGTGGTGGCCGTGCAGCGCTACCTCCTGTCGCTGGTCGAGGGCACCGCCCCGACGATGGACCCGTTCACCGATCCTGGTCAGCACGCCGGCGATGACCCGGCAGCCACCTGGGCCGAGACCCGCGACGCCCTCCTCGAGGCCCTCGATCAGGCGGGGGTCCTGCAACGGGTCGTACAGAGCTTCTGGGGCGAGATGCCGATCGACTCGACGCTGTCCAACAACCTCGCCGACACCACCGTCCACTCGTGGGACCTGGCCCGAGCGACCGGAGTGGACGAGCGGCTCGACCAGGGCGTGGCCGAGCGGGCGCTCGCCCAGATCACGCCGGCGGTCGAGCACATGCGGGCCGGCGGCATGCTCGGTCCGGCGGCCGACGCGGTCGACGACTCGGCGTCGGCTCGGCTCCTCGCCCTCTCGGGCCGCGAGGTGTGACGCAACTTCTGGGTTGAGGGCGTGGGTTTCCCGGCCGTGCCGCGAGCATGATGGAGAGTGATGCAGGTCCCCCTCGACTTCGTCTGCGAACACGACATGCCCCAACCGTGGGTCACGTGCACCGAGTGCATGCTGTTGCCTCGCGATGAGCAGCCGATCCCGCCCCGTCCCAAGCCGGAACCGAAGCCCGAACCCGCGAAGCGGGCACGGTCCACTCGAGCCAGGTCCAGCACGTCTGCTGGCAGTCGTTCGAGTAGCAGTTCGGGCGTCAGCGCGAAGCCGCGGTCCCCGCGGGCCAAGAAGCCGTCGACGCGACTGCCGCGGGCGATGCAGGACGACGCGCCCGAGCTGTTCGGCACGGTCGACCTCTCCTACGAGGTGCCCGACGACAACGTCTTTTTCCACGTGCGGGGGCAGGACAACGAGTGGGTGGCGATCTCGTCGTTCCCCAAGGCGCTGAGGCCCCACGGCTGGCTCTATCTCCAGGTCGACCGTGACGTGGTGGCGCGCTGTCGGGTCAAGGGCATCGGATTCCGCGAGAAGCGGTGGAGCCAGGAGCCCGCCGGCCAAACCGCCGACCTCGGTCCCGGCCCGACCCTCGAACTGCGGGCCGACTCGTGGGAGCGGCTCAAGGTCGATCTCGGTCCGGCCGGCGACGACGCCCTGCCCGGCTACCGCTACCTCGTCACCGACGACGACAGCGACGCCGTGCGCGTCGCCACCGTCGCCGACCTCCCCGCCGACGCCTGAC
>JAWSVN010000190.1:0-6275 GCA_033851875.1 Acidimicrobiales bacterium
CGTCAGTGCTTGAACTGGCGTTCGCCGGTGAAGATCATCGCGATGCCGCGCTCGTTGGCCGCGGCGATCGTGTCCTCGTCGCGGATCGAACCACCGGGCTGGATCACGACGGCAGCGCCGGCGTCGGCCGCTGCGTCGATCCCGTCGCGGAACGGGTAGAACGCGTCGCTCGCACACGCACCGCCGTCGGCCCGGCCGCCGGCCTTCTGCGCAGCGATCTGGCCCGACTCGACACGGTTCTGCTGGCCGGCGCCGATCCCCCAGGCCACGCCGTCCTTGACGAGCACGATGGCGTTGGAGGTCACGGCGCCGCACACCTTCCAGGCGATCTCGGCGTCGAGCAGCTCGGCCTCGGTCGGCTGGCGCTCGGTGACCACCTGCCAGGTGTCGGGCGTGGCGGCGAAGTGGTGGGCCTGCTGCACGAGGAAGCCGTCGGACAGCTGGCGCAGCGACAGGGGCGGCATCACCGGGGTGGGAGCGACGAGGAGGCGGGTGTTCTTCCGCTTTTTCTGGAGCCGCTCGACCACGCCCTCGGCATACCCCGGAGCGATCACCACGTCGGCCTGGGCGGCGGCCTCCATCGCCTCGACGGTGTCGAGGTCGACGACCTTGTTGAGTGCGACGATGCCGCCGAAGGCCGAACGCTCGTCGCAGGCGAACGCATCGGCGTAGGCGGCGGCCAGGTTGTCGCCGACCGCGAGGCCGCACGGGTTGGCGTGCTTGATGATCGCCACCGTCGACCGACCGCCGAAGCCGTGGGCGAGCTGCCAGGCGGCATCGGCGTCGAAAAGGTTGAGGTAGCTGAGGGCCACGCCCGAGAGCTGCTCGGTGGCATCCCACCAGCTCGGCGACCCCTTCACCCGATAGCGGGCGCCCTGCTGATGTGGGTTCTCGCCGTAGCGGAGGTCCTGGGCCCGCTCGAGGGCGAGGTGGAAGGTCGGGGGCAGGGGATCCGGCTCGTCGGCGAGCTTGGCCTCCTCGCCGTCGAACCACTGCACGATCGCGGCGTCGTAGGCGGCGGTGTGAGCGAACGCCTTGCGGGCCAGACGACGACGCATCGACGGCGACGTGGCGTTCTTGGTGCGGAGCTGGCCGAGCACGGGCTCGTAGTCCGACGGGTCGACCAGCACGGTCACGTACTCGTGGTTCTTGGCCGCCGCCCGCATCAGGGTCGGGCCGCCGATGTCGATCAGGTCCTCCGACGACGCGCTCGCCGTGTGATCGAACGACGCCGGGTCGGCCCCGAATGGGTAGAGGTTCGACACCACGATGTCGATCAGGTCGATGTTGTGGTTCTCGAGATCGGTGAGGTGGGCCGGGTCGCGGCGGTCGGCGAGGAGCCCGCCGTGCACCCTGGGGTGGAGGGTGACGACCCGGTGGCCGAGCATGGCCGGGAAGCCGGTGAACTCGGCCACGTCGGTGACCGGGATGCCGGCGTCGGCGATCACCCGGGCGGTGCCGCCCGAAGAGACCAGCTCCACACCGAGCTCGTGGAGGGCGGCGGCGAACTCCGCGACCCCCGACTTGTCATACACCGACAACAACGCACGCATTGGTCGGAACCTAGCCGGAGAATCAGGCGCCGAGGTCAGGGTCGACACATCCGTCGACCCCTCCGGTGGCCCCCGACGGGGTGAAGATCCGAGGCTCGGCGACGAACCCCGATCCGGGGGCGTCGGTCAGGAGGAACGACTCCACCGCGTCGGCGAGGGCGATCGACGCCGCCACCAGGTAGGCGTCGGTGGCGAACAGTTCGGCCTCGGATGGGTTGGACAGGTAGCCGAACTCGGCCAGCACCGCCGGGATCTCGGGTCGGCGGATCATCCCGTAGGCATCGTCGCCGTCCGCGTTGAGCACCACGATGGCGCCGGCGTCGTCGGCCGTCGTCCAGGTGATGCCTTCGAAGGTCGAGAGCGCCGCCACCACCGCCTCCTGGATCAGGCCGCCCAGCCGGCGACTCTCGTCGCTGCCCGACTGCACGAACACCTCGGTGCCCGGCGTGTCGGACGGCAGCCAGTTGGGGGCGTTGTGGTGGATCGACACCATCGCCCCGGCCTCGAGCCGGTTGCCGATCTCGGCCCGGACCCGCAGCGGCACCCGGTAGTCGGCGGTTCGGGTGAGCACGACTCGAAACCCCCGCCGCTCCAGCTCGGTGCGAGTCGCTTCCGCCAGGTCGAGGTTGAGGTCCTTCTCGGCCAAGCCGTTGGGACCGACCGCGCCGGTTTCGACCTGGCCGCCGTGGCCGGGGTCGAGCACCACGTCAGCGCCGAGGATCGGGGTGCCGAGGGCGAGGAAGCCCTCGTTGCCGCAGGGGGTGGTGATCTCATAGCCGTCGTCGGTCACCCCGGCGACGGGCACGACGATCCCGTTGGGCGTGACCAGCGCCCCGATGTCGTCGCGCGACACGGTGATCGCCTCCCCCAGCTGCACCTCGCCGTCGCCTGCCTCGACGCCCGAACCAAGATCCTCGGCGGTGGTGCCGCCGTCGGTCGCCAACGGCAGGGTCTCGGAGGTCAGCGCAGGACGGTCACCGCCGGAACAGGCGACGAGGAGCACGGCCAGCGCGGCAGCGACGGCGCCCGAACGGCGCGCAGAACCCCGGGCCGCAGCCCGGGGTTCGCTCGGTCGTTCGTGGCGCACGCCCATGCCAGAACCGGAGGGATCGTCGAGACGGCTCAGAGGCCCTTGACGATCTCCACCATCAGCTCGCCGGCCTCGGTCGGGTTGTTGCCGACCTTCACCCCGGCGTCGGTGAGGGCTTCCATCTTGGCCTGGGCCGTACCCTTGCCGCCCGACACGATGGCACCGGCATGGCCCATCTTCTTGCCGGGAGGGGCGGTGACGCCGGCGACGTAGGCCGACACGGGCTTGCTCATCTTGTTCTTGATGAAGTCCGCAGCCTCCTCCTCGGCCGAACCACCGATCTCGCCGATCATCATCACGGCCTTGGTGTCAGGGTCGGCCTCGAAGGCCTCGAGGCAGTCGATGAAGCTCGTGCCCGGTACGGGGTCGCCACCGATGCCGACGCAGGTCGTCACACCGATGTCCTGCTGCTGGAGCTCGTAGAGGGCCTGGTAGGTGAGGGTGCCGGAGCGGCTCACGATGCCGACCGGGCCTCCGGCCTTGGCGATGTGGCCGGCGGTGATGCCGACGTTGGCCTTACCGGGGCTGATCAGACCGGGGCAGTTGGGCCCGAGGATCCGGGTGCCCGGGAAGTCGGTCTTCACCTTGTTGAAGAAGTAGGCCTCGTCGTGGGCGGGGACGCCCTCGGTGATGCAGACCACCAGCTCCATGCCGGCCTCGGCGGCCTCGAGCACGGCGGCCTGCACGCCCGGAGCGGGCACGAAGATGCAGGTGGCGGTGGCGCCGGTCGACTCGGCCGCCTCGGCGACCGACGCGTAGATCGGGATGCCGTCGACGTCGGTGCCGGCCTTCTTGGGATGGGTGCCGGCCACGACCTGGGTGCCGTACTCACGGTTGAGGAGGCCGTAGTAACGGCCGGTGGAACCGGTGAGGCCCTGGTAGATGACCTTGGTGTTCTCGTCGAGGAAGATGCTCATCGTTCGTTCTCAGTCCTGTGGTTCCTGGCTCAGCTGGCCAGCTCGACGGCCTTGCGGGCGGCGGCGAGCATGGTCGGCTCCATCATCAGCTTGTCGTTGAGGGCGGGCTCGAGGATCGCTCGGCCCTCATCGGCGTTGGTGCCATCCAGGCGCACCACGATCGGGGCGTCGATGTCGACCCGGCCGAGGGCCTCGATGATGCCGTTGGCCACCTCTTCGCCGCGGGTGATGCCGCCGAAGATGTTGATGAAGATCGACTTCACGTTGGGGTCGTTGTTGATGACCTCCATCGCTCCGGCCATCACATCCGCGTTGGCGCCGCCGCCGATGTCGAGGAAGTTGGCGGGCGAGCCACCGACCTGGTTGATCACGTCGACGGTGCTCATGGCAAGGCCGGCACCGTTGGCGATCACGCCGACCGAGCCGTCGAGGCCCACGTACTGGAGACCCTTCTCGTGGGCGGCTTCCTCACGCTCGTCGCGGGGCTGGGTGGCGTCGTACTGCTCGTAGTCCGGGTGCTCGTAGATGGCATTCCCGTCGAGCGACACCTTGGCGTCGAGGGCGTGGACCTCGCCGGTGGGCTTGAGGATCAGCGGGTTGATCTCGACCAGGTCGGCGTCGCCGTCGACGTAGGCCTGGTAGAGCTTCGTGAGGATGTCGACGGCGCCCTCGGTGGCGGCGTCGTTGAGCTTGGCGGCCTCGACCCAGGCCCGGCAGTCGGCCTCGGACAGGCCCACGGCGGGGTCGACCCAGATCTTGGCGATGGCGTCGGGGTCCTCTTCGGCGACGGTCTCGATCTCCACACCGCCCTGGGCGCTCAGCATGCCCAGGTACTTCTTGGCGGAGCGATCGAGGGTGAAGCTCGCGTAGTACTCCTCGGCGATGTCGGAGGCGTGCTCGACCCAGATGATCTTGACGATGTGACCCTTGATGTCGAGGCCGAGGATGTTGCTGGCGTGCTCGCGAGCCTCTTCTGCGTTGTTGGCAAGCTTCACACCGCCCGCCTTGCCCCGGCCACCGGTGTGGACCTGGGCCTTGACGACGACGGGGTAGCCAACGCGGTCGGCGATGGCCACGGCCTCGTCGACATCGGAGGTCGCCTCGCCGTCCGACACCGGGATGCCGTACTTCGCGAAGAACTGCTTGCCTTGATATTCCAGAAGATCCACTTGGGGGCCTCCGCCTCGTGGGTCGGGGATGAACTGCTCCGTGGTGAGCCGCTCGGTGATGGACAAGGCGATACTAGGGGGGTGCTGCAACGAGTACAGCAACGAGACCGCAGATGCGAGCGACCGTGGGGAGGCGAGGCCCGATGCCGGTAGCGAAACGGGGCGAACGAGGCGGGCCCCAGGCCTTCGCCGTGGTGCTGGCCGGCACCCTCGGCATGATCGCCGTGTTCTTCCTCATCACCCGGAGCAGCGAGCTGTTCCCGTCGTCCGAGGCGGGTTCGGCCCTCGGCGCCGGCAGCACCTTCACGTTCGAGGGCGCCGAGATCGCCGCGACGATCGCCGACACCGGGCCGGTCACCTTCCCCGACCTGGCCGGGCGCGACCGCGACATCATCGTCCAGCACGACGGCGACGACCCCCTCACCGGGTGGTCGGCGTTCGGGTCCCGGCCGTTGTCGGCCGATCGGGCCTGCAGCGCGCTCTGGCAGCCCGACGAGGGGGTCTTCACCGACTCGTGCTCCGACACCACCTGGGACGATCAGGGACGATCGCTCGACGACAGCGACGATCTGCCGTCGTATCCAGTCGCCGTCGATGGAGAGGGTACGGTGTCGATCGACCTGAACGCGGCCGAGAGGGAGGCGGCGGACCAGGACACCGAGGAACCTGCGGAATGACCTTCTCGACGCTGCTGGCCCAGCTCACCGACACCCACGTCGTCGCGCCCGACACCGACGAGGAACTCTTCGCCGACAACAACGGGCGACTGGCGGCTGCGGTGGTGTCGTTGCTGGCCGAGGACCCGGCTCCCGAGGCGGTGCTGATCACGGGTGACCTGACCAACTGGGGCAAGCCGGCCGAGTTCGAGGCCCTGGTCGAGATCCTTGGCCCGTTGACCGTCCCGGTGTTGGCGATCCCGGGCAACCACGACGATCGGGACGGCACCCGAGCCGCATTCCCGGATCTGCCGTGGGCCGACGCCGAGCACGCCAGCTGGGTCACCACCGTCGGCGACCTGCGCATCCTCGGGCTCGACTCGACGATCCCGAGGGCGGCCGGTGCCCGCCACGACGAGGGCCGCGACCTGTGGTTGCGGGAGAGCCTCGACGCCGATCACGACGGTCCGACCATCCTGGCCCTCCACCACCCGCCCTTCGTCACCGGCATCGACTGGATGGACGCATCCGGCTTCGAGGGCCTGGATCGGCTGCGGGCGACATTGGCCGAGTACCCGGTCGACCGGGTGGTGTGCGGTCACCTCCACCGGCCGATCAACGCCAGCGTGTCGGGCATCGCGGCATCGGTCGGGCTGTCGACCGTGCCTCACGTGGCCCTCGACCTGTCCGGGGCGCAGGAGGTGTCGCTCGTCCACGATCCGGTCGGCTACCAGCTCCTCGGCTGGAATCCCGGCGGCCCGATCGTCAGCCACACCCGCTACATCGACACCGACGCCACCCCGTTCCACCCCGGCTGGGCCGACGAGGACTGACCTCTCGCCGCCGGCACCCGTCGCCATCCGCAGCCGCTTCTTTGGCACCAACGTCCC